>JAGXHP010000092.1 GCA_024636135.1 Chloroflexota bacterium
GAGCCATCCTGCCCGTTGTACAACAGATCGACATTGACGCCCGCGTCCGCGATCCGGCGGAGTGCATCACCGAGGCTGCCCGGCTCGTCGGGGAGCCGGTTGAGGACTACGACCTCTCGGTCGTCGCGAACCTCAAGTCCTGCATCTTCGATCGCCCTACGCGCACTAGCCGCATCGTCTACGAGCACATGGAGGATGCCCTCATCGCCCGCCGGAAAGCCGCATGCTCCCTCGATATTGACCCCTGCTCGTCCCAGTGCCTGTGCGGCATCGGCGAGTGTCCCCGGGCGGTTTTGGAGGACGACCGTCAAATCGCGTCGCATTCCTTGCTCCTTCTGAAACGTTGTTTCCCGCCCTTGATCGGGCGCTTCAGGCCAGCGTGCTCGCTGCCGCCCCGCGACGCAAGCGGTTTTCAGCCTCCGGCCAGCATCGTGTCCATCCGGTCCGCCGCCTCGCACTGCATGGTCGGCATCACATGGCTGTACAGGTTTATGGTCGACCGAGCCCGACCTGCGGGCAAGCTTGGACGCCCGGCGTTCAACGCATCGACGCTCGACGCAGATGGGCGGCGGGCGACCGGCTCCTCCACGTTGAGCAAACTCCTCTCTCCCAAGCTGCAGATCTCAGCAGCAGGCTGGGCTTCATCGGTCAGAGGAGGGGTCAGTTTTCGACCGTTGTGAGAGGGTCAGTATCGGGCCGGTGTCGACAGCGATTCCGGTATGCGGTACCAATCTCATCCCGGAGCCCCGATTCTGAGCGTGAACTCTCGGTCTCCGGCGCGACGACCGACCTGCCTGCTCGGGTGGAGCTGTCCGCGTATCGCATCATCCAGGAGGCGTTGACCAACGTGCTCAAGCATGCCGGTCCGGGCGCGCAGAGCGATGTGCGAATCAGCATTGACGTCAGTGCGGTGGCGATCGAGATCTCCGACGACGGGCAGGCCGCCACCAGCTTGCCGGGGTCGGGTCACGGGATCATGGGTATGCGTGAGCGGGCGCTGCTGCTGGGTGGAAGCCTGACCGCGGGCCCGCGGGCGGCTGGAGGCTTTCGCGTCACGGCGCGCCTGCCCATCGGCGGGGGAGCGACGTGAGCATCCGTGTCGTGGTGGTCGATGACCAGGTGCTGGTGCGCGGCGGGTTCGCCATGGTCCTCAACCACCAGGACGATATCGACGTCGTGGCCGAGGCAGGAACCGGCGTCGAGGCAATCGACGCCGCCCGGGCGCATCGGCCGGACGTGATCCTGATGGACATCCGCATGCCGATCATGGACGGACTGGAGGCCACGTCACGGATCGTCGAGGAGGCGGACTGGGGCGTGCAAGTGCTGATCCTGACGACGTTCGATCCCGACGAGTACGTCTACCGAGCGCTACGTGCCGGCGCCAGCGGCTTCGTGCTCAAGGACATCCCGCCGGCCGAACTCGTGGCCGCCGTCCGCACGGTGGCCGATGGCGGCGCGCTGCTGGCCCCGTCGATCACCCGGCGACTCATCGGCCAGTTCGCCGATCGGCTGGCGGTCGACAGCGCGGTGTCCGGTCGCCTGGAGCGTCTCACCGAGCGCGAGCGCGAGGTAGTGGCTGCGATCGCACGCGGTTCCAGCAACGCCGAGATATGCGAGGAACTCTTCATCGGCGCGGCGACGGTCAAGTCGCACGTGTCGAGCATCCTCACCAAGCTCGGCCTCCGGGAACGCGCCCAGGTCGTGGTCTTCGCCTACGAGAGCGGACTCGTCCAGGCTGGCGACCTCGACATCGGTCACTGACTGATGACGACTTCAGGCCACGAGAGGTGGTCTCCTCGCGATTGCGTGGTGAGGCTCGTAGGGCGAGGCGCGCATCCCCTCGGTCTGGTCCCTAATCTGGACCCTTTGGATCCTGTCTCATGTGTCTCATGCGTCTCTTGGATGTACTGCGTGAACGCGGCTGAGACGCATGAGACGTTTCACCAGGAATCCGGTATGCGGTACCAAATTCGTCATTCTCGGCCCGATCCACGCTCGGATCGGGCCAATCGGGCCCTTTCGGCCCGCGGCGCGGCGGTTTGGACCCTTATCTGGACCCTTATCCCGCGGCGACCCGCCGGCGTCGGCCGCGTCCGTGCCGCGCGCCGAGCGGCGTCGCGGCGCGCGGCCCAGGAGGGTGTCGAGCCGTGCCATGGCCTTGGCCTGCAGGGTCGGCAGGGCCTGGCTGTAGCGGTCGAGGATGATGGCCACCTCCTTGTGTCCGAGCACCTCGCTCACGATCTTGGGGTTGGTGCGCCGTGATGGCTCCGATCAGTAGGGCGAGGACGCCCGGTGCAACGAATAGCAGCGAAACGACGAAGGCGAAGACCGCGGTAAGGAGAGTCACGATGAGCCCGATCATCCCAGACGAAGTCGTAAGGGCATAGAGGACGGCTCGTGGCCCGTGATCGGCCGGGCTGCCATAGCTCACCATCACATTGCCCGATCGTCGTGCACTGACGAGATTCAGTAGCGCTGAACGACAGGGGCAACCCCTCCGTGTACGCATGCCGGATCCGGTTCATGGCACTGAGCGTGCGGAAGTCGTCGCCGTTGGAGCATTCGTTGTCGCCTCCCGCCGGCTCGCGACAACGCGGAGGCCGAACCACCGAGGGCATCACTCCGCCACGAGGGAAGCTTCTGCTCGCGAACACGCCGCAGTCGCTCACATCGCCGTGCTCAGCGCCCGGGCCGGCACGCGGTTCGCGGCGCCCTCTCCACCGAGCGATCGGCAGCACCGCACTTACCGCGAGCGCCTGAGGTGGGGCATGTCGTATGCAGGCGTGGCGAGTATTCGATAGAGGAGGCTTGTGAACGATGCGTGGCGTGGAATGCCCGTGTGGGGAGTACATCGAGGCCGATGGCGACGATCGACTACTCGAAGCCGCGAAGGCGCACAGTCAAGATGCGCACCAGGATCGCTACTCGGAGACCGAGCTGAAGGTGCTGATCGACACCGCCGCATACGACGTCGGCGAGCCGGCCTGACTCGGTTCGTGCCGGCCGCAGCCAACGTGGAGCACCACACGGTCTGCGCCGAGCATCACCGCGCCCGAGCACACGCCATGGGTCGGCGACGAGTCGACGTCACCTTGATCGCGGCGGCTCTGGTGCTGTCCGCTTGCGGGCTATTCCGCCCCGAGCTCGATATGGCGGCCCCGTCGTTCGGCCTGGAGTCGGCGCTGGTCGTCGAGTTCGACCGCAATGCGGCGATCGGGGTTCGTCGGGGTGATGACGGGTTGGAGCTGCTGCGGCTCCGGCCGGATGGTGCGGGTTGGGATGCCGATGTGATCGCCAGCACGTCGACAGCTGACGGCGCGGCGACCGTCCAATTCGCAGCCGACGAAGGGCAATCGTCCGATCCCCGCGTCTATCTCTACGGCGTGGCGCCGCCGGATGCCACCTCCGTCGCAGTGCGGATCACCGGCACTGCAAACGATCAGGACGAGCCGCGGATCACTGGGGGCGCGGTGCAGGACGGGCTGTGGCTCGTGGTTGTGTTTGCGGCCGACCTCGCGCCTGCGGATATCGGCTGGGAGTTCATGGACGCGCGCGATCGGAGCGTTCTGGCGGGTACCGGTGTGTACCCGTGATCCGCGGCTGCCGAATGCTGCCGGGTGGCGGCTCTCGGCGGTAGTACGCTCCCACACATGAGCGCATTGCTGGCGATCTCCAGGGGCATTCTCGCCATGGTCGGGGCGTTTGCCTTGATCTCGTCGATCGCCGGCCTCTCCAACGGTGAGCGATCGAGCGTCTTGCTCAGGTCCCGTCTTCGGCGTCCTGATCTTGGCAACCGCCGCGTGGACAACAGCTCCAGATCGGCTTCGAGCGCTCGCGGTGTGGCCCGGCGTTCTCGGCGTGGCGATTGGGACAATCGTCCTGTTCATGAACAGCGGCGCTATGCAGACGAATGATCTCATCCTGTACGTCGGCATCCCGACGTTGATCGTGCTGCTAGCGACCGCGATTGTCGCGCTCGCTCGAGTTCGAGCTGGCGCGGTTGGTCGCAACGACGAAGGACGCTAGCAGGCGCTTCGGACGCACGGCCGCCCCGAACAAGCGGACTGGACCACGTTGCGGAGCAGCACCGGCGCCATACGTCAATTGCCACATGCCGTTTGATACGGACTGCCTCGATAATCGCCCGGTCGGAAGCCTGACCAAAATAGGTGGGGGATCTCATGAACGTTGCGGCAATCATTCTGATGGCGCTGGTTCTCATGCTGGCAGCCTGTTCCCAGGGAGGGGTCGCCGTTACCCCGTCGCTGGTTCAATCGGCGTCGCCAGTGGCTTCTCCGGCGAGCCCGACGCCAGCATCGGTCGCCCCGAGCCAGACGATCTCCACCAGTCCCACGCCCTCAACCCTGACCAGCCTGTCGTGGGCCGAAGCCGAATTCGGTGGGTCAGTGGACGGCGTGGTCGCGTTCGGACCCGAATACGTGGCCGTGGGCACACTCGATCGAGTCCCGACCGCATGGACCTCGCCAGACGGTCAGGTTTGGGAACGACACGCTGTGGCCTACGACCCGCCGGCGGAAGACGAACCGGGCATGCCCGGTCCGTGGATGGGCAACCTCGTCGAGCACGACGGCTGGCTGTATGCCATCGGTGGCTATCAGGGCGGTGGCGACGGCATCCGGCCGCTCGGATGGCGCTCGCAGGATGGACGCACCTGGGAGCAGATCGTCTCGCGTAATCCGTTCTACACCGACGGCTACCTCGTCTGGGGCTTGATCAGCGGCGCCCCAGGCCTGCTGGCGCTCACCCACGGTTTCGCTGACATGAGCGGCGGCGTGTGGCTGTGGACAGCGGAGGGCAGCTGGGCCGAGGTGACCGATGCGCTCCCCGGGACTTCGGCTGGCGCGAACTTCTACGACGCCGCCTGGGCCGATGGGCGATTCGTCGTGGTAGGGCACGGCAGCGACGGTGGCGCGACAGGCGCCGCAACCTGGACCTCGACCGATGGTCGCCATTGGGAGGTCAACGGAGCGCCGTACCCCTGGGAGTCGAACCAGGACCCACTCGGGGTCGTGACCGCGGTTGCGCCGGCCGTCGGAACGGGCTGGAGCGCGTTCCTCATGGCTCCCGGCCGTGCCGTGGGCCTCCATTCGACCGATGCACGCACCTGGGAGGTGAGCCAGGATCTGATAGGGAGGTTGGCCGGACATATCTGGCTGGTCGCCAATGTTGGTGGCCGTCTCATCGCGGCCGGCGGGGCCGAGGGAGAGGGCAGTTGGCTCATCGCTTCGAGTGACGGACGCACCTGGGACGACAGCCACCGCACCGATGGTGCGCGCGCACCGGCGTTCCACCCGCGCGGCGCTCCGTCGATTGCCAGCAGTGGCTCGAGCATCGTCGTGTTCCTCGAGTTGCCCGATGAGTTGGACCGGGGATCAGTCGTGTTGCACGCGCCGCTCGACTAAGGTGTCTTGACCCGGCGGGGACGCTGGACAACTGAGCCGAGACACGGCGTGTTGCGGGGCGCGGACGTGGCGCGCCCGAAGGGATCACGGAATCGCCACGAGCACCGGCTGCCAGATCGTCTGCGTAGCCGATGCCCCGGCGGGCCCGAGCTGTCTGGCTTCGGTGCCATCGGGCCTGACGATCCAGAGCTGTGGGCCAGGACCGTCGGCGGTGCCCAGGACCGTGTAGAGGACCCACTGGCCACTGGGCGACCATGAGGCACCGGCGATCCCGGCCTCGGCACGAGCGATGATCGTCCCGGCCTGACCGGTGCCATCGAGGAGCACGAGACCATCGGGCGTCGGCACCAGCATCGATGAGCCGTCAGGTGACCATTGGGGGTTGCCCGTGACTGCGGTGCCGTTCAGGAGCACCTCCGGCTCGCCGCCGGCCGAAGGCACGATAAACGCCTGCGTCGGCTGCTCGCCGCTCAGGTCGAAACGGACAAAGCCGATGCTTACACCGTCGGGCGACCAGGAGAAGGCTCCCTCGTACGCCGGCCCGGTCAGCTTGCGCAGATTGCTGCCGTCCGCGTCGACCACGAAGATGGCGCCTGGGATGTCGCCGGCGATCGGTCCGGCGTCAGCGCACTCGGCGCAGTCGCGCCCCACGAAGGCGAGTCGGCTCCCATCCGGCGACCACGACAGCAGCCCAGCGCCGACTGCGCTGCCGATCGTCCGCGGGTTGGCACCTGCGTCGCTGACAACGATCCCGTTCAGGCCGATCCAAGCCAGGCGTCCGTCTGGCGACCACGCGGGCGCGTATGCATCGACCGCTACCTCACGGCGGTCGGTGCCGTCCCCATTCATCACCACGACCGACGTTCCGGCGGCCATAGCCACCTCGGCCGCAATAGCGCTCCCGTCCGGCGAGAAGCTCCAGTCGAGAACGTCGTCCGGCGCAACCGTGGCGATGTCGGCGTCGCCGAAGGGCGTGACTCGCACGTAGACCGCCTCGTTCCCGCAGCCGACACATCGGAATGCGATCGCGCCGTCCTCCACCAGCCGCAGCCAGTCGTGGTCCCGTCCAGCAGCCACCCAACCCGTGATAGTCGTACGCGGCCCGATGCGGACCTCGTACCAGTCCATGCCGTCAGCCGTCTCGACTTTCCCCGACGTGCCCATCAGCTGGCCACGGCGCAGCGTGGCGACCACGTCGCCAGCGCCCGACGGCTCGCTTCGAAGGCGCAGCCCGTCGGCCTCAGCGAAGAGGATCCTGCCAGCCAGGCTGGCCGGGGCTGCTGTCTCGAGAGGAGTGGCCGGTGTGCTCGGCTGCGTGCTTGACGACGATACGGGGCCGGGGCTCGTGACCGTCGACGCGCTCGGCTCGGGAGAGGCGCTGGCGTCGACTATCACCGGCAGTCGGAGCAGCCCGGAGCCGACCGCCAGCGCGGCGACGAGGGTCGCCAGCAGCAAGGCCGCCGCCAGCAGCAGGAACGGTGATCGTCGAGGGGTGGCGTTGCGAGCCGTGAGGCTGAGACGCCCGAACAGCGCATCGGCGAAGGCCGGATCCGGCTCACGGTCAGCCTCCAGCGCGCGGAGCAGCCCACGGATCTGGTCGTCATGCATCGTTCTGATCTCCGTATGCGACCCGGAATGCCTCTCGGGCGCGAGCGAGCAGTGATTCGGTGGCCTTCTCCGTGCGACCGATAGCCGAGGCGACCTCGCGGACTGAGAGGCCATCGAGGTAACGGAACAGGAGCGCCAGGCGCTGGTCGGCCGGAAGCCGGCGCAGCGTGGCCTCGACCGCATTGCGGGTCTCGACGCTCTGCCAGCGGGTATCGATGCCGGTACGGTGCGCGTTGATGAGCTGGTCGTGGCGGCGCGTCTCGCGCGCGTGACGACGGTAGTGGTCGATGAGCCGATTGCGCGCGATGGCGCAAAGCCAGGTCAGCACGTCGGATCGTCCATCGAATCGGTCCCGATTGCGGAGCGCTGCGACGAAGGTCTGCTGGGTCAGCTCCTCCGCGAGCGCATCGTCGCCGGCGCAGCGTGCGGCCAGATAGCGATAGACGCGCGGCAGGGTGGCGTCGTACCAGTGGCGGAAGCGTGCTTCATCCCGTACGACGCTGGCGAGTTCTCCTCGCGTCACCACGGCCATGGGTTCGGTCATCTTGCACTTCATCCGATGGCGGCGTGCATCGCCCCATCCGCGATGCCTCACCCGTTAGACGCTCCACCGCACCAAAATCCCTCGTCGGGTGCCACGATACCGCCTCTGTGCACCGGCGCAGAAGGTCCGGAGCCTCCACGCCGAAGAGCAGGAGCGCACACGACAGCCGTGCTCGCTGTGATGGGGATCCGAACCGAGGGCGCGCGCGCTGTGCTGGAACCTACAAAACCGCTGATGGCATCGGACGATGTAGGCGGGCAACCGCCATGCGAATCCCCGCCGCCAGGCCGATCAAAGTCGGAACGCCGACGAGCGCCTGGGCATCCAGGCTGGCCGTCGTCATCACGATCCACATCGCCACGGCCAATGGAAGGAAGGCGGCCACGATGCCGGCCCACGCGCTCAGTGCGCGCCATCGTCCGGTAGCGACGACCCATGCGGCGGCCGCGAGCGAAAGCATGCCGACTCCGATGCCAGCGAAGACGAGCGGTGCATCGAATCGCGAGCCCGCGGTCAGGGCTTCCCAGGTATGCCCGGCGGTGAGCAGCAGCGCCCCACCTCCCACCACCGCGTACCATGCCCTTGCCAGGTCCAGGCTGCGCGATGGCTGGTCGTCCCCCACGGTGGCGTTCACATGGATGTCGCCGGGTGCGCCGTGCCGTGGACCTGTAGCCTGTCAGACCATTGCGCGCCGGCCAGCCGCTCCGGCGCGCCCTGCCCGTCAAGGGAGAGGCACTCGCTCGCATCGGTCGGGCGGCCAAGGCCGACGGCATATGCGATCGCCCGCAGGATCATCGCGCGAGGGGTACCGCAGATTCGCATCACATCGAGCATGACGAGGAATCTTAGCGCGATTTCGATACTCTTCATGATCCAGCACGGCGCGAAGCAGGGGCAGATGCCCAGGTAGCGGACGATCGTCGTCGCCGTAGCCGATGACGGCCAGGGGCGGGACCCAGTCGAAGCGCGCGACCAGCGGATGCGGCACGACTGCGGGCGATCACGACCATCCCATCTTGCCGGCGCCGCTCGCGCTGGCCGAAGATGGTCCTATCGAGGCAGGCATCACGCCAGAGCCCGGATAGACGAGCTGCTGGAGTCCACAGCCCGACCCTGACCTTCGGGACATTGCCGGCGAGCGCCGGGCGACCGCTATGAGCGGTCCTCGTACAGCTCCTCGCGCAGAAGCTGGCTGATCGCGAACCGAGCCGCATCCTCGAACGAAAGCTCGCCCTCGGATGCCGGGAGCTCGAGCATGAGCGCGAGGATGGTGGACAGGCCGCAGGTCTCGCAGTCGCCATTGGCGGTGACGAGATCGGCCAGCAGGTTGAGCGCCTGGTCGCGTCCGGCATCGGTGACCGGTTCTCCGTACTTCGTGAGCGCGGCGGTCAGCCGATCCTCGAGGTGATCGGACGCGCCGGCGGTGGCCGAGACCTCGAGTTCAGTCGGATGGCTGCCGGCCGGTCCGCCGGGTGCACCCGTCGGCGATTGGCATGCCGCGGCGAGAGTGAGGACGCAAGCGAGCCCGCACACCATGAGTGGGCGTGAAGGTGGAGTCACATCGTCAAGTCTGACACGGCTTTGAGGTTAGTGGCGCCGCGGCGGGACGGATCCCGCCGCGGCGACCCAGGTGAGCCAACCGTCCCGTCTACTTCTTTCCGGAACCGGCTCCCTTCTCCTTGAGGATGTAGAGGCCGCCGTTGCGGTCGGAGGCGTACAGCCACGGCTCGTCGGCGACCTTGTAGATGCCCCAGAAGTTCTGGATCCCGCCGTTGCGAGCCTCGAACTCCGGTCCCGCCTCGTGGTAGCGGGCGATCTCCTTGGGGCTGTACGGATTGCTGATGTCCAGCACCAGCACGCCGTCGGAATACCAGGACAGGTAGGCCTTGGTGCCCTCGACGATGACGTTGTGCACCGAGTAGGTCCCGCGCGCGTCGCACTTGGCGGAATCGAATACCGCGAGTGCGCTGCACACCGTGTTGAAGGTGGAAGCCAGCACCGGGTTGGACGGGTCTGAGTAGTCCCAGATCCGAACGCCGCCCCACGGCGTGCTGGTGGTCAGGTTGTTCGAGACGACGATGGCCGCCGCCCCGGCCCCCGCGGCGTTCGCCAACTTCTCGGCGAACGAGCACGTGCCGCGGCGCACGACTGCCACATCCCCGGGGTCGATCGCCACGGCGTTGAGGATCGTGTCGACGTTACAGGCGCGCCCGATCCACACTGCCTCGCCGGTGATCGGTCCGGTGTCGGCCAGCTTCGGCTGATTTCCGGCACCCTCGACGGCAGGATAGACGTTGCCGGCCAGTAGGCCGCTGCTGACCGTCACGCTGCTGGCATCGACGGTCACGGTGTTCCCGGTCTGGTTGGCTTCGAACACGCCACCGGTGGACGTGCTGACCCCGACGCCCGGGATCGTGTTGGTCGCGTTCGTCCCGAAGGTGAAGTTGCTGAGGGGTCGAGTGGGCTCCCAGGCGTTGAAGTCCTCCTCCGTCTCGACCACGACGCTGCCATTGGCATTCGGCCAGGCGGCGTGGCTGTTGACCTCCCCATCGAGTGAGCCATTTGCCACGTCGATGGCGACGGAGACGACCTGCGGATCGCTCGGATCAGAGATATCGAGCAGCACGAGGCCGGCGTCCCAGCTCGAGAGATATGCCTGGGTACCGTCCGTTGAGATCGTCATGTCGTGGAGATACTTGTTGGCGGATGACCCGAAGCCGGTTCGCATCCAGCCGAAGATGGTGTCGAGAATCACATCGGGGTCGGTCTCGTTCGGGGGATCGAGGCTGCAGAACGACGCCGTGCAGAGCTCCTCCGCCCCCCAGGCGCCGACGAAGGTCGGATTGGTCGGGTCGGTGAGGTCGTAAATCTGGAAGCCGCCGAATTCACCCGAGGCCTGGAGGGCGACCAGGTCGCGGGTGCCCTGGGTGAAGAGGAAGAGGTTGTGAACGCCGACGTCGGTGACGCCGAACAGATCGCGTAGCGTGGCATTGCTGTCGTCGACCTGGACGTGGGCCAGGTGAATCGGTGCTCGCGGATTCGCGACATCGTAGACCTCAAAGCCGCCCGGGCCTCCGGCGCACGACTCATTCGAGTGGACGAGGATCGTGCCGCTGTTGAGGTTCGCGGCCTTGACATCGTTGATGCGGCTGCCCGCGACCGATGGGATCGGTCCGACCTCGACCGGCTTGCTGACGTTGTGGGTATCGAAGACCCGAACGCCGGAGCCGTTGTTGCCGCTGCCGTCGCCACACGGGCTGTTGAAGGTGCCGATGTACGTGTACTTGTTGAGTGTCCAGACGTCGGTCGTCGCGCCGGGAAGGAGGCGCACACCGCGCCCCGCGATGGCCAGGTTCTTGGTGACCTTGGCATTGGGGCCGCTGCTCACGATGCCTTCCACCTGGGCGTCGTGCTCCTCCATGGGCCCCGATGGATCGATGGGCTCAAGGCCGTCGGCCGGAGGGTCGTTGGCTGCCACCGGCGCGACGGCGGTCATGAGCAGCGCGATGGCTGCCCACAGCGCGATCAGGCGCAGCGATGGGGCATTCCTGGGCATTGTCCGCCTCCTCGAATTGAGCTCCTCGCTGGCCGCCGCGGCGGTCCTTCCGCGGGGGCGGGAGCGTCGGATAGGTGTAGCACCGCGTCATGCCTCGTGTCGAGTCTCTTCGTGTGGCGGTGCTCGGCCGCACCGCATTTACCCGGTAGCCGGCCCGATTCGCGGCGCGGGCCGTGAGCCTGCAGGTCGGTCCGGCCGCCGCGCGGCGGTTCACACTCGGGGCCGCACGGCGCGTGATCCGGTGCGACACCTGGGACGGGAAGACGACACGACACGGGGTGTGTCGCGCCGGAGGAACTCCCGGCGTTCTGCTACGGATACGGCGCGGCGCTGAAATCCACTCCAGGCGGCTGTAACGTCGATGCCGAGCAGGACCCGCCCGATGGCAACCGCGTGGCACGAACCATGACTATCGGATGAACCGCGATTGACTACCGCCAGGAGTGCTTCACTTGTCAGGCGCGTACTCCTCGGCGTGATCACCGCGGCGTCAGCGCACGCCCATCGCGCCAGATCTCCGCAAAGGCTTCGGTGGTCATGCTCTCCCGGGCCCGATCCAGGTAAAGCCGGTTGAGAACGGCATCGGCGGCGTGCTGACGCATCGAGATCCGCTCCCGCAAATGAGCGGCCGCGGCTGCCAATAGCACGGGTGATCGTGGTTGGCTGATAGACCGCAGGGTCGCCACAGCCTCCAGGCCTTCGGCGATCCCACTTCATCACAACATGTAGGGC
>JAGXHP010000093.1 GCA_024636135.1 Chloroflexota bacterium
GGCGTGGCCCCGCCGAGCTGCGCCCGGCGCTCCTGCATGTACTGGATCTCGGGCGCGTCAGGCCCCGGGTGGTAGTACGGAGCCTCCTTGAGCTTCTCGTCGGGGATCGGCAGCTCGAGTCGATCGCGGAAGACCCTGAGCTCGTCGGCCGTGAGCTTCTTGGCCTGGTGGGTGACGTTGCGACCCTCGATGCCCGGGCCAAGCGTCCAGCCCTTGACCGTCTTGGCCAGGATCACCGTCGGCGCACCCTTGTGCTGGACCGCCGATGCGTAGGCCGCGTAGACCTTGCGATAGTCGTGGCCCCCGCGGCGCAGGCGGGCGAGGTCGTCGTCGCTGAGGTGCTCGACCAGGGCGCGGAGTCGCGGGTCGCCGCCGAAGAACTTCTCCCGAATGGTGGCGCCGTCGCTCACCGCCATGTGCTGATAGTCGCCATCCAGGGTCTCGTTCATGCGATTCAGCAGGACGCCGTCGGTGTCGCGCGCGAGGAGCTCGTCCCACTCACGCGCCCAGATCACCTTGATCACATTCCATCCGGCCCCGCGGAACACGGCCTCGAGCTCCTGGATGATCTTGCCGTTGCCGCGCACCGGACCGTCGAGGCGCTGGAGGTTGCAGTTCACGACGAACGTGAGGTTGTCGAGCCCCTCGCGTCCGGCGAGCGACAGGGCGCCCACCGACTCTGGCTCGTCCATCTCGCCGTCCCCCAGGAACGCCCAGACGCGCGACTGGCTCGTGTCGGCCAGGCCTCGCGCGGCCAGGTAGCGGTTGAACCGGGCCTGGTACACGGCCGAGATCGGGCCGAGCCCCATGCTCACCGTCGGGAACTGCCAGAAGTCCGGCATGAGCCGCGGGTGCGGGTAGCTGGACAGCCCGACGTCGGGGGTGAGCGCCTCGCGCCGGAAGTGGTCGAGATTCTCCTCGGTCAGCCTGCCCTCGAGGAAGGCCCGCGCATAGATGCCCGGCGCGGCGTGTCCCTGGAAGTAGATCTGGTCGCCCGCGCCGTTGTCGGTGCCGCGGAAGAAGTGGTTGAAGCCGATCTCGTACAGGCTGGCGGCGCTGGCATAGGTCGACAGATGGCCGCCGATGCCCTCGAAGCGGGTGTTCGCGCGCAGCACCATGGCCAGCGCGTTCCAGCGGATCAGCCGCCGGATCTTGAGCTCCATCGCCTCGTCGCCGGGGAAGTACGGCTCCTGCTCGGGGCTGATCGTGTTGATGTACCGGGTCTGTGTCAGGGTCGGCAACCCGACCTGCAGCTGTCGCGCGCGCTTGAGGAGCTTGAAGACGACGAATCGCGCGCGTTCGGGTCCGGCCGCCTCGACCAGGGAGTCGAGCGACTCGAGCCATTCCTGCGTCTCGACCGGATCGGTGTCCGGGAGCTGCTGCTTGAACTGGTCGAAGATCTCGTGAATCGGCTGCTGCATGTCGGACCTATGGTAGCCGCCGAGGCGATGTGATGGCGACACCACCCCGGCGCGGGAGGGCGGTGATCCGGTGCTCGTGCAATGATCGGCGCGACATGCGAACGATCTATCGCTCCGACCCGCCCTGGCCGCACCGGGTCCTCGTGCTCGGCGGTGGGTTCGCCGGAGTGGAGACGGCGCGGCACCTCGAGAAGCTGACGAGGCGCCGCGACGACATCGAGATCTGGCTCGTCAGTCGCGAGAACTTCACCCTCTTCACGCCGCTGCTGCCGGAGGTCTGCTCCGGGATGCTGGAGGCACGTCACACCGTGACCGCGCTGCGTGCGCAGCTGCGACGGCCGTCAAGCTGGGCCGTGACAGCGGACGTCCAGCGCATCGATCTCGACGGGAAGCAGGTCACGGTCATCGGCGGCGACGGCGACCCGCATCGGCTCAACTACGACACGCTGGTCATCGCGCTGGGCGGTGAGACCGCGACGTTCGGGATCACGGGCATTCCCGAGTACAGCGTTGGGATGAAGACGCTGGCCGACGCCTTCGCCCTTCGCAATCGGATCATCGAGATGCTCGAGCGTGCAGATCTCGAGGAGGACCCGGCCGAGAGGCAGGCTCAGCTGACGTTCGTCGTCGGCGGTGGCGGCTTCTCGGGCGTGGAGACGGCGGGGGAGGTCGAGGACTTCGTGCGCCGAGTGCGGCGCCGGTACTACGCCAAGATCCCGGCGGACGGCCCACAGGGTCACATCGTCGAGCTCAATGATCGCCTCCTGATGGAGATGCCGGAGGGGATGGGCGAGTACGCCGCCGAGAAGCTCGAGAAGCGCGGATACCGGATCCACACCGGCACGGCGATCAAGGAGGTCCGGGCGGACGGGGTGATCATCGGGGACGGCGAGTTCATCCCGTCGCGGACCGTGATCTGGACCGGCGGTGTCCGGCCCTCGCCGACCGTGCGCGAATCGGGGATCGAGGTCGACAAGGCCGGCCGCGCTCTCGTGTCATCGGCCATGGAGACCAGTCGAGAGGGCGTGTGGGCCATCGGTGACTGCGCACTCGTGCCGAAGGTCGGCGAGGAGGGCGCGTACCACGCCCCGACCGCGCAGAACGCGGTGCGCGAGGCCAAGCAACTGGCGAAGAACATCGTGGCCTCGATCGACGGCCGAGTCCGGGACATCCGACCGTTCGAGTACCGCACCATCGGCACGCTCGCCAGCATCGGGCATCGCACCGGCGTCGGCGTGGTGTTCGGGATCAGGGTGCGCGGGTGGATCGCGTGGTTCATGTGGCGCGGCTACTACTGGAGCCGCGTTCCCGGCATCGGCGGCAAGGCGCGCGTGGCGCTCGAATGGGGCCTGAACGCGGTCTTCGGCTCCGACCCGGTCCAGCTCAAGGTCGACTATCCGGGGACCGCCGGGATGGGTCCGTCCGGCACCCGCCGATCGCGGCCGCGATCGACCGATCCACGCGCCTGACTCGCTAGACTGCCCGCCATGTCACGCGAGGAACGGCGCCAGTACCAGCGCCAGATGAAGAGCATGGAACGCGGTGCGTCGCTCCCGCCGGCGGCGCAGGCACGAGCCGAGCGGAATGCGGCACGCCGCGAGGCCCGCCGCGCGGCGACCGGGCCCAGGGCGCCGTCGTCCCGTCGCTTCTGGATTCGCGTCACCGTGGTGGCCGCCGCCGCCGGATTCCTGGCCTTCAGCTTCCAGTGGCCGAACATGCCGTTCGCCCTGTACGTTGGGATCGGGGTGACCCTGGTCGTGCTCGCGCTGGCGTACGGATTCCGGCTTCTGCGGCGCCGGTCTCGACCGCGCGAAGATTGGCCGCGGGCCAGTTGACCACAGGTCCACAATAGGCCGGTCACACTTCGCTGGGAGACCCGGGCATGGGCGATCATTCCCACGACGATCACAGCCATTCGCACGACCCTGCGGTTCACGATCACGACGATCGTGACGAGCACGACAGCTTCGCGAAGGGCCAGGGCGGCGAGGAGGCAACGCTCGACAAGGACCATCGCGGCGACTTCGCCGAGGGCCAGCAGGGCGGCCACTCGAGCGTCCACGACGAGCGGCGCGGCGACTTCGCCGAGGGCCAGGAGGAAGAGGCCGGCCACGAGCACGCCGATGAGCAGCACGGCGACTTCGCGCGCGGGCAGGAACGCGATCCTCACTGAATGCTGAATAACGCTCGCGACGCGAGGCGGCTGACCCGAAGGAGGTGCCCGTCGCCGATCTAAACGTTGGGTGATCCGGCCGCGCCCACCTGAGCGTCCGGCCGGCAGATCGAGCCAATGCACCGAGAGGGAACTGGCATGCTCACCGATGGCTTTCAGATCATGCTCGCCGAGGTATTCGGCACCGCGGTCCTGATCATCCTTGGCGACGGCGTCGTCGCTGGCGTCCTCCTCACCCGATCCAAGGCCCAGAACGCGGGCTGGATCGTCATCACCACCGGCTGGGCCCTCGCTGTCGCGATCGCCGTCTACTCGATCGTGAACCTGACGGGTGCGCACATCAATCCGGCCGTGACCATCGGCCTCGCGTCGATCGGCCTGACCGACTGGGGCGTTGTGCCGTGGTACCTGGTGGGACAGTTCGTCGGTGCGTTCATCGGCGCCGTAATTGTCTTCCTCCACTACATGCCGCACTGGGCGGAGACGGAGGATCCGGGGCTGAAGCTCGCGGTCTTCTCGACCGGTCCGGCGATCCGCAACACGGTCTCGAACCTGGTGAGCGAGATCATCGGCACGTTCATGCTGGTCTTCGGCGTGCTGGCAATCGTTCAGAACGAGCTGGCACCGGGTCTCGCCGCGCTGCTCATCGGCTTCCTGGTGTTTGCCATCGGCCTCTCGCTCGGCGGCCCGACCGGCTACGCGATCAATCCGGCCCGTGACCTTGGTCCCCGGATCGCCCACGCGGTCCTGCCGATTCCCGGCAAGGGAAGCTCGGACTGGTCGTACAGCTGGATCCCCGTGGTGGGGCCGATCGTCGGTGGCATCCTCGGGGCCGTCGTGTACCAGACGGTGTTCACGAACTACCTCCTCGGCTGACGTTCGGCCACGGACTAGAACGCGGCGGGTGACACCCGCCGCGTTCCCATCTCAACGACGCGCAGCGCTCGTAACGGAAGGAGCGACGATCGAATGAAGAAACTGATCAACGACGCCGAGGCAGTCGTCGACGAGGCGCTCGCCGGAATGACCGCTGCCCATCCGGACCTGCTCCGGGTCATCGAGCCGAACGTGGTGGTGCGGGCGGACGCCCCACGCTCCGGAAAGGTTGGGATCATCTCCGGCGGTGGCTCGGGCCACGAGCCGATGCACGGCGGCTTCGTCGGGCTCGGCATGCTCGACGCGGCCTGTCCCGGCGCCGTCTTCACCTCCCCGGTGCCGGACCAGATGCTGGCGGCCACGAAGGCCGTCGACGGGGGAGCCGGCGTGCTCCACATCGTGAAGAACTACACCGGCGACATCATGAACTTCGAGCTTGCGGCCGAGCTGGCCCAGGCCGAGGGGATCGAGGTCACCAGCGTCGTCATTGCCGATGACGTCGCGGTGCAGGACTCGCTATACACCGCGGGCCGTCGCGGCGTGGGCGTCACCGTCCTCGCCGAGAAGATCGTCGGGGCGGCGGCCGAGGAGGGCCGCCCCCTCGCCGAGGTCGCCGAGCTCTGCCGGCGCGTGAACGCGCAGGGGCGCAGCATGGGCA
>JAGXHP010000094.1 GCA_024636135.1 Chloroflexota bacterium
CCGACGGATCAGGCGGTCGTCAGGTCCGCCGCCGCCTGCGCCGCTCGAAGCGATGCGAATCCCGGCTTGATCTGCTCGTTGATGATCTTCAACCGCCCATCGAACGGCCAGAACGCGGACTTCATGGCGTTCAGCGTGAGCCACTCCATGTCGTCCAGGCTGATTCCGAACGCGCGCTGCAAGGTCGCGAACTCGCTGCTCAGGGAGATGCCGCTCATGAGGCGGTTGTCGGTGTTCACCGTCACGCGGAACCGGAGCCTGCGGAGGAGGTCGATCGGATGCTCCTCGATGCTGGCGGCCGCTCCCGTGTGGACGTTCGAGGTCGGGCACATCTCGAGCGGGACGCGCGTGTCCCGGACATACGTCGCGAGCCGTCCGAGGGCGACCCGCCCGTCCGGGCGCACGGTGATGTCGTCGACGATTCGGACGCCATGGCCCAGCCGCTCGGCGCCGCACCACTGGAGGGCTCCCAGATCGACGGCAGTCCGAAGCCCTCGCCGGCGTGGATCGTGAAGTGGAAGTTCTCGTGGGCAATGAGATTGAAGGCGTCCAGGTGGCGGGTCGGCGGGTAACCCGCCTCGGGCCCCGCGATGTCGAAGCCGACCACGCCCGCGTCCCGGTGCCGCACTGCCAGCTCGGCGATCTCCACCGAGCGGGCCGCCTGTCGCATGGCGGTGACGATGAGGCCGACCGTGAGCCGCGTGCCTTCGGCCCCGCGCCGCAGACCATCAAGCATGGCGCTGACGGCCTCATCGAGGGTCAGTCCTCCATCGGTCAGGAGCTCCGGCGCCATGCGCACCTCGGCGTACACGATCCCGTCGTTCGCCAGGTCCTGGCTGCACTCGCTCGCAACCCGCTCGAGCCCATCGCGTGTCTGCATGACCGCCACCGTGTGGCGAAATCCCTCCAGGTAGAGCTCGAGCGACTTGCGGTCCGCACCGAGCGTGAACCACTTCGCGAGCTCATCGGGATCGGTGGTCGGAAGCTCGCGGTAGCCGGCATCCGCAGCAAGCTCGATCACCGTGCTCGGTCGCAGGCCGCCGTCGAGGTGATCGTGGAGCAGCACCTTCGGCACGCTGCGGATGGCGTCGAGGTCGAGGGCCGGTGTGGTCGTGCGCTCCATGCGCCGATGGTACCCGCCCGTGTCCCGGGCACGTACGCGGGCAGGCTTCGCAAAGCCGGTACCATCCAGCCGATGCGCCGATCGATCCCAACCGCCAACGCCATTCTCATCCTCGCGCTTGCCCTTGCGGCCTGCGGCTCGTCGGACCCGAACCCGTCGACGAGCCCCGTGCCCACCTCGACCGAGACGCCGGAGCCGAGTCCGACGCTCACGCCGGAGCCGACGCCGACTCCCGTCCCCGAGGTCGAAGTGCCTCTCGCGGTGGTCACGGGCTACATCAACGCCACGGCCGCGATCTCGCTCACCGAGGTCGAGGCGGCAATGGCGACGATGCTCGTGCACTGCGACGTCGTCGAGGTGATGGGTCAGCGCCGCGATGACACGGAGTGTTCGTCCCTTCCCGAGAACGAGGACGCCCTGGGCGTCGATCCCGAGCTGCTGGCGCTCCTTCCTCCATCCGCTGTCGTGCCCACCCTCAAGGTGCTGCCGGTCGACGGGGCCGACCTCTTCGGGAACGCCGAGGCCCGCGAGCTCTCGTATCCCATCACGGGGCGCGCCGTCGGCGTCGAGGCGCACGATCCGGCGCAGATCCGCACGCTGATCAGTCTGGGCGACTCGTGCCCCGACCGTGGCGTGGCGTTCGCGGCGATCACCCAGGGTCGCGGCTGGGATTGGGTGTTCGGCGGCGGGACCGCCGCCTATCGGGCCGTGTTCCCGAATCCGGTCGGGCCCGGCCAGGTCGGCAACGGATTCAACATCGTCGACGCCGTCCGAACCGGCAACGAGGGTGCGGTGGCCGAGCTCGTGAGCGCCGCCGATGTGACCCTCGACGACTTCGAATGCCCGGTCGTCGACAACTTCACCGTGAACGACGGCGTGGTGTTCAGCATCGACCCGGCCGTCCTGCCCCGGTTGCGCGACACCTACGGCGTGGACGTCGCGACCCTGGCCGCCAACCACCTCTTCGACCGAGGCACGCCGGGATTCCTCGAGACCCTGGCGCAGTTCGAAGCGGCGGGCATCCCGACGACCGGCGCGGGTCCGGACCTCGATGCCGCCATGGAGCCGGTATTCCTCGAGGTCAGCGGGCTGACCTTCGGGTTTGTGGCGTTCAACGAGATTCCCGGATCACTCGAGGCCGGCCCCGGCCAGCCCGGAGTCCTGTGGCTGCGTGATGACAACGTCCGCGAGGCCGTGACGCGGGCGCGCGCCGGCGCCGATCTCGTGTTCTGCGTCCCCCAGTGGTGGGGTGGTGCCGAGTACCACGCGAAATTCATCGGCGACATGCGTCGCCAGCAGGAGCTCTTCTTCGAGGCGGGCTGCGACCACGTCATCGGCCATGGCACGCACTGGTCGGGACCGATCGAGATCACGCCGGCCGACGATGGCGACCACCGCGTCACGATGGTCAGCCATGGCAACTTCCTGTTCGGGCAGGAGTGGAGCCAGCAGACCCAGGAGGGCGTCATCCTCGAGCTCGCCTTCCGCGGCACCGAGCTGGCCCAGGCGCGGATGCACCCATACATCATGCTCGAGCAGGCCCAGACCAACCTCACCGACCCGGAGACCGACGGCCGGTACGTGCTCGACCGGATCTACGAGGCGTCCGGCTTGTGCTGCGGCGCAGCGCCTTGACCGCTCCCGGGGCCCTCACTACGGTCCCCGCATGACGATCGGCGTCGCTCCCCCGCTCCGCGTGGTCCGGCTCTTCCCCGCTCGCCTCATCGCCCGCGCGACGGGGGCCAGCGTGCGCACCGCCCAACGCTGGCGCGCCGGCCAGCGGCCGCAGACTCGGTTCCGGGATCGCATCGGCGAGCTCCAGGGCATTCTCGACCTCCTCGGCAACGGCATGACCGATGCTGCGAAGCGCGGCTGGCTGGAGGCTCCCAACCCTGCGCTGGGCTGGGCGCGTCCCCTCGATCGGATGGCGGAGGGGGCGTTCGACGCGGTGCGCGGCGCCGCGGAGTCCTACGTCGTCGGGGACTACGCCTGAGCGCGCTGAGCCGGTTCAGCGGGCGGGTCCACCGCCAGACCGGCGTCGACACGCCGGCGTTTCCGCCCGACCGACCGGCCCCGACCGACGCCCGCTACCACCGCGCCGGCGACCCGTGGCCCCTCTACGCGTCGCTCGAGCCGGCTACAGCGTGGGCCGAGTGGTCGGTGGCCACCGGTGGCGCGATCGATCCGCGCTCGGAGCGTCGCAGGCTCTGGCAGCTCGAGATCAAGGACCTGCCCGTCCTCGACATGCGGGAGGCTCCGGCCCGGACCGCCCTGGGTGTCAGCCTCGAGGACCTCACGGGCGATCGTTCACGGGCCCAGGCCGTTGCCGCCCGCGCGCGAGCGAGCGGTGCTGACGGCATGATCGTGCCGTCGGCGGCACGATCCGATGCCTGGAACCTGGTGGTCTTCCCCACGGGGTTCCCGAAGGCGGCCGTCGGCCGTGACCGCGCCATGCGGCCCAGCCCGCCGGCGGACACGATCATTCTCCGCGCAGGCGGCGGCTGATCTCGTCGGGATAGTCGCCGAAGAATCGCGCGATGATCGGCAGTTCGAACGAGCGCATCACGCTTTCGCGTGGCTCGCGCTCGAGGAGGTAGACGAACGACTCGCGGACAAGATCCTCGGGCATCGCGCCCGGTGCAAGGTCCGCCAGCGTGTCGGTGGAGAGCTCGACCTCGTGCTCGGTCGCGGCGGCGTCGTCACCCACCACGACGTGGCAGCGCCACCCGGCCTCGCGCGGGATGCAGGTGACGTTGAGTGCGCGCTCGGTCACCGCGGGCGTCAGACGCCGACGGCGACGCGCGTGCGCTGCACCCGATGGCCGGCGCGCTCCCACGCCTCGAGGCCGCCGTCGAAGTCGGAGACATCAGTGAATCCGAGGTCGACGAGCTTCTGGGCGAGTGTGGGGCTGGCGGTGCAGCTGCGCGACGCGCAGTAGACGACCACGGGCTGGTCCTTGGCCAGGACGTCGCCGGCCAGGCGCAGCGCATCGGCTGCGGGAATCGAGATGGATCCGGGAATACGCTCGTCATCGAAGGCTTCGCGCGCCAGCGCGTTGACGAGCACGGGCCGATCGTCGCCCGCGAGTCGCTCGCGAAGCGTGTCGGCGTCGATGGTTTCAAACTTCTTCATGGGCATGCTCCGCGCAGGATCGGTGCCAACCTCAGTCCGCCTCGAGCGACGCGGCCTCGGGGACCGGCCCCGGCTCCTCCGTCTCGCGCGGCCTCCCGGAGACCATGGCCACCACCGCGCCGATGATGATCGCCGTCGCCACGAGCGTTCGCGGGGTGACCGGCTCCGACAGGATCACCGCGCCGAGCGCCACGGCAACGATGGGATTGACGTAGGCGTACGTCCCGACCGTCGAAACCGGAACGTTGGCGAGCAGCCACGAGTAGGCCGTGAATGCCACCAGCGACCCGAACACCGCGAGGTAGGCAAGCGCCACCAGCGACTGGACCGAGAATTCGGAGACGTCGGTGCGCCCGATCTCCCAGATCAGCGTCCCGGCGACCACCAGAACGATCCCCCCGGCCAGCATCTCCATCCCCGTCCCGAGCAGCTGCGAGCGCGGCAGCGCGGCGCGACGGGCGTAGAGCGACCCGGCGGCCCACGAGATCGCGGCGACGACGACGAGGCCGACCCCGAGCGGATCCAGGGCACTCATCCCATCGACCGGCGCCAGCAGGATTCCCACGCCGACGATGCCCGCCACCAGGCCGCCCATGACGAGGCCCGTCGGCCTTCGGCGCTGAAGGACCGCGTCGAACACCGCGAGCCAGATCGGAACGGTCGCGATGAGAACCGCGGCGACACCCGAGCCGATGAACTGCTCCGCCAGCACCACGCCCCCATTGCCTCCGAGCAGCAGCAGCGCGCCGATGACGAAGGCCGAGCGCCAGTGGGCACGGGTTGGGCCCTCGAGCGGTACCCGACGTCGGAAGCGAGCGTGCGCGGCCAGTGCGCCGATCATGACCGTGCCCGCCACGCCGAACCTCAGGCCGGCGGACAGCAGCGGCGGCAGGGTCTCGACCACGACGGCGATGGCGAGGTAGGTGGAGCCCCACACCACGTAGACGATGAGCAGGGCGATCGCGACCGCCAGCGTCGACGGCCGCGAAGAGGTGGCGGGGTTCACCCGCGCATTGTGCGGCTAATCGTCCTCGTCCGAATCGGCAGATTCGTTGGCCACGCCAGCCTGGTCGCTCGCGGCAGCGAGCGAGGTGAACCACGGCTTCGCCTCGTCGGGTACGACGTCGTCGCTTCCCGCGCCGGGCACCAGGCGTACGTCATCACCCACCTGCGCACCCGGAGGCGCTGAGGTGGGCGGCCCATCGGTCCCGAGTGCCGCCTCGTCGGTGCCCTCGATCCCACCGGTCGGGTCGTCGATCTTGTGACTGTCATTCATGATGATCAACTGGTGCACGATCGATACCGATGTCGATCGGGGGCGGTGCCGATCGTCGTCATCGGTGAAGGACGACACGCATGAGGAGTCACCGGTGAAGTACATGATGCTCATCGCAGGAAGCGAAGAGGCGTGGGACACGCTCGGTCCCGATGAGTCGCAGCAGATGATGGAACGCATCGGCGGCTGGTGGGGTGAGCATTCCGCGGCCGGACGGATCATCGAGGGCCACCAGCTCCAGGGGGTCGCCACGGCGACCACGGTGCGCCGCAACGGGGACGGCGAGGCGACGGTCACCGACGGTCCGTTCATGGAGGGCAAGGAGGTCGTGGGCGGCTACGGCATCCTCGACGTGCCAGACCTCGACGCGGCCATCGCCATCGCGTCATCGTGGCCGGGTCCGGACGTGCTGGAGATTCGTCCCACCGTGGAACGTGACTGATCGATCCGTCGTCGACGAGCGCCTGGCGGAGGTCCTGCGCGATGAGCGCGGCCGCCTGACCGGCGCGCTCGTCCGCATCCTCGGTGACTGGGACGCTGCCGAGGAGCTGGTGCAGGACGCGGCGATGGCCGCCATCGGGCACTGGCCGAAGGACGGCATCCCCGAGAACCCGGGCGCCTGGCTGATGACGACTGCCCGTCGCAAGGGGGTCGATCGATTGCGACGCCAGGCACGCTATCGGGAGCGGATGGAGCAGCTGACGCGGGAGGCGACCCAGATGAGCGCGCGCGTTCCCACTGACGGAGCCATGGGAGCCGATGACCGACTGCCGCTGCTGTTCACCTGTTGCCATCCCGCGCTGAACCGCGAGGCCCAGATCGCGCTCACGCTTCGGACCATCGGCGGGCTCGAGACCCCAGCGGTCGCCCGGGCGTTTCTCGTCCCCGAGGCGACAATCGCCCAGCGACTCGTGCGCGCCAAGCGCAAGATCCGAGATGCCGCCATTCCGTACCGGGTTCCCGATGCCTCCGAACTTCCGGGCCGGCTGCAGGAGGTGCTTCGCGTCCTGTACCTGATCTTCAACGAGGGATACCTCGCCTCGACCGGGGACGCGTCCGAGCGGCGCGACCTGGCCCGGGATGCGGAGTGGCTGACGTCGCTGGTGCTGCGCCTCATGCCGGATGAGGCCGAAGTCATCGGGCTCCTCGCCCTCATGCGGCTCCACCTCGCCCGATCCGACGCACGGTTCGGCGCCGACGGCTCCCTCGTCCTCATGCCGGACCAGGACCGCGCGCTCTGGGACCACTCCGCGATCGCGGAGGCCACTCAGCTCCTGGCGCGTGCCGAGCGCATGAACCGGCCGGGGTCGTTCCAGCTGCAGGCGGCCATCGTCGCCGTGCACGCCGCCTCCCCCTCGTGGACGGCCACCGACTGGGCGGCCATCGTCGAACTCTATGACGCGCTCCAGCGGCTGGAGCCGACGCCGGTCGTGGCCCTGAACCGGGCGCTGGCCATCGCGGAACGTGATGGACCGGTGGTCGCCCTGGCCGAGGTGGAGCCATTGGCCGATCGACTCGCGGGCTATCACCTGTTTCACGCCGCCCGCGCCGAGCTGCTGCGACGGGTCGGCCGTCCGGGTGACGCGCGTGCGGCCGACGAGCGCGCCCTGGATCTGACCGCCAATCCCGCCGAGCGCCGCCTGCTGGCGGCCAGGATCGCTCAGGCGGGCAGCGGGCGCTCCGAGGGCCCGACGTAGCGCACGTCGGGGCGAATCAGCACGTCGACCTCGGCCTGCTCGAGGCAGTGCGCCGTCCACCCCGCATGCCGCGCCAGGGCGAAGGTGGCGGGGAACAGGTTGGGCGGCAGGCCGACGCCCTGCAGCACCGCCGCCGCGTAGTACTCGACGTTCGTCTTGATCGGGTAGTCGGGCTTGAACTCTTCGAGCACCCGCAGCGCGATTTCCTCGACCGCGACCGCTTTCTGGAGCCAATCAGCGGCATGCGCCTGGCTCTCCGCCACGCGACGCAGCGCGGCCGCGCGAGGATCGTAGGCACGGTAGACCCGGTGGCCGAACCCCATGAGCCGCTCGCCGCGCTCGAGCGTCCCGCGGATCCATGCCTCGGCCTGGTCGATGTCGCCCATCTCGTGGAGCTGGTCGACGACTTCCGCCGGGGCCCCGCCGTGCCAGGGGCCCTTGAGCGCGCCGATCGCCCCCACGACGGCGCTGGCGATGTCCGAATGCGTCGAGATGATGACCCGCGCGGCGAAGGTCGAGGCGTTGAAGCCGTGCTCCGCGCCGACGACGAAGTACGCGTCAAGGGCCCGCGCCGCGGCCGGGTCCGGCCGCTCGCCGCGCAGCTGGTAGAGAAACCCCTCGGCCAGACCGAGGCCCGCATCGGGCTCGACGGGCTCGAGGCCGTCGCGGATTCGCGCGAACGCGGCCAGGGCCGACGGCGCGACCGCCGTCAGGGCACGCGCCTGCTCGACCGTCGGCGGCCACAGCGTGCCCTCGACAGCGCCCCAAACCGAGAGTGCCGTGCGCAGCGCATCCATGGCGTGCGTCGAGCTCGGCAGGACGCGGAGTGCATCGATCACCTCCGCCGGCAGCGGCGCGCAAGAAAGGGACGCATCGGCGTTCCATTCACCCGTCCACAGCAGCTCCGCCACCTGGGCGTACGAGCCGCGCTCGACCAGTTCCCCGATGGGATAGCCACGGTAGTGCAGCCGGCCGTTCTCGCCGTCGACCCGGGCCAGGGCGGTCTCCCCGGCCAGTACGCCCTTCAGCCCCGGTGCGTAGGCCCGTTCGCTCTCGTTCATGCGCGGAAGTCTAGCCCGGCGGCGTAACGATCGCGGCTGGCCGAGCGTCCACGGCTCCGATACTTCCCGATGCAGCAGGAGATTCCCCTTGATGCGCCCCTCGCTCAGCACCGGCATCCTCGTCGTGGCCCTCGCACTGACGGCCTGCGCGGAGCCTCAACCCGGAACGTCGGCGAGCCAGCCAACGACTCCCTCAGCCGCGCCGAGCTCGTCGGTGGGCAGCGCCGAGCCGGTGCCGTCCGATGAGCTGGTGGAGTTCTCGTGTGAGCTTCCGATCGTCGAGCGCGGGACCGTGGCGCTGGCGAACATCACCGACGTGCGGATCGGCGCGCACTCGGGATACGACCGCGTCGTGTTCGAGTTCGCCGATGGGCTGCCTGAGATGACCCTCGACCGCGC
>JAGXHP010000095.1 GCA_024636135.1 Chloroflexota bacterium
CCTCTACCACGCGCGCGAGCCGGACGAGCTCGGCGTCGTCATGCCGGAGCGGACTGACCCGTTCTACCTGCCTGAGAACCGCCGATCCACCAAGGCCATCCACGACTTCGCCCAGCGCTTCAGCCAGACCGATGCGTCCGCGCCGCCCTCGGTCTCCCTCGGGCCCGACGGCTCACCGGTCGAGATCGTCACCTACGCCGATGGGGATCCGGGGGCCTGCCGCAAGGTTGTGGCTTCTGTGCTGCGGGAGGTCATCGATCGCGGGCGAGTGGCACCCTCGGACTGCGTGGTGCTGACGCCGCGATCGGCCCGGTCGTCGTGGCTCATGTCGGCCGATGGTTCGCCGGTCGAGGCGTGGCCGTATCGGCTCATGCCCGAGTACGGGCCGGAAGGTTCGGTGCTGCCGCCGCCCACGAAGGGCAACGAGGTGCGCGTCGCGACGATCCATCGCTACAAGGGCCTCGAGTCGCCGTGCGTGGTGCTGGCCGAAATCGACGGCCGGGTGGATGCCGGAGAGCTGGCTTCGCTGCTCTACGTGGGCGCCACCCGGGCGCGGTCGCACCTGGTCGTCGTCTGCTCTGAGGCATCGCGCGACCGCCTTGTCAGCCCGGGCGGCCGGTGACCTCGCGGCGCCGTCGTCATTTCGCGGGGAGCGTACGGGAACCACCCCTCGAAATGGGTGACTTTAGGGCACGGGGAGCGGGACGGCGCGGGTGAGGTCGGCAAGAGCCCCGTCACGGACGTGCGCGATGAACCGCTCGCCCGGGAATGGACCGAGCTCCAGCTCCGGATGGCTCGGCATCGTGACGTCCAGGACCCGCGCGGAATCCGCGCAGCCGGCCGCGGCGCAGAAGCGCAGCTCGCCGCCGACGGCCGCCAGATGACCCTCCAGCAGGATCCACTCGTCGGGCTCCGCATCGACGGCGGCCGTGGGCGAGTCCCAGGTTCGCCAGTCGTCGAACGTATGCCACGTCGCCCCACCGTCGAGGCCGATGCACCATTCTCGCTCCGTCCCGCCAGGACCCAGGAACGGTGTGTCAAAGGGCTGGCCCTCGCGAAGGCCGCCGATCGCGACCCGACCGCCCACCATTGCCGTCTCGTACGTCGCCAGGCCGATGGGCGCCGGGCCGCCGAGCCGCACCCCGTACTCGTCCCACTTGCCTCCGTGTGCCGGATCGTCGAACGCATCGGCCTTGTTGCACCACCAGATCAGCTTGTTGAGGCCGTACGGGACGTGCGAGGAGAAGGCGGAGATCACGCTGGCGTCCCCGTCGACGTGGCCGGTGACCCACACCGGCGTCCCGTCGGGCAGGTAGTCGGCGCGGACCTCGCCCGGGAGCGGCCGTGCCAGCACGACGGAGTCGCCCGGCGCCTCCTGCTGGCCGCGGGGGATGAGGGCAACCGCCGCGGCGCCGAAAGCCACCACGAACAGGCCCGCGATCCAGGGCAGAGTCCGCCTGCGACCCCCGAGTCCCCTCATGCGCGAACTGTATCGGGGCGCGGCTCGGCTGAATAGCCGTCATCGGTTCGGTCGGCGGCGGAAGAGGCCCGGCGACCTCCCGATGGTCGGAGTGGGAGGCCGCGGAGTAGGCTGGCAGCATGACCTCGTCCGGAGCGAGGCATGCGGCGCTCCGTGGGACGGAGTCCGGCTGCCTGGCCATCGCCGACATCAGCGGCTACACCTCGTATCTCGCCGGGGCCGAGCTCGATCATGCCCAGGACGTCCTCGAAGACCTGACCGAGACGGTGGTCCGGTCGCTGTCGCCGCCGATGAAGCTGAGCCAGCTGGAGGGCGACGCCGTCTTCGTGTACGTGCCCGGCAACCGGGTCGACGCCTCGATGCTGCTCGACACGCTGGACGCTGCGTACTTCGCGTTCCGGCGCCGCCAGGACGCCATCGACCGCGCGACGCAGTGCGATTGCAACGCCTGCGTCCTCATTCCGCGGCTCGATCTCAAGTTCGTCGCCCATCACGGCGCCTACGGCCGCCAGCACGTGGCGGGCCGCGAGGACCTGAGCGGGTCCGATGTGATCCTGGTGCATCGGCTTCTCAAGAACCACATCGTGGAGGTCACCGGCCATGCCGGATACGCCTTCTACACCGACGCGGTCGTCGGCGCCATGGGCCTGGATCCGGCGCGCCTTCGCATGCGCCGCCACGCCGAGCAGGTCGAAGGCCTCAGCGGCGTCGACGGCTGGGTCCAGGACCTCCACGAACGCTGGACCGAGGAGCGAGAGCGCCGTCGCGTGAAGGTCAGCCGAGAAGAAGCGGTGGGCGTGACCTCGTACGAGGTGCCGGCGCCTCGGTCGGTGACGTGGAACTACCTCACCGATCCCGGGCTGCGGGCCGGCTGGCAGCCCGGGATCCAGCGCATCGACCAGTCCACGCCCGATGGTCGTCGGGGGATTGGCACGCGGAACCACTGCATCCATGGCAAGAACGCCAGCCTGGAGGAGATCCTCGACTGGCGTCCGTTCGACTACTTCACCATTCTCAATCACGTGCCGATGCCGCTGCTGAAACCGATGCGGATGACGTACGAGCTGGAGGACGTTGCCGGTGGAACGCGCGTGACCGAGTACACCGCGCCCGGACGGGGCTTCGGCCAGCGGGCCCTCGTCGGCGTGCTGGGCCGGGTCTTGGCCGGTGTCTTCGCTCGCGGCCAGGCGTCGTTGCGTTCCGCCGTGGCCGCCAGCCAGACCGCGCCGGAGGCCACGGCAGGCTCCGACGAGCTCCTGGGGGACGCCACGACGAAAGGCGCCTGAGGAGATCGCTCACCGCGGGCGCGTTGGCGACGGCAGCGAGGGGCCTCGCTAGTGCGGCTCGGAGGCCCAGTTCAGTGGCTATATCACCACTGATATAGCAGCTGACGCGATCGCGGGACGGCGTTAAGCCAGTCCCACCGGCCGACCACGAACTAGCCCTCAAGCCGTCTGACCAGCCACTCCGCCAGGCTGATGAGCCATGCGTCGCGTCCTTCCGCGGCAACGAGCTGGAGGCCGATCGGCATCCCATCCCCATCGTGTCCGGCCGGAAGGACGAGCGCCGGCAACCCCGCGAGGTTGATCGGCTCCGCATAGCGCGTGAGGCCCCAGTACGGGATCGTGGTGCCGTCGATCAAGATCGGCGTTCCTCGTGGACGGTGGCTGAACGCCGTCGTCATCGCCACCGGCATGAGGATGGCGTCGCGGCGCTCGAGGAGCGCATGCCACCCCACGGCGGCCTCGGCCTGCGCGGCCGCCGCGGCGGGTCGCTCCTGCCGCCACCGCGCTCCGAATCGACGAGCGGCCTCGTAGCGAAGCACGAACGCAGCGTGCTGAACGTCCATGGCGGGTAGCGCATGCGCTGCCTCGACCCGAGCGCCGTTGCGCTCGGCCTGGGCCCCGACCTTGGCCACCGCGTCCGAGATCGATCGCTGCACCCGGAGGCCGGGGAGCTCCGCGATCAGGCCGATCGACGGTCTGCGGACAGGCATCGGCCGCTGTTCGGACCCTGTCAGCACCGAGAGGAGCAGCCGCAGGTCGGGAATCGTCCGGGCCATCGGTCCGATCGTGGCGAGGACGCCGATTCCGCCGCCGCGCGGGTGGCGGGTCGGCTCCGTCACGTGGCCGCGTCGCGGGATACGGCCCGCCGTCGGCATCAGGCTGACGACGCCAGTGAACGCGGCAGGGATCCGGAGCGAGCCCGCGATGTCCGACCCGACCTCCAGCGGTGTGAGTCGGTCCGCCAGCGCCGCTGCCGCGCCTCCGCTCGATCCGCCGGGCGTGCGCGCCAGGTCCAGGGGATTGTTCGTGCGGCCATGGACCGGGTTATCGGTCTGGAAGTCGTCGAGATCGCGCGCCACGTTCGTCGTGCCGAGGAGGATCGCGCCGGCCGCCCGCAGTCGAGCCACGACCTCGCCGTCGCTCCGGCTGACCGTCAAGGAGGCGTCCGGGTTGCCGACGTCGATCGGCAGGCCGGCCACCCGATGCGACTCCTTGACCGTCATCGGCACCCCGTGGAGGGGCCCCATGACCATTCGCCGTTCGTCGAGACGCCGCGCGGTGGCGAGCGCCCGCTCAGCGTCGAGATGAACGATGGCATTCAGGCGCGGATTGCGTTGCTCGATGCGCTCGAGATACGCCATCGTCGCCTCGGTCGCCGAAAGGGTACGGCCGGCGAGGAGCGCCGCCAGGTCCGTGGCGGAGAGGGTCGTGGGATCCTGGCTCACGACGCGCAGGTTACGAGGTGGCTGGAACGGCGGATGCCCCGGGGCGCGCGCTTGCCCAGCGCCAGAACACGATGAGCGCGACGACGGCGACGGCCGCGTTGACGACGAAGAAGGTGCCGTAGCCGACCACGATGAGTGCGGTGGCCACGATCGGGCCGAGCGTGGAGCCGAGGTCACCCACGGCGCGAAATGCCCCGGCCGTGGCGCCGTGCCCGCCCGCGCGACCCGCGTCCATGACGTAGGCCTGCATCGCCGGGCCGCGAAGCGCGTTGCCGCCGCCCATGACGAGGGAAGCAACAAGGATCCATGTTGCATTGCCGGCGGCGGCCAGCAGCAGGAGGCCGACCGCCATGGTCGCCAGCAGGATGATGATGATCATGCGCCGTCCGTATCGGTCCGAGATCGCGCCGGAGGGGTAGAGGAGCGCGAAGCCCACGGTGTTCGAGAGGAACAGTGCCCAGCCCACGAACGCGGCATCGAGCTTGAGCTCGTTGGCGGCAAACAGGGGCAGGGCGGTGAACTGGGCGCCCGTCATCGTGAAGAAGACGACGAAGCTGACGAGGCTGATGAGGCGGAAGTCGCGGCTGCGGGCCAGCAGCGCCAGGGATCCCCACGGCGACGCGTGCACCACCGGCGCGTAGTGCCGCGACTCCCGCACGAGCAGCGCCGGAACGATGGCCGCGATCGCCAACCCCGCGTAGACCCACAGCGCCGACCGCAGGTCCAGCGTCGCGCCGACGAGTCCGCCGATGAGGGGGCCGAACCAGTACCCGAGGCGCTGGCTGGCCTGGAAGGCCGAGAGATGGCGGCCACGGGTCGCGGGCGTCGAGAGATCGGCAACGGCGGCGAGGCCGGCCGTCGTCGACATGCCGGCTCCGACGCCCTCGAGCACCCGCGCGATGAGCAGCAGCTCCCACGTCGGCGCCAGTGCCGATGCGATACCCGACAGGGCGACGAGGAGAATCCCGCCGATGAAGATCACGCGCCGCCCGAGTCGCTCGGATGCTGTGCCGACCGGGATGTCGGCGACCAGGCGGCTGGCCCATCGCAACGAGACGATGAGCCCCACCGCGAACGCCGACGCGCCGAGTTCGAGCGAGAAGAGGGGAATGATCGGCAGGCTGACGCCGACGCCGAGGCTCGACAGGGTCAGCGCGGCCAGGAGCGGCCAGGGACTGCCCCGCTGTCCCTCCGATCCGTCGCCCACGGCCGGCGACCTAGACCTTGGCGGCGCGGAGTGCCGGGAGGACGCGTTCGGCGATCAGCTCGAGCGTCTCCTCGTATCGATCGAACTGCATCCGCAGGTCGAAGACGAAGTGGTCCATGCCCCGCTCACCGATCTCGGCGATCTGCTCGACGACCTCGTCCGGCTCTCCGATCACGGCGATGCCGCGGATGTCCTCGATCGTCTGGAACCCACCATCGGGCTGGATCCAGTTCTTGCTCGCCTCGGACGAGCCCGCGAGCGCGGCGATGTCGACGTCGGCGCGGGCGCGCTTCCGGTCCCGGTCGACCTTCACCAGCGGAATGACCGATCGGGTGATCTGCCTCCCGGTCTCCGCCTCCAGCTCCGCCAACAGCTGCAGCCGATCGTCGAGCGTGGCCAGCGGGATGCGTCCCGGCATCCAGGCGTCGCAGTTGGCGATCGTGTTGCGGACCGATGCGCGCGTGGTGCCGCCGTACCAGATGGGGATCGGCCGCCGCGGCTTCGGCTCGATGCTCACGTTCTCGAAGTGGAAGAATTCACCCTCGAAGGTGACGTCGTCCTCGGCCCACACGCGTCGAACGATCTGCGCCATCTCGGTGAAGATGAGCTTTCGCTGCTCGCGGTTGAATCCCGCCGCGGCCAGCTCGGCGTGGTTGCTGCCCATCCCGAGCCCGGCGATGACGCGGCCTCCGTGCAGGTATGACATCGCGGCGAGGTCCTGCGCCAGCTTCAGCGGCCACCGGAGCGGGATCAGCACCGCCGTGCCGAGGTGGATGCGCGCCGTCACCGCGCCAATGGCGTTGAGCGATGCCAGTGGCTCGATGAACGTGCGATTCGTGCCCTCCATGCCGTGTGGCTTCCACAGCAGATGATCGCGGACCCAGACCGCGTCGAAGCCGAGATCCTCGGCCAGCTTGCTGCCCTGGATGATCCGCTCGGGGCTGGCATGCTCGCCGAAGTGGGGAACCAGGACGCCGTAGGTCATGCCCGCTTCGGTGCGATCGAGCGGACGATCCACCTCCGGCGTCGTGGCCACGGTCACTGGGGCACGCCCGCGATGTACTGGCCGAATCCGGGCGTTCCGACGATCTCGCGATCACGAGCGATGACCGTACCGCGCAGCATCGTGAGCTCGACGTAGCCCTTGACCTTCCAATCGACGTACGGGGTCCAGCCGACCTTGGTGTAGAGGCCATCATCGGACAGGGTCAGCTCGCGGCTCATGTCGACGACGACGAGATCGGCATCGGAGCCGGGCAGCAGCGCGCCCTTGTTCGGGAAGATGCCGAGAAGCCGGGCCGGAGCCTCCGCAAGAAGCTCGACCGCCCGCCGAAGCGAGAGCTTCCCGTCGTTCACGTCGGTCAGGGTGATCGTGTACTGCCAGTCGTACTGGGGCGATCCCATGGCCGAATGCCAGGCATCGTCCTCCATCTGTTCGAGCTCCTCGAGCGTGTGCGGCGCGTGGTCGGCATCGATGCTGTCGATGTTGCCGTCGTTGAGGCTGCGCCAGATCTCCGCCATCCGGTCGGCGTCCTCGGTGATGAAGCCGCCGGGACAGGCGCGGCCCTTGATCCGCAACAGGTCCTCGCGGGTCAGGTGGTAGTACTTCGGATCAAGCGAGGCGGTCACGCGCTGGCCATCGGCCTTGGCGGCGCGAATGAGGCGGAGCGATCCCGCGGAGTGCGTGTGGACCAGGTTGAGCCGTACATCTGTCAGGCGCTGGAGGTTGATGAGCGTGTTCACCGCGGTGTGCCAGATGGCATCGGTCGTGTAGACCTCGCCGAACGTGTACCAGTTCGCCGGCTTGCCGGCCGCGAACGCCTCCTCGGAGAGCTCCTCGAACAGGCTCTGGTTGAACGGATGGATGTTCAGCGGCAGCCCGGTCTTCTCCACCGCCCGCATCGCCTTGAGCAGCGCGGCCTCGTCGTTGAGGGCGAGCCGAGGATCGTGCGGATACGCACCCGAGACCTGGAAGATCTTGTAGCCGGTTGCGCCAGCCTCGGCCATCTTGGGGATTTCGTCGAGATTCGTGCCGGCAACCCAGTGACCGAAGTCGATGATCGAGGTGCGGTCCGCCTGCTCGCGCTTCTCGAGGTACGTTTCGACCGTGTCGGTCGGTGGCTCGACGTTCGGCATGTCGATCATCGTCGTCACCCCGCCGGCAGCACCCGCCTGTGAAGCGGATAGGAAGTCCTCCTTGTGCGTGTAGCCGGGCTCACGGGTGTGGGCGTGGGTGTCGATGATTCCGGGAAGGACCAGGCGACCCGTGGCGTCGATCGTCTCGGCTGCCTCGGCCGTGCTGGCGCCGTCGACCAGTCCGACGATCCGCCCTTCGTCGATCAGCACATCAGCTCTCACGAGCCGCCCGCCGACGTACACGTCGCCACCGCGGATCCTGGTCTGGTAGTTCGCCATCAATCGCCTCCTGAGTTGGTCGGGACTTCGACGAAGTCGACCTTCGCCGGTGCATAGATCTCCAGCAGCCGGGCGTCTCCGTCGCCGATGTTCGTGGCGGAGTGGGGAACGCCAGGCGGAATGAACACGGTGTCGCCCGGGCCTGCGTCGTGGTCGGCGCCGTCGATGCGAATCCGAACCCTCCCCTCGAGCACGTGGTAGACGTTCTCGTTGGCCGGGTGATAGTGATAGGGACCCGGAGCCGACCCGGCGAGGATGACGTTGAGATGCAGGTCGACCTGCCGGGCGCCGATCTCCGCGTCGACGAGACGGATCATCCGGCCCCGGCCGTAACGGAGCTGTGACTCTCGGCCCTCGCCGTCACGGATGACGCTTGCCTCGATCCGGGGGTTGGCCGATTCGCTCATGCTCCTTCCTCCTCAAGGTGTCGGTGGTCCCAGGGCATGAGCCGCCGTTCGAGCCACTTGAGCAGTGTGGTGAGCGAGACGCTGACGGCCATGATTGCCAGGATCGGCACGAACAGGTTTGCGGTCTGGAAGAAGTTCGCGAAGCGGATGATCATGCCCCCCAGGCCAGTGATGATCGCGGTCATCTCGGCCACGATCACTCCGACGAGCGCCTGGCTCAACGCAACGCGGATGCCGGCGAAAATGAATGGCAGCGCGGCCGGTAGGACAATGGTCGTGACCATCTGGCGCTCCGACGCGCAGGTGACGCGGCCCACATCGAGAAGCTCGCCATCGACGTTCTTGACGCCGGCCATCGTGTTGATGATCACCGGGAATACGCCGGCCAGGAAGACGAGCGCGAGCCGCAGCTGCGTGTCGATGCCGAACCAGATGACGAGCAGCGGGATGAGCGCGATCGTCGGCAGCGCATAGAGAAAGCTGACGTACGGGTCGAGCACCAACTCGAGGGGTCGGAAGCGTCCCATCAGGAGCCCGATGAACACGCCGACCACGATGGCGAGGCCGAAGCCGGCGAACAGCGCCCCCATGCTGGTGGCGATGGCCCCCCACAGCGTGGCCTCGGTGATGGTCAGCTCGATGATCGACTCGAGGATGGCGGACGGCGCCGCGAAGAGGGCGCGGCTGACGCCGCTCGCATACAGCTGCCAGACGACGATGAGAGCGACGAACGTGACGATCCGGACGGTCCACACGCCGGTGCCGGTGTAGAGGAACCCCCGGCGCGGCCGGTGGTGTGGGTGATGCAGGGGCGAGATGCGGATGGGTGATCTGCCCGGATGTGCCGCGGGGGTCGGCGTCATCGGATGCGCTCCACCCGGGCCCAGGGAGTCGCGCGACGCTGGAGGAAGTAGACGACCTCGGCGAGTGCGATGCTGAACAGGCCCAGGATGATGATCGGGACGAACAGCTTGTCCGTCTCGAAGAATCGTCCGTACTGGATGATCAGGCGTCCCGTGCCGGTGACCGCCGCCGTCATTTCGGCAACGATGATGCCGACGAGCGCGCGCGCCACGCCGATCCTCAGGCCGGCGAACAGGTAGGGGATCGAGCCCGGCACGACGACGGTGGTGAGCAGCTGCCACCCGTTGGCGGCGAACGCCCTGCCGGCGTCCAGCAGCTCGCGATCGACACTCTTGGCGCCGATGTACGTGTTGATGATGATCGGGAAGATAGCGCTGAGCACGACGATCGTGACCCGGAGCTCGAAACCGATCCCGACCCACAGCACGAGGAGCGGTACGAGGGCGATCCGCGGAGTCGCGTAGAACGCGCTGACGTATGGGTCCAGGATGAGGTCGACGAGCCGGATCCGACCCATGGCGAACCCGATGGCGATGCCGAGGGTTGCCGCGATCGCGAAGCCCACGACGAGGCCGTGCAGGGTGGTCGCGAACGCCGGGACCAGGGCATCGTCCACGAACCCGAGCTGGACGAACGCCGCGCCGATCTCACTTGGATATGAGGCAACTCGAGGGTTGAGCCGGCCGAAGGCCTCCCAGACCACGACGACGCCGACGAGCGACATCAGTCTCAGCCCGAGAGGACTGCTCAGGATGCGACCGACATTCATGACCGAGTGTCGACCCCACCGGCCGTCGCGTCAACGAGGGGCTCATCCGGAGTGATGGCCAGCTCGCGCTCGAGAAGCGACCAGATTTCGCCGCGAATCGCCGCGTACTGAGGCTCCGCGCGGAAGTTGTAGTCGTAGCGCGGGCGGCGCAGGTCGACCTGGAACTCACGAATGATCCGGCCCGGGTGCGTGCCCATGACGATGACCCGGTCGGAGAGGTACACGGCTTCGTCGATCGAGTGGGTGACGAACAGGATCGTGAGGCTGGTCGACTCGGCAATGCGCTGGAGCTCGCCCTGGAGATGTTCGCGCGTGAGCGCGTCGAGCGCGCCGAACGGCTCGTCCATGAGCAGGAGTTTCGGCTCGATGACAAGTGCGCGGGCAATCCCGACGCGCTGACGCATGCCGCCGGAGATCTCGCCGGGATAGTGGTGGGCATAGCGTTCGAGGCCGAGCTTGACGAGCCACTGCATGGCTCGCTCCTCGCGCTCGGCGCGGCTCATCCCCTGGATCTCCAGGCCGTAGGCCGCGTTGGCGAGGGCAGTGCGCCACGGAAATAGGTTGAAGTGCTGGAAGACGACCGCTTTGTCGCGGGATGGACCGAGACTTGGCACGCCCGCGACTGCGACCGTGCCGGACGTGGCAGTCAGGAGCCCGGCGACGATCCGCAGCAGCGTCGTCTTGCCACATCCGCTGGGACCGATGAGCGAGACGAACTCACCCTCCGCGACGGCAAGCGAGAAGTCGTCGAGGACTGGCGGCCCTTCCTGGCCGAAGCTCTTGTCAACGTGCTGAATATCGAGCACTGAAGGCTCCCGTGAATGGCCGAGGCCCCCGGCAGTTTCCCGCCGGGGGCCGTTTGCTGGGTCTACTGCTCCCCGAATCGCTCGAGGTAGTTCTCGACGAACGATGGATCGGACCACTCCTCGAGTGGCGGAGCATCGTCTCCGAGCGTTCCGACCTCCTGTTCCACGGCGACGGTGTTCTGCAGGAGATCCTCGCTCATGCCGCCATTGATGGCGAACATGTTGATCTCCTGGAAGATGTCATACGCCTCGTCTCGGGCCGCATCCGACGGACCTTCGACTGCGGTGGCCGACAGGGCGATGTAATCGTCCTTGCTGTCGTTTGCCCAGCGCGTGGACTCGACGAACAGGTCGACCATGATCTGCGTCAGGTTCGGGTTCGTGGAGATCCAGTCGTCACTGACGATCAGCCCGTGCTGCAGGTAGTCCGGGAC
>JAGXHP010000096.1 GCA_024636135.1 Chloroflexota bacterium
ATCTGACGCCGCAGCTCGCACGGCCGGTCGAGTAGCCTGAGCGTCATCCACCCAACCCGCATGGACCCTGACGTGAACGACGTGATCGCACGCGCGCTCGACGCCGCTGATCGGCTCGGCGCCTCGTACGCCGACATCCGCCTCGTGGAGCGCCGGACCGAGGCACTCACCGTGAAGAACGGAGAGCTCGAGGCCGCACCATCGAACCTGAGCGCCGGCTTCGGCATCCGCGTGCTCGTCGGTGGGGCATGGGGCTTCAGCTCGAGTGCGCTGGTCGAGCCCGACGAGGCCGATCGCATCGCGGCCCAGGCCGTCGAGATCGCGCGCGCCTCGGCATCGGCGCAGAAGTCTCCGGTGGAGCTGGACGACACGGCGCCGGTGACGGCCACCTATCGCACGCCGTACGCCGAAGATCCGTTCGCCGTGAGCCTGGACGACAAGCTGAAGATCCTGATGGAGGCTGATGCGATCATGGGCCGCGTGCCCGGCGTCGCGATCCGCGAGGGCAACATGGTGGCGGGGCGTGAGCTCAAGACCTTCGCGTCGAGCGCCGGGGCGCGGATCGAGCAGGAGATCGTGGAGGCGGGTGGCGGCATCGAGGTCACGGCCGTCAACGACTCCGAGGTCCAGCAGCGCAGCTACCCGAACTCGTTCAACGGACAGGTGGTGACCGGGGGCTTCGAGGCGGTCCGCGCGCTCGACCTCGTCGACCACGCCCAGGAGACGGCGGAGCTGGCGGTCGCGCTGCTCGACGCCCCGCAGTGCCCGTCGGGCGAGATGGACCTCATCATCGACTCGACCCAGGTGGCACTCCAGGTCCACGAGTCCTGCGGCCATCCCACCGAGCTGGACCGCGTCTTCGGCACCGAGGCGAGCTTCGCCGGGACGAGCTTCTTGACCACCGACAAGCTCAACAGCCTGCACTACGGGAGCGATCTCGTGAGCATCGACGCCGATGCGACCGCCCCCGGTGGCCTGGGCACGTTCGGCTACGACGACGAGGGCGTTCCCGCCCAGAACGTCCCGCTGATCGAGAACGGGCTGCTGGTGGGGTACCTGACGAGCCGCGAGACCGCGCCGCGCATCGGCCGCCAGAGCATGGGCAGCGCGCGCGCCTGGACCTGGAGCCAGATACCGCTCATCCGCATGACGAACATCAACCTGCGCCCCGGCGCTGCGGGGAGCCTCGACGACCTGATCGCGGATACCCGCGACGGCATCTTCATGAGCATCAACAAGAGCTGGTCGATCGACGATCGGCGACTGAACTTCCAGTTCGGCGACCAGGCCGGCTGGCTGATTCGCAACGGCAAGCGCACCAAGCTCGTGAAGAACCCGACCTATACCGGCATCACGCCCCGATTCTGGGGCAGCTGCGACGCGATCTGCGGGCCGGATGAGTGGACGCTGTGGGGTCTGCCGAACTGCGGCAAGGGGCAGCCGATGCAGACCGGCCACGTCGGTCATGGGGCGGCGCCAGCACGCTTCCGCAAGGTCCAGGTGGGAGTAGGGCGATGGTAATCGCCGATCGCGTGGAGGAGATCCTCGACCGCGCCCTGGGCGCGTCAGAAGCCGATGCGACCGAGGCGCTCTACATGGGGGAGGACTCCGCCCTCACGCGGTTCGCCAACAACCAGATCCACCAGAACGTCCGCGAGCACGACGCTTCGCTCCAGGTCCGCGTCATTGATGCCGATCGGATCGGGGTGGCGAGTACGAACCGCCTCGATGATGCCGGCATTCGCGAGGTGGTGGAGCGAGCGACCGCCATCGCCGGCCGATCGGCGCCGAACCCCAAGGCGGCGATCATGCCGGAGCCCGATGGCCGGCAGCACGATCCCGAGCTGGGCTTCGTCGCCGCAACGGCGGAGGCGGGGGCGGATGCCCGGGCCGAGGGCGTACGCGCGGTGATCGCGGCCGGCGAGGCGAAGCGGCTCGAGACGTCGGGATCGTTCTCCACGTCGGTGAGCACCCTCGCGGTGGCCAACACCCACGGAATCCGCGCCCGCCATCGGGGCACGAGCGCCGCCCTCCTCACCGTGATGATGGATGGGTTCGGGTCCGGCGCCGCATCGGGATATGCCCACGTCGGCGCCACGGACATCGGAGAGATCGACGCCGACGCGATCGGTCGCACGGCGGCGGAGAAGGGCGACGCCATGCGTGGCGCCGGTCCGCTGGATCCGGGCGAGTACGAGGTGGTCCTCGAGGAGCACGCCGTGGCCGGGCTGCTCGAGTACCTGGCCTACATCGGCTTCTCGGGGCTGGCCTACGAAGAGGGCCGCTCGTTCATGGAGCTCGGCCGGCAGACGATGGCGGAGAGCGTGTCGATCTGGGACGACGGAGCCGATCCGACCGGCGTGCCGTCGGTGATCGACTTCGAGGGCCTGGCGCGCCAGCGCGTGAGCCTCATCGAGCGTGGCGTGGCGACGGCGGTCGTGCACGACGCCGCCACCGGTGCGCGGGCGGGGACCGGATCGACCGGCCATGGACTACCGGCGCCGAACCTGTCCGGGCCGATGCCGATGAACCTGTTCATGGCCGCCGGATCGACGCCGCGGGAGGAGCTCATTGCCGGGATCGAGCGGGGGATCTGGGTGACCCGCTTCCACTACATCAACGTCGTCCATCCGAAGAAGGCGATCCTGACCGGGATGACGAAGGACGGGACGTTCCTGATCGAGAATGGCCGAATCAGCCGTCCGGTCATGAACTTCCGCTTCACCCAGTCGGTGCCCGAGGCCTTCCGCGACGTCCGCGCCATCGGCGCCTCGACATCGCTGCTGCCCGGCGAGTTCTTCGGGACGCATTGCGTCCCCGCCGTGCACCTCGGGTCGTTCAACTTCACCGGGGTGACGGCCGCGGAGAGCGGCGAGTGACGGTGGCGACCCCGCTCGACCTTCGCATCGGCGATCGGCTTCGCCTGCGCAAGCAGCATCCGTGCGGAAGCCGTGACTGGGAGGTCGTGCGGCTCGGCGCCGACATCGGCCTGGTGTGCGAGGGGTGCGGCCACCGGATTCTCATGGACCGGCTCGACGTGGAGCGGCGTTTCACGGCGTACCTGGCCCGCGGACCCGAGGAGGCCTAGGCCGATGGCGCACGTGGAGCTGCCGCCCGACGCCAGCGCCGCCCAGGATCTGACGGGGGCCGGCTCGGTCTTCAAGAATCGAGCGTTCGTCTACCTGTGGTCCGCCCAGACGCTGAGCCAGCTGGCGAGCAACATGGTGCTCGCGGCACTCATCGCGACGGTCGTCACCACGACCGGTTCGCTGACAGCGAACGCGGTGCTCATCCTGACGTTCCTCGTGCCGGCGGTGCTGTTCAGCACGCTGGGCGGGGTCCTGGTGGAGCGCGGCGACGCGAAGATCATCATGCTCACGACAAACGTCGTGCGCGCGGTCGGCGTCATCCTGTTCATCTTCGTGGCGCCCACCACGAGCACGGCAATCGTGCCGCTCGTCTACCTCATCAACTTCGTGGTGGCGACGGCGACCGCGGTCTTCGCCCCGGCCGAGCTGACCTCGATTCCGCGCATCGTGGATCGACGGCACCTGATGGCCGCCAACTCGATCTTCATCCTCACGATCAACGCGACGTTCGCCATCGGCTTCGGCTTCCTGGGCCCGCTGGTGCTCAACGTGCTGGGTTCCACGGCCGTCTACATCATCGTGGCCGTGATGTTCGCCCTCTCGGCCGCGGCCATCGTCCCGCTCCCTTCCGTCAAGCCCGACCGCAAGCCCAGCGCGATGGGAGATGCAGCCGGAAAGGCCGTGCGTGAGCTCGCGGGCCAGCTGGCCGAGGGTATCGGCTTCATCAGGGCAAACCGGCGGATCGCCTGGAGCCTCACGTACCTGGGCGTCGCGGCGAGCCTCATCGGGGTCCTCGGCGCCATCGGGCCGGGATTCGCGACAGACATCCTCCTGCTCCGCGCCGAGGACTTCTTCTTCATCATGGGTCCGGCCGGGCTCGGCGCCGTGGTCGGCATCCTCTTCCTGAACTCGTACGGGAAGGGCTTGCCGAAGCGGCTGGTGATCGACGTCGGGCTGATCGCGATGGGGATCACGCTCGTCGCACTGGCGCTGGTGCGGCCGATCACCTCGTTCTTCGGGCCGGCATTCTCCCCGCTCGAGGACGCCATCCCGTCGATCGCGCCGCTCATCAGCCTCATCGCGGTCGTGGTGGTCATCGCCGTGTTCGCCGGCCTCGAGTACGCGTTCGTGGCAATCCCGTCCCAGACTGCGCTCCAGGAAGAGCTGCCGAGCGAGGTACGCGGGCGAATCTTCGGCATCCTCAACACGCTCCTGTCGGTCGCCTCATTCCTGCCGGTGATCCTGGCGCCGGCATCGGCTGACGTGATCAACATTGCTTTCCCCGGCGCCGGCATCCCGGTGGTCATGGCCTTCCTGGGCCTGCTCACGCTGTGGGCCGGCGTCGCTTCCTGGCGGCGAAACTCGCGCGCCGGCTTGCACGAGCACGATCAGGGCGACCAGCCACCGGCCGCTGCCATCGACGACGCGGCCGCGCCCGGGGCGCCGGGGAGCCAGGGGACGGTGGAGTCGCCGCATCGCCGCCGCCGCCGCCGACGCCCTCCCGCCGATGCGGACTAGGCTCGCCGCCGCCGCCTTCCTGCTCGCATCGATCCTCGTTGCCTGGATCACGATCACGAACGTGTTCGCGGCGCGAACCCTCCAGCTGGCCATCGCGGTCTCGATGGGCTACGTCGCGTGGCTCGCGTGGCGAGGCAGCCGCGTCATGCGGCGCGCCCTGCGCGACGCGCGGAGCGGGGCGGGGGAGCCGACCGGGCTGGCGGGATCCGCCCCGTTCGTCTCCCTGATCGTTCCGGCGCGCAACGAGGAGTCGGTGATCGACGACACCGTACGGTCGTTGGCCCAGATGCGCTATCACCGCGAGGGCACGGCCGCCTTCGAGGTCGTGGTCGTCGACGACGGATCCTCCGACGCTACGGGCGACGCGGCGCGCGACGCGGCGGGTGATTCCGATGGTTTCCAGGTTCGGCGCCGCGATCCTGGCCTCGGACCTGCCACGAAGGGCGCGGTGCTGGTGTTCGCCATGCCGTATCTCTCCGGCGACGTGATCGGCGTGATCGACGCCGACACGCGCGTTGATCCAGCGTTCCTCGAGCGCGCGATGCACGCGTGGCAGCGCGACCCGGCCGCTGACGCCCTCCAGGTCGCCCGGCGGCCACGGAACGCGGCGTCGTGGCTCACCTGCGCCCAGGCCGAGGAGCAGCTCATGGACATGGCCAGCCAGTGCGGACGATGGGTGACCGATGGCACCGCCGAGCTGCGGGGGAACGGCATGTTCGTGCGGCGCGATGCGCTCGAGGCGGTCGGCGGCTGGAGCGAACGCTCACTGACCGAGGACCTCGAGCTCTCGACCCGCCTGTCTGCGTACGGCCGCCACGTGACGCTGGCGCCCGAGGCGGAGGTGGCCGAGGAGGCGGTCGAGAGACTCTCCGCACTTTGGCGTCAACGACTGCGCTGGGCCGAGGGCAGCCTTCGGCGGCTGCTCGACCACGGGCCGGGTCTGCTGGCCGGTTCGGAGCCGATCACGCGCAAGGCCGATTTCGTGGCGTTCACGGGCGAATTCCTCATTCCGCCACTGTTTGTTGCCGCGATCGTGGCGTCGCTCGTCACCATCCCGCTGCCCCAGCCGGTGGACTGGACCGTGCCGGCCTCCCTGTTCATCGGCTATGGGCTCGGCGTGTTCCTGCTCGGGATCGGCGGACTGTCGGCGGCCGGGCGCCGCGGGCTGCCGTTGATCGGCGGTGCAATCCGCGGGGCGCTGTTCCTGAGTCACTGGCTGGTGGTCGTCCCGTGGGCGCTGGTTCGCATCGCGTTCGGGACCGAGCCGACGGGCTTCGTCCAGACCCCGCGCGCGCCGCGGCTGCCCGCCCCATGAGCATGCCGACAGCGGACCTCGTCATCCGCGGCGCCATCGTCCTGGCGGCCACGCCTTCCGGCCTCGAGACGGCGGAGGCGCTCGCCATCGCCGACGGACGGGTGATTGCCGTGGGACGACGCGACGACGTGGGCGTTCCCCCCGGGGCTCGGTTGATCGACGCTGGCGACCGCGCCGTCATCCCCGGGCTCCACGACTTCCACATCCATCTCGTCGACCTCGCCCGCTCCAGCCGCTCGGTGCGCTTCAACGAGGATCCCGATGGCGCTGCGGTCGTCGCCCGGCTCACCCGGTCAGTGGCTGCGCTCGCGCCCGACGCCTGGGTGCATGGACGCGGCTGGAGCGAGGACCAGCTGGCCCGCGTGACGGAGGCAGTCGAGACCGCGGTCGGCGGCCGGGCGGCGTGGCTGATGAGCCACGACGGCCACTCGGCCTGGGCGTCTGCGGCCGCGCGGCGCCTCGCCGGCGTGGACGCCAGCACGCCCGATCCCGACGGCGGCCGGCTGGAGCGGGACGAGCACGGCGAGCCAACGGGCGTGCTCCGCGAGCGCGCCATGGATCTCGTTGCCGCGCACGTGACGCGGCTGCAGGGCGCGGACCTTGAGACACCCCTGGATGAGGCGTTGCGTGCCCTGGCCGGCTACGGGGTCACCGGGGCGTCCGAGGCGGGGGACTATACCGATCGCAACGGGATCGGCGGGGACGCCGACCTCGGCGACTCGGCCTCCTGCCTGACCGATCTCGGCGACCTCATCGACGGACGTCTGCGACTGTCGATCGGCTTTCCCGCCGACGCGATCTCCGCCGCCGCGGCGCGCGGACTGCGAACCGGCATGGCGGTCGGCGGCCGCCGTACGATGCGGATCGGCTGGGCGAAGCATTACACCGACGGCGCGCTGGGCTCCGGGACGGCCGCCCTGTTCGGGCCGGACGGCGACGCCGGCATCCTGCGTGTCAGCTCGGAGCGCCTTGCGGACGATGCGGCAATGGCGCGCCCGGCCGGGATCGGCCTGGCGCTGCACGCCATCGGCGACCGCGCCGTGGCCGTCGCGCTCGCAGCGCTCGAGGGTGCACCCGACCGGATCGCGGGCGCTCCCATGGATCGGATCGAGCACGTGCAGCTCCTGCGGACCGCCGACGCCGGCCGCTTCGGCCCCGGCGGGATCGCGGCCAGCATCCAGCCGATCCACGCCGCCGCGGATAGCGACATGGTCGACCGGCAGTGGGCCGATCGCGCCGACGACGCCTATGCCTGGCGCCGGCTGCTCGACGCCGGTGCGCTGCTCGCCGCAGGCTCCGACGCGCCGGTGGAGAGCGGGGACCCGTGGCTCGGGATGTACGCGGCAGTGCACCGGTGCCTTCCGGGCGACGCGCGCGGCAATTGGCGGCCATCCCAGGCCATGACACCGACTGAGGCGCTGGCGGCATACACGACCGGCCCGGCTCGAGTCATCGGTGCGCCCGACGAGGGGCATCTGCGGGTCGGAGCGCGCGCGGACCTCGCCGTGCTGACGGTCGACCTGGCCACGGTCGTCCGAGCCGAGGAGGAGATGGCGCGCGTCCGTTCGGACCTCACCATGCTCGACGGGCGCGAGGTACCGCGAACGTAGCGAATTTTGTTGCCGCGGTGCACCGCCAGCGGCTAGGATGCTCGCCACGCGAGCAACCTTGAGCGGAGCACCGATGGCGA
>JAGXHP010000097.1 GCA_024636135.1 Chloroflexota bacterium
CTCCGTGAGCGGCCAGCCGGCGATCTTCGCCATTCCCGAAGGCTCACAGGTAAGCGCCGAAGCCATTGGCGTGGGGACCGTGAGGACCACCGATCTTCTGGCGCTCCTCCAGCCGGGTGAGAAGGCGATTGCATTCCAGGTGGACCGCGTGACCGGCATCGACTTCCTCGTCAAGCCGGGCGACACGATCGACATCGTCACCACGCAGGCCATCAACGTCCTGCAGGAGACTGCCGACTCGGCCGCGAATACCGACGAGAACGCGCCTCCGCGTTTCGAGGCGATCCCCGGGCTCGAGGCGGCACGCTCGGTCAAGGCCATCCTCCAGGACAAGCGCGTCCTCTACGTGAGCGCGACCAAGTCCCAGCAGCCTGAGCCTGTCGACACCAACGGCGACGGAATCATCGACGATGCCGACGTCCAGCCTGAGCAGGCGGTGATCGACAGCGTGATCATCGTGATCGCCGGCACCGCGCAGGACGCCGAGGTGATCAAGTTCGCCCAGAACGACCTGGGCGAGGTCGGCTCGCTGACCGCCATCGTGCGCCATGCGGATGATGATGCGATCGAAGAGACGCTTGGCATCACCATCGACCAGCTGGTCGCCGAGTACGGCCTGCGGATTCCCAGCATCGTCGAGCAGCTGAACCAGGAAGGGGCGACGCCGTAGGAGGCCACGGCCTCACGCGGCGCCGCCTGGAGAACCCAGCATGATCAAGGTCCTCATCGTCGACGACATCCCGGAGACGCGCGACCACCTGTCGCGCCTCCTCGGGCTGGAGCGCGAGATCGACGTGGCTGGCACGGCCAGCTCCGGCGAGGAAGCGATCCAGGTGTCGATGGACATGCGTCCGGACATCATCGTCATGGACATCAACATGCCCGGCATGGACGGCATCGACGCTGCGGAGATCATCTCCCAGCGTCTGCCGAACAGCCCGATCATCATGATGAGCGTCCACGGCGAGGCCGAGCACCTCAAGCGAGCCATGCTCGCCGGAGCTCGGGAGTTCCTGGTCAAGCCCTTCAGCGGCGATGAGTTCGCGACTTCGATCAAGCGTGTCCACGAGCGCGAGCTCGCGCGACGCGACCAGCTCCACACCCAGGTCGGGATTGCCGCCCCGGTGCCAAGTGCCGATGCGGGGAGCGATGACGACCACCAGGTCATCGCCGTGTTCTCGCCGAAGGGCGGCTCCGGGCGGACGACCCTCGCCACCAACCTGGCGCTGGCGCTGAAGCAGGAGACGAACCAGCGCGTGGCGCTCGTCGACGCCAACCTCCAGTTCGGGGATGTCGGCGTGCTTCTCAACCTGAACCCCAAGAACCGGTCCGTGGTGGACGCGGTGGACGGCGGCGAGCCGGACCGCGACCTGCTCGAGTCGGTCATGGTCGATCACTCGACCGGCATCCGCGTGCTCCTGGCGCCGCCGTCCCCCGAGGGCGCGGACCTCGTCACGCCCGCATACATGCGCAAGATCATCGAGATGCTGCGCGAGAACCACGATTGGGTCGTGGTCGACGTTCCATCCGGCCTGAGCGATCACACGCTGGGCATCCTCGATGCGGCCGATCAGATCATGGTCGTGGCCGCCCTCGAGATCACGACGATCAAGAACGTTCGCCTCTTCCTGGAGGTGGCGGATCAGCTTGACTATGAGCGATCGAAGGTGCGCCTGGTGATCAACCGATCGGATGCCTCGCAGGGCATCCGCATCGGCGACGTCGAGGCCTCCATTCGACGCTCGATCGACGGAACGATCGTTTCCGACGGCCGGCTGGCCGTGCTTGCGGTGAATCGCGGCGTGCCATTCGTCGTATCCCATCCAGAGTCGCCGCTCGCGCGCGACGTCATCACGCTCGCCCGGACGCTTGCCGGCGAGGGAACTACCGGCAAGGCCACCGAACCTGCCCCAAACGAGAAGACCGCGAAGCGCGGACTCTTCGCACGCCGCTGAGCTGATTGGAAGGACGCCGCACATGTCATTGCTGAAGCGAATCGAGCGGGCCCGTCCCGCTGCCGAGGGGGAGTCGCAGACGCCCGCCGTGCCCGCCGTGCCCGCCGAGGTGCCGCCGTCAGGCGACGCACCCCAGTCGCCGGCGCCCACGCCCGGCGGCACGCCCACGCCACCGCCCGCCGCTGCGCCATCGCGCTTCGCTGGCGCCATGCCGGCGCGCGAGTCGTTCCGGGAGGCGAAGTTCCGCGTCCAGAACCGGCTCATCAACGAGCTCGACCCGAAGCTGGACCTGACGAACCAGGTCGAGGTCCGTCGCCAGATCGAGGCGCTCTTCGGCACGATCGCCGACGAGGAGGGCCTGGCCCTCACCCGCGCCGAGCGCGTGCGCATGCTCGAGCAGATCACCGACGAGATCCTGGGCCTCGGTCCGCTGGAGCCGCTGCTCCGGGACGAGACCCTCACCGAGGTGATGGTCAACGGGCCGCAGCAGGTCTACATCGAGCGTGACGGCAAGCTGGAGCTCACGAACGTGACGTTCCAGAACGACGAGCACGTGATGAAGATCATCCAGCGCATCATCGCGCCGATCGGCCGCCGCGTGGACGAGTCGAGCCCGATGGTCGACGCCCGCCTGGCCGATGGCTCCCGCGTGAACGCCATCATTCCGCCGCTGAGCCTCGTCGGCCCGGTCATCACCATCCGAAAGTTCTCGGCCACCCCGTTCACGGTGGACGACCTCATCCGCTTCGGCACCGCCACGCCGGAGATGTTCGAGTTCCTCGAGGCCTGCGTGAAGGCCCGTCTCAACATCTTCGTGTCCGGCGGCACCGGCTCGGGCAAGACGACGATGCTCAACATCCTGAGCTCGTTCATCCCCGATGACGAGCGGATCGTCACCGTCGAGGACGCCGCCGAGCTTCAGCTTCGGCAGGAGCACGTCATCACCCTGGAGGCGCGTCCGTCGAACATCGAGGGCAAGGGCGCCATCCCGATCCGCGAGCTCGTCCGCAACTCGCTGCGCATGCGCCCCGACCGTATCGTGGTCGGAGAGTGCCGCTCCGGCGAGGCGCTCGACATGCTCCAGGCCATGAACACCGGCCACGACGGCTCGATGTCCACCGGCCACGCCAACACCCCCCGCGACATGCTCAGCCGCCTCGAGACCATGGTGCTCATGTCCGGCATGGACCTGCCGCTGAAGGCGATCCGAGAGCAGATCGCCTCGGCGGTGGACCTCATCGTCCACCAGAACCGCCTGAAGGACGGCCAGCGCAAGATCACGAACATCACCGAGGTCCAGGGCATGGAGGGTGACGTCATCGTCATGCAGGACGTCTTCGTGTTCGAGCAGACCGACGTGGTCGACGGCAAGATCCAGGGCCAGCTCAAGCCGACCGGGATTCGCCCGCACTTCGTCGAGCGCTTCGAGACCGCGGGCATCCACCTCCCGGCGAACATCTTCGGATCACCGTTCTGATGCTGCCCATCATCATTGCGGGACTCGCGGCCCTCGCCGTCCTCGTCATCGCCGTCGGCATCTCGATGAGCGCCGGTGGCGGGACCGTTGCGTCGCGCCTTGAGCGCTACGCCTCGGCTGGGCGGGGCGAGACCCCCGAGAGCGGCGGCGAACGCGAGTCCGCCGTCGTGGCCGGTCTGTCGCGCGTCATCGAGCGCCAGGACTTGAATACGCGGCTGAGCGTCGACCTCGCTCAAGCCGACTTGAAGATGCGGCCGGCCGAGTTCCTGATCCTGTGGGCCGTGACGCCGATCATCTTCGTGGGTGCGGCGATCCTCATCGGATTCGTCTTCCCCGGCTTCCAGAACATCGTGGCGCTGGGCGGGATCTTCCTGCTCGGCGTGTATGCCCCGCGCTTCTACATCAAGCGACGACAGTCGAAGCGGTTGCGGGTGTTCGGGGAACAGCTGCCGGACACGATCACGCTGCTGGCGAACTCGCTCCGCGCCGGATCGTCGTTCCTCCAGGGCATCGAGCTCGTCACGCGTGAGGCCCGACCCCCGATCAGCGAGGAGTTCGACCGCGTCGTCCGTGACATGCAGCTCGGCATGGCTCTCCAGCCGGCACTGAACAACCTGGTCCGTCGCGTGGCGTCAGAGGACCTCGAGCTCATGGTGACCGCCATTCAGATCCAGAGCCAGGTCGGCGGCAATCTTGCCACCGTGCTCGACTCCATCGCCTTCACCATCCGTGAGCGCGTCCGGATCAAGGGCGAGATCAACACACTTACTGCCATGCAGCGATATTCCGGCTACGTGATCACATTGCTGCCGGTCGGCCTCGCGGGGCTCCTGTTCCTCATCAGCCCGTCGTACATGACCGCCATTTTCAACAAGCCGCCGGAGATGTTCGGGCTGCCGTTGGGCATCGTGTTCTTTGCCATCGGCCTTATCAGCATGGGCTTTGGGTACGTGCTGATCCGCCGCATCGTCGACATCAAGGTGTAGCTGAATGACTCCTGAGATTCTCATCGCGGTCCTGGCGGCCGGCGCAGTCCTCCTCATCACTTACGGCATTGCGGCGCGGCCAGCGGAGGACGCCGTCCAGGCGCGCCTGTCGCAGCTCGTCGTCCAGCCAAAGAGCATCGAGGAGGTTGAGCTCCAGCAGCCGTTCTACGAGCGGATGGTCCGACCCATGATCCAGCGCATGGCGCGCGCGGGGCGGCGCCAGGAAGGCGGCTTGATCCAGCGGATCGATGCCAAGCTCGAGCGCGCCGGCTACCCCGGCGGCCTGCGTGGCGCCGACTGGGTCGGCGTGAAGCTCATCTCCCTGATCGTATTCGCGGTCATCTTCTTCCTGCTCGGCACCTTCGTTCTCGGATCGCCGGTGCTCGGGCTGCTGATGATCGTGGTCGGCGGCGCCGTCGGCTATATCGCTCCCGAATTCTGGCTGGGCAGGAAGGCCTCCGCCCGTTCCTTGGGCATGGTTCTTCAGCTGCCGGACGCCCTCGACCTCCTGACCATCTCCGTCGAGGCCGGCCTGGGATTCGACGCGGCGTTGGCCAAGGTCGTGGAGAAGATGGAAGGACCACTGGTCGACGAGTTCCGCCAGGCGCTCGCCGAGGTCCGCATGGGCCGGGCGCGTCGTGATGCGCTGCGGGACGTCGCGAACCGCGCCGATGCTCAGCCGGTGAGCAACTTCGTGGGCGCCATCATCCAGGCCGAGCAGCTCGGCGTACCGATCGCCAAAGTGCTCCAGATCCAGTCGAACCAGCTGCGCATCGAGCGCCGCCAGCGAGCCGAGGAAGCTGCCGCCAAGGCCCCGGTGAAGATGCTCTTCCCGATGGTCGGCTGCATCTTCCCGACGATCTTCATTGTCATCCTCGGTCCCGCCGTCGTGACCGTCATGAGCGGACCGGGCATCTAGGGGTGCTTCCGCCGGTCCGGCCGGCCGTCCTGCTGGTCGACGACGACCTGACGCTTCTCGCCGTCCTGTCACGCCGCGTGAATCGCGCGGGGTTTGACGTTCGGACTGCCATGTCCGGCGAAGCCGCGCTGAAGCAGCTCGAGGCGTCCTGGCCCGCGCTGCTGGTCATCGATCTCATGATGCCGGAGATGGATGGCTTCGAGCTCGCTCGTCGGGTGAAGCAGCTCGCCGACCTGCCGATCATCGTGCTCTCGGCGGTGGATGAGTCAGAGGCGAAGGTCACGGCGCTCGAGCTGTATGCCGAGGACTACGTGACCAAGCCATTCGACCCCGACGAGGTCGTGGCTCGCATTCAACGAATTCTCCGTCGCGCGTCCCTCGGGAGTCCGCAGATCTCGCTCGCCGGGGGCGATATCGAAGTCAATCTCGCGTCACGCCAGCTCACCACCCCGGGGGGAACACAGCAGCTCACTCCCACGGAAGCGCGCTTGCTGCATGTGCTGGCGTCGGCGGTGGAGCGCGTCGTTCCCACCGACGAGCTGCTCGGTCGCGTCTGGACCGATGCGGATGGTGCGGACCCGTCCTACCTGTGGGTCACGGTCCGACGCCTGCGCCGCAAGCTTGAGGCCGATCCCGATCGTCCCCGGCACCTCATTACGGAGCGCGGGATCGGATACCGGCTCACTTCGGGGACCACCGCCGTCCCACGCGCCTGACATGGCGCGACCGGGTCTCTGGCTTCGCGCCTTCATTGCACTTCTCATCGCCGTCCTGCCGCCGCTGCTCCTGGTCATCGGCACGGTCGTCCTCGCCGATGCGTTGCTCGCGGGACGCGACGCGGAAGTCGTGGCTGCCATCGTGGTCGGTGGCTCGGTGCTGTGGGCCGCCCTGCTGGCAATCTTCTATGCGCGAGCGATTGCGGATGATGTCCGATCGCTGCTCTCGGTTGCCGAGCGCGGGGAGCGGCGCAACGAGATAGAGATCGGGGACCCTCACGGACAGCTGGCCGCGTCCCTGGCGGAACGCAACCGCCAGGTGGCAGCCCTTGTCACAGAGACGGGCCGCGTCCCCATTGACGACACGCCCATCGCGGTCGTGGACGCCGTGCTGAGTGCGGTCCGGTCCGTCACCGGCGACGCGACGTGGCGCTGCGCCGTGTTGGAATCCGAGAACCCGGCGCTGCTGCCGGCGGGCACGTACCACGGGACGGACGATGCACGGCCCAGCGAGCCCCTGGGGGATCTGGAGCGCTGGGCCGCAGTGTCGACTGGAGAAGTACCTGCCAGGATCGAAGGTCCGTGGGGCGCCTTCCTGGCAATCGATGTCGGCGCGAGCGACCGCCTCCGCTCCGTCCTCTACGCCCCGTGGGAGGGTCGTCCCCAGCCGACGCCCGCCGAGATCGACCTGCTGACGCTCGTGGGTCAGCACGCCGGCACAGCGATCGAGCACTCGCTGCTGTACGCCCAGGTGCGTACGCAGGCGGACGAGCTCAATCGGCTGGCCGCCGTGCAGAGCGACTTTCTTCGGGGCGTGACCCACGATCTCCAGACACCGCTGACGAGCATCAGCGCCCTGGCGACGGAGCTGCGCGCCGATGACTCGCTTGCGCACGCAACGCGGGCCGACCTCGAGTCAATCAGCTATCAGGCGGAGCGCCTGCGACGCATGGTCAGCCAGCTCCTTGTGGCTTCACGCCTGGAGGCTGGGGTTCTCACGCCGCAGCAGGAGGTCTTCGCCGTTGCCCCGCTCGTGGAGCGCACGTGGGCGGCCCTCCGCGCGGACCGCCCATTCGAGCTCGTGGTCACTGGCGCACCTCACCTTGCAGTCGCCGATTCAGATCGGTTCGAGCAGGTGCTGTGGGCCATCATGGACAACGCGGTGAAGTACAGCCCGCCCGGTTCGCCGATCACCGTCCACGTCCGTCCGGACCGACCAGGCGAGCTCCTCGTGACGATTTCGGACGCGGGTGCCGGGATGGATGCGGAGACCGTCAAGCGCGCGTTCGATCAGTTCTTTCGCTCGACACAGGCGCGGAGGTTGGCACCTGACGGCAGTGGCGTGGGACTGTATGCGGCCAATGGCCTGATGCGCGCCATGGGCGGCTCGATTGAGATCGATTCACACCTCGGCACGGGAACGACCGTGACGTTGCATGTTCCCGCGGAGGTCGTGGACGAGGCATCGGCCTAGACACAGCGAAGGAGGGCGGTGCAGGCACCGCCCTCCTCGTGGTCCGGCGGTCGAATCTACCGGGTCAGCCCGATGAAGTTCGTCCTCGAGTAGCAGGTCGGACTCGTGACGTTGCACGGTGGGGTTCCGTAGCCGGCCGGAACGCCGGGCAAGGCGTAGAACTCCTCGAAGGTGCCGCGAATCGTCGACGCGTGCTGGTCGTACCCGGTCAGCGTGAACGCCGCGAGGGTGATCACCTCATAGTTGAGGTTCGATCCGCCCTTCGTGTTCGTCTGGCTCCAGATCGGGATGAGCACGGTCTGGCCGATCCAGCCATCAAGGCAGGCACGAACGGCGGACTTGTTCATGTTGCCCGGAGCACCCTGGACCCATACCGGGAACGTCATCGCCGGGTTATTTGGCCCGCAGATGCTTGCCGCCAGGGTACCCGCGTCGTTGTTCCCATTCCAGGTGAGGAAGCCGAAGTTTCCTGGGCCCTCGTAGCCCTCGGTCAACACGTACTCGGTCCCGTACTCGAAGTCCGAGTCGAATGATGCGATCGGCAGGAGAACGCCCGAAGGGGCCTGGTTCAAGATCCCGGACGTCATCGCGGTCGCCTCGGTCGCAACATGGATCGACGAGATGCCAACTACCTTCATGAAAAAGGTTCCCGGGTCGCTTGCCGCATCGACGCGTACGCCCTGCGCGCCCGCCGGGATGGTTCCCGCCGACGTCACCGAGCCAAGGTCGACCTCGACACCAGGGCCGATGCCCGGCCGCACGTAGACGGCCGCCCAGGTGCACCCATCCGCGGTCACGCACCCGTTGGCCTGGACACTGCCCTGCATCGCGGCGTAGACGTCGGAACCGGTGCGTCCGCCGTCCAGGTAGTGATCCGCGATCATCTTCGTGCCAGCCATCGACGCGAGGTCGGCGACATTCTGGTTCGAGCGCCGCTCGCGGAAGCCGACACCCGTGTCGATGACGAGCCCTGCGATGAGCAGGAGCACGATCAATCCGCCGGCCACCATCACGACGATCTGGCCGGACTCGTCTTCGCGATTGCGAATTCGATTCCACATCGAACTGATTCCTTTCTTTGTAGGTTCCGGCCATCGAGTCCGGCTCATCAGGGAGTTCATCAGTTGTTCACCACGGCTTCGGAACGCGCCTCGATGTGGAGCGTCCCGACGATCTGGCCGATGATCGGCGTGATCATGGTCACGTCAGCCTCGGCCCGAACCTTGAGAATGTCGTTGACCGTGCAGCCGAACACACCCTTGGGAGTGCAGGAAGCGTCCACGGTTGGATTGGGAACGCCCTCCAGGAGGTCGACCACGTAGGCCTCGACCGCGTCGCGTGACGTGGTGTCGAAGGCCCGCGCCTGGACCGATCCGTAGCGAGCGCCCTCGCGAGCTCCTTCGGAGAGGGAGTTGTAGACGAACACTGCGCGGCCCAGGTCGATCAGGCCGAAGATGATGAGGAAGAAGATCGGGAGGGCCAACGCCAGCTCGACCATCGCCTGACCGCGCCGGTTGCTGCGGTTGCGTCGCTTGAGAGTCAACATCACTTGTCCACCTGGATCGTCGTGGTGAGGCACGGGCGGACAGATCCGGCCGACAGGCTCTGGTACCCCACCTCGTAGTCACTGCTCGGCGGGCGGATGGCGGTGAAGTTCGCTGCCTTGAACCCGGCGATCGACCAGTCGGCCTGAGCCACGGTGACCTTCCTCCCGAGCAGGTTCGGGACGGTGCACTGGGCGGTCGGTGTCGGCGTGACCGTAGGCACGGCCGTGGCCGATGGCGTGGGCGTCGGCGAACCCGGAGCCGGGCTCGGCGTAACGGTCGGGACCGGGGTGGGCGATGGTGTCGGGGATGGGCTTGGCGTCGCCAGCACTGTGGCGGACACGGTGATGGTCTGTGCCGTGCACACCCCGACCGTTCCGGGCGGAACGCTCTGCCACACGATCTTGTGGCCCGACGGTCCATTCGTCGTGATGTTTCCGGCGCTGAATCCGGCCACGTTGGTCCAGACGTTCACGGCGCCACTGATCTTCGTGGGACCCGCCTTGAAGTCGGGGACGGTGCAGGTGCCGGGCGGGGGGCTTCCCGTCGCGCTGGTCGTCGGGATCGGCACCGTGCCACTACCCGCGGTGAACGTGGTGACGACAACGGCCGTTGAATCCGAGCTAAGGGTCAGCGTGTTACCCAGCAGCCCGGCCACCAGTGGCGTGACCAGCGTAAAGGGAGTCTTGCTGGCGACGTAGTACAGGTCGCCATCGGCGCACGTGGTGAGCGCCTTGCCCGCGCCGCTGAAGTTGGTCGTGCCTGGTGCGAAGCACTTTGCCTGGAAGTCCGTGACAGGCGCCCCGTTCAACTCGAGGTCCACCCGGGCCTTGACGTTGCTCGGGTTCGGGCACGAGGCGCTGGAGGTCGCGCACTTGGGCTGGCGGGCTCCGAAGAAGGCGCCTTCCTTGACCGCGTTCTCGAGAGAGACGGAAGAAAAGTAGGCGCGTCCGAGGTCGACGGTTCCGAGCACGAGGATAAGGAGGATTGGGAGCAGCAGAGCGAACTCGACGAAGCTCTGGCCCCGCACGGATCGCAATCTGGCCGGGATCCTGGTCAGTTGCCGACGAATGGAATTCAAGGGAAACCTGCACTTACGTAATCGATCCCCAACGTAGAAGGGCGACCTTGCGGGCTACCTTGCGAAGGGCCGAACGATCGGCGCAACTTGGCAGTACAAAGGTCCCGGTCCACCGAACCCAACCGACCCGAAAGGCATGGAACGCCACCGCAGCTCCCCGATCACGTGGTGACGGACCGCACCGGGGGAGAAAATACCTGGCGTCGAGCGGGCCGGACTTCGGTACTGCATGTAAGCAGTACTGCAAGGTCATTCGGGTACGTTGCCGGCTCAGCCCAGATACAGGTTCTCGCCGTGCACGCCCTCCGCGACCGTTCTCGACGCAGCCCACGCGCCCAGGCCCTCGTCGAATTCGCACTCGTCCTTCCGATCATCATCCTGCTCCTCGCCATGGCGATCGACCTCGGGCGGGTGTTCTACGGATGGGTATCGATCCAGAATGCGGCCCGCATCGGAGCTTCCTACGCGGCATCCAACGCGGATGCCTGGGAGTCGCCGGTGGACGCGACGCGGCAAGCGAAGTACGCCGCCCTGATCCAGAACGACCTCCAGGCGCTGAACTGCGCGCTCGGAGCGGTGCCGGTGCCGGACTTCGACGACCTCGACGCTGACGGGACCTACGATACGGGCGAACCGGTTGCCGTGGCACTGGACTGCCAGTTCAGCCTCATCACGCCGATCGGCCAGACGATTCTCGGGCCGGTGAACCTGGGCGGCGAAGCGACGTACCCCGTCCATTACACGGTCGTCACGGCCCTCCCGTCGCCACCCCCGCCGCCACCGCCACCGACCTGCACGGTTCCCGGCACCGTGGGCCAGTCCCGCAACACGGCACGAAACATGTGGACTGGGGCCAGCTTCCAGTCCGGCAATCTCATCGAGAACGGGTCAGGCAACTTCACGGTGAGCACGCAAGACCAGACTGCGGGGGCGTCGATCCCGTGCACCTCATCCATGACGATCTCATCCGCGGCCGCCCCGAGCCCGACCCCACCGGGCTGCTCCAACCCGGTGGCGCAGTTCACCGGCACGCCGACGACCGGTAAGTCGCCGCTCAATGTCCAATTCACCGATCAGTCGACGAGCGCGGGCTGCCCGATCCTGTCGTGGAGCTGGAGCTTCGATCCCGGATCTTCGAGTCTCCAGAATCCTAGCCAGACGTTCGTCCATACCGGCAACGGACAGTCGACGAAATTCAAGATCACCCTCATGGTGACCAATGCGGCGGGATCCGATGTGGAAACGAAGAACAACTATGTCGAGGCCCAGAAGCCGTGAGCTCCCTGCGTAATCGCGGTCGGGGCCAGACGCTGGTCGAGTTCGCGCTCGTACTGCCGCTTCTCATACTGCTTATCGCGGGCATCTTCGACTTCGGTCGGGCGATCTACGGCTACAACACCGTCCTGAACGCGTCGCGCGAAGCGGCGCGCGTGGCGATCGTCCACCAGACGGAGAGCACCATCAAGCAGAAGGCCGTGGATCACGCCGTTGCCCTCGGGCTCAGTGCGTCCGATGTCACCGTCGACTACCGAACCGTCGCGGCCCCGAACACCTCGGGCTCATGCAACTCGAACCTCGGAACCCCCCAGATCGTCGGATGCATCGCCGTCGTCCGCGTCGACTACACCTACGAGGCCTCAGTACCGATCATCACCGCCCTGGTCGGGTCGATCGACCTGGCCGGTGAAACCCGATTCCCCGTTGAACACAACGCTCCATGACACCCAGGAGACTGAACCTGATGCACCGATACTTCCGTTCCGGCGGACGCGCGCGCTCGCGCGACGGCCAGGTGCTCGTCATCGTGGCCGGGGGCATGTTCGTGCTCATCGCCATGGTCGGGCTGATCATCGATGGCGGTCACGCGCTCGGCCAGCAGCGCCGCGCGCAGAATGCCGCCGACGGGATTGCAATGGCGGGAACCGCCGTCATCCAGGACTACCTCAGCAACACGGGAACGCCCCCAGACGCGGGTGACGTTGGGTGCGCCGTCGAGACGGCCGCTGATGCTCATGGGATCGACCTCGAGAAGGCCGAATTCACCAACTTCGACGGCACCCCCATCGGGCTCGTGCCCGCCTGCGGGTCGTCAGCGTCGATTCCGGCGGGGAGCCAGGGCGTCAAGGGCTCGAGCACCGAGGACTTCGAAACGTTCCTGATGCGCGCGGTCGGCTTCGGCACCATGACGACCAAGGCAATCGCCACCGCCGTGGTGGGGACGCCGTCCGGCGTGTGCCCGGCCAGCGCGGGATGTGGCGTGCTTCCCGTGACGTTCCCGCGCACGGTTGACACCTGCGACGGGACGAACAGCGCCATCGTCGGCGAGGGCGAGTGGCAGATCCTTGACGAGGACACGGTGCTCGACACCAGCAACCTGGCCATTGTCCCGCTCTGCAAGAAGGCGCCGGGCGCCACCGGTTGGCTGGACTTCGGATGCGGCAATCTCGCCGACCACATCACGAACCCATGCAACCAGTACATCAATATTCCCGCTTGGCTCGATACCAGCCCTGGCAACCCGAACTGCTGCGAGAACCAGCTGAATGCGTACGCCGGCTCTTCCCCCGGGGTGGCCGAGACTGCCGACCAGGTCCTTTACGTTCCGATTCACGACAACACGTGCGGGACGAAGCCGGCGGACTCCGACCCGGTCTGCCCCGGCGGCAACTGGACGGGAACCGGCGACGACGTCCACTACCACATCCCGTACTGGGTCGGATTCAAGCTCGACGGGGCATTCACCCAGGGCAATGACGCCGAGTGCAACCAACTCCCGGGCGCGCCGTTTTCCGGGGGCAACGGGGCCACCGGTTGTTTGAAGGGATGGTTCGTGTCGAAGGTCATCGCGCCCGGCCCGATCAGCACCGTGGTGATCAACCCGGGAGATCCGGTGGCGCTGGCCATTGCCCTGATCGACTAGGCCGGCTGCCGGGCACCCTCCGGTCGTTCCCCGATTCTCCGCCGGGAAATGGTCGGCTCGGCCATGATGGCGACGTGAACGAGCGAGCACGACTGGTGCGGGTGGAGAACGTCACCCGCGGCACGACGGTGGGGGATCGCATCCGTGTGGCCGCGTCGAGCATCGATCGCACGGTCGGGCTCCTGCGTACGCCGGGGCTCACCGCCGGCGAGGGGCTCTGGATCGAACGAGCCCCGTCGATCCACATGTTCTTCATGCGCTACGCGATCGACGCGATCTTCGTGGACCGCGACGGTCGGGTGACCAAGGTCGTACCGAACCTCCGCCCCTGGCGCGTCGTGCTCTGGGCGCGTGGCGCCCGTGATTGCCTCGAGCTCGACGCGGGTGCGGCGGCAGTGAGCAAGACGCAGTCCGGCGACCAGCTGATGGTTGTGGACTCGGACGAGGGCGCCCGGTAACCGAGAGGTAATCGGGCGGTACGCCTGGACGCGTCAGCATTGGGCATGGAGCGACTGCTGGACGTGATCATGCCGCCGGCATGTACCGGGTGCGGACGCGTTGGGTCAATCGTCTGTCGAAGCTGCTGCCAGGCGATGGAGCCGTTCGCCGGCGATACGCCGACCTTCGTGACTGCCGATCCCGGCGTCGTCGTCGGAGAATCGCTCCTGGCAGCCGTCGCGGCCTATCCCTACGACGGTGTGCTTCGCCGCGTTCTTGCCGCGCTGAAGTATCGCGGTGCGTCGCGGGTCGCAGGACCACTCGCCGACGCCGCATATCCAGCCATGCGGCTCCTCCTCACGATCAGCGGCCCGGCCGTCCTCGTGCCTGTCCCGATCCACTCGGCGCGGCGCCGCCAGCGCGGCTACAACCAGGCATCACTGATCGCCGGCCACCTTGCGACGCTCGCCAGAATGCCGATGGTCGAGCTGCTGGCGCGTGCGCACTCAACGGAACGACAACACCGCCTGACGCGCGCCGAACGCGTGAAGAACATGCGAGGCGCCATCGCCGCGCGGGACGGCGTCCGACCTCCGATCTGCGCGATCGTGGTCGACGACATCCTCACGACCTCGGCCACACTCGAGGTATGCGCGGACGCACTCCGATCAATTGGTGTCGTCGAGGTGTACGGGTTTGCCATTGCCCGCGAGGTCTGAGCGGGTGCTAGCCTAGACGGCCACCCTCGACACACGCGCAGCGGAGGCATCGGTACGTTGAAGACGAACCTGACGGCCCGCAACCTGGAGCTCAGCGATCAGCTCCGCACCCAGATCGAGCGCAAGCTCCAGCGCCTTGACCGCATCACCCACGAGATGGCCGAGGCGGACGTTGAGCTCATCGCCAACGCGTCCCACGCGAACGACACGGCCCAGGTGGCCGAGGTGACGCTCCGCAACAACGGCGACGTGCTGCGCTCAACGGCGGCTGGGGCCAGTCCGATCGCGGCTCTCGACGTGGTGCTCGACAAGCTGGAGCGCCAGGTGGTCCGCATGAAGCAGCGTCCGAGGCGCGTGCGCGAACGACATGCCGACGAGGTCGAGTCGGTCCTCGAGCGCGAGGCACTCGGAACGATCGATCCGGATGATGACGAGGCCAGCGACGAGCGACCCGCCATCGTGAAGACCAAGCGCTTCGACATGCTGCCGACGTTCGAGGAGGACGCGATCGCGCAGATGGAGGAGCTCGGCCATGCGTTCTTCGTCTTCCTCAATGCCGAGACCGAGGATGTCGCCGTGCTCTATCGGCGACGCGACGGGTCATACGGCCTGATCGAGCCGGTCATCGGCAACGGGAGAGCGCGCTGACACCCTCCACGCCGGTCAGAGAATGGCCGGCAGGAGCAGCAGCGCCCCCACGATCAGAATCAACGACACGAAGAAGACGAGCAGGCCCACGCTCAGCAGGTCCGTGGCGGGCTCTCGCGGTTCGGGTGCCATGTCGCGCACCGTAGCACGCGCCGAGCCCCGCCGGCGTCTGACGTGGCCGGATGACGCGCCGGAGGTGGGAGTTCACCTCGGCATCGCCCAGCGCCTCATGAAGGCCGCGCGGCGCTCTCGCCAGATCGGCGCGCGCGCCCTCCAGATCTTCAGCGACAACCCGACCGCATGGCGACGGCGAGCCGAACCACCCTCAGATGCCGGGGCCTTTATCGCCTACTGCGAGCGCGAGGGACTGCGTTCGATCTCGATCCACGCCTCATACCTCATCAACCTTGCCGGAACCGCGGAGCCGTTCGCGACGCAGTCCCGCGACGGGCTGATCCACGAGGTGCGGCGGGCGCCGGACTACGGCGCGCGGCTGGTGAACACCCACATCGGCTCGCACCGCGGGTCGGGTCGGGCGGTCGGCCTGGAGCGCGTCATCGAGAACGTCCGCGCGGTGCTCGATGCAACGCCGTCGACGGTGCGGCTGGTGCTCGAGAACTCCGCCGGCGGCGGCGACCACATCGGCTCGCGGATCGAGGACCTGGCGGCCAACCTTGACGGTGTCGGCGACCATCCGCACCGAGATCGGCTCGGTTTCTGCCTGGACACGGCCCACCTGTGGGGCGCCGGGTACGACATCTCCACGGTCCATGGAGCCGCCTCGGTCGTCGACCGATTCGTCGAGCTGATCGGCGTCGACCGTCTTGCCCTCGTCCACCTCAACGACTCGCGTTCACTGGTCGGGTCGCGAACCGATCGACACGAGCACATCGGCGCCGGGCGCATTGGTGCGATCGGCCTGGGCGCGTTCCTTCGGGACTCACGCCTGGTGGCGACCACGTTCATCTTGGAGACTCCCGGCGGGGACGAGGGATGGGACGCGGTGAACATCAGGCGCGCGCATCAGCTGTGGCGAGGTGCGACTGTGCTCCCCACGCTTCCACCGAAGGCCTTCAACACCAGCCGGCGCTCCACGCGGGTCGCGATGGCGCCCTAGAGGTCGAGGGCCAGCACATCACACGCTAACGGAGAAGCGGCCGGGTTGGCCCCAGCCGCTTCCACCGTTCTGGCGAGCTAGCGACGGACGAGGAAAGGGCACCGGCGGTACTGGCGTCCCGTTGCCAGAGGTACCCCGCCGGTGTGCGGCCCGGCGGGACCATCGGCGTCTCAGCGGCCGTTGGTGTACCCGTTCGGGCCCGAGTGGGAGCCACCGTTGTCGGTGCGCATGCGCCGCAGGCGAACGGCGATGTACGACTGCATGAGCTCCCGGACGTCGGTCTCGGTGAGCGCGTCATCGCCGCGGAGGGCGTACTCGACTCGCGTGGTCGGCAGGACATGGCGGTTGTTGAGCGAGGCGAAGTAGGCCGGTCCGTCCGACTCCTCGCGGATCTCGCGCAGGCCTTGGGCGAGCTTGGTGGCCGTCCCGAGGGAGGGCATCCGGTCACCCTTGATCAGCCGGGAGATGGTGGAGTGATCCACACCCGACTGGAGCGCGAGCTGGCGCTGGCTCATCTTCTTTTCCTTCAGCTGGCTGCGGAGCCAGGTGTTGAAGGATCTCGGTGATTCGAGGGCCATCAGGGACCTTTATGCGCTGTACTCCACCGATACGTGGTCGATCGGTGGTGCGTACGAGCAACCGCAGCATCCCAGCGGGCGCAGGTCCCCTCAATAGGAGGAAGGTACCGCGTCGCCGAGCGGAGATCAGCCGGCGGAAGCGACCCGTGCGGCGCCGTGAGCACGGCGGACCTTCTGGCTGAAGGCGTAGAGGATCCCTCCGAGCACGATCACGGTCAGGATGCTGATCGCCCGGTCCGTGAAGGCGACAGCTGCCGCCGGATCTTGCCCGACCCCGTAGAAGCCGAGCGCCACCGCGATGGCCAGCTCCACGAACCCCACGCCGGCGGGCGTGAGCGGGATGGCAGTCAGGAGTGCCGCAGCAAGGGCGACGAAGACCGATGCGCTGATCCCGAGGCCGACCTCGGGCAGGTCCAGAGCCTGGATGACGAAGTACAGGCGCGCGCCCTCGAGCAGCCAGATCCCGCCCGTCATCAGCAGAATCGCCGGAAGGGCGCGGAGCGACACGGCATCGGTGCTGCCCTCTCGGAATCGGGCATAGAACTCGGCGAGCCGAACCGGGAGTCGGGGGGTCAGGCGGTTGCCGAAGTAGCGCAGGAACGCCACGAGCACGACGAGCAGGACCGCCACGATGGCCCCGACGAGGAAGATGAAATCGATCTCGGGCCGTGATCGCCCCCGGAAGCTCCAGTACCCGGCGGCGAGGGCGAGAATGAAGATCACGATGATGTCGGCGATCCGCTCGATGAAGATCGTGCCCACCGTGCGAGACCCTGACGCGCCGTAGTTTCCCTTGAGCAGGTAGGCGCGGTACAGGTCGCCGAGCTTGGCCGGCACCAGGCAGTTGACGAACCACGACAGGAACAGGATCTCGGTCGCGTCGCGGAAGCGCACCTCCACGCCGCTGCGCGCCAGGACGTAGCGCCACCGAAACCCGCGCAACGGGAAGGTCGCGTAGTACGCCAGAAAGGCGAGGGCCAGGAAGCCGATGTCGGCCTGCGTCACCAACTGCCAGACCCAACAGGGCGCCGCGGGCGCGATTAAAGTCTTTTTCCTTCTCTTTTGGAGTCATGCCCCTCCCTTTTCATC
>JAGXHP010000098.1 GCA_024636135.1 Chloroflexota bacterium
GGCGCAACTCGCCGTCGACGGCAAGCTGACGGAGACGCCGGTCCTCTTCGCCTGGCCTTCGGCGGCATCCGTGGCGGGTTACGTCGCCGACAAGGACGCCGTCACCTATTCGCGTGACGATCTCGTTCGCGTGCTGACGGATATTGCGAATGATCCGAAGGTCGGAAGGATCACGGTGTTCGGGCACAGCATGGGCGCTTGGCTCACGGCGGAGGCTCTGCGCCAGCTCCGGCTGACCGGCCAGGACGCGATCATCGAGCGGTTGAACGGCGTCGTGCTTGCTGCCCCCGACATCGATGTCGATGTCTTTCGCCGGCAGATGGAGGTCATCGGCCCTCTGGACCCGCCTATGACGCTGCTGGTTTCCAAGGACGACCGCGCCTTGATGGCATCCAGCCGGATCGCCGGGTCCCGCGACCGGATCGGCACCCGCGACGTCAACGATCCGCAAGTGCAGGTGCTCGCCGGCGCCAACAACATCCGACTGATCGACATATCCGAGCTCTCGGCTCTCGACGGAACCAACCACAACCGGTTCGTCGGGCTGGTGACAGTGCTCCCGCGCCTAGGGGACGACGTGCGCACCGGCCTCGCCCGGGCCGGCGCCTTCGTGCTGGAGCCGATCAGCGCCACTCTCCTGCCGCCCCGGCCGTAAGGTGCCCCGACAGATGCTGCCCTCTCTGTAGCGGCGCGAACTCCTCAGCGGTCAGCGTTTCCCGGGTGAGCAGCATCTCCGCCCCGGCGTCCAGATCGGAACGCTGTCCCGCGAGGATATCCTTGGCGCGAACGCGCGCGGCCTCGACGATCTCCCGGACGGCCAGATCTATCTCGCGCTCGGTGGCTTGCGAGGCCTCGAAGGCGCGGGTCTGCGGCACGGCGAGAAACGCCTGGGCGGGCCGCGTGTAGGTCCGTTCGCCGAGACCGGAGTCCATGCCGTACCGCGTCACCATTTCGATGGCGATATCGGTCGCCTTCTGGAGATCGTCCGCGGCGCCGGTCGACACATCACCGTCGAAGATCAGATCTTCGGCGGCGCGCCCACCCATCAGGACGACGATCCGGTTCTTCAATTCGCTGGCGGCGAGCAGGAACCGATCCTCCGTCGGCCGCTGCATGGTATAGCCGAGAGCGCCGACGCCGCGCGGGATGATCGAGACCTTCTGTACCGGATCGACGCCCGGCAGATTGGCCGCGACCAGCCCATGGCCCATTTCGTGATAGGCGACGCGGCGGCGCTCGCCCTCGCTCAGAACACGGCTCTTCTTTTCGATGCCGGCGACGATGCGCTCGATGGCGGTCGTAAAGTCGCCGAATGTTACCGAGGCCCCGTCGCGGCGGGTCGCGGCGATCGCCGCCTCGTTGATCAGATTGGCAAGGTCGGCCCCGGTGAATCCGGTGGTCAGGCCGGCAACCTTCGAAAGGTCGACATCGTCATCGAGGATGATCTTGCCGGCATGCACCTTGAGGATGGCAAGGCGGCCCGCCTGGTCGGGCCGGTCGACCAGAACCTGGCGGTCGAAGCGACCGGCGCGCAGCAGTGCGGGATCGAGGATTTCCGGCCGGTTGGTGGCGGCGACGACGATCACGTTCGTGTTCGTGTCGAAGCCATCCATCTCGACCAGGATCTGGTTCAGGGTCTGCTCGCGCTCGTCGTGCGAGCCACCGAGGCCGGCACCGCGCTGGCGGCCGACCGCGTCGATCTCGTCGACGAACACGATGCACGGCGAGTTGCGCTTCGCCTGCTCGAACAGGTCGCGGACGCGGGATGCGCCGACGCCCACGAACATCTCGACGAATTCGGAGCCGGAGATGCTGAAGAAGGGCACACCGGCCTCGCCGGCCACGGCGCGGGCCAGGAGCGTCTTGCCGGTGCCGGGCGGTCCGACGAGCAGCACGCCGCGCGGGATGCGCGCGCCGAGGCTGTTGAACTTCTCCGGGTACTTGAGGAACTCGACCACCTCGGTCAGCTCCTGCTTCGCCTCGTCGACACCGGCAACGTCGTTGAAGGTCACAACGGTCTTGTTGCCGAGGAACATCCGCGCGCGGCTCTTGCCGAAGCTCATGGCCTGGTTATTCGTGCCCTGGGCCTGGCGCATCATGAAGAAGATGAAGCCGCCGATGAGGAGCACGGGCAGAAGCGCGGTGATGAGGAGGGTCAGCACGCCACCCGCGGCGCTCTCCTCCACCACATTGAAGTTCTGGCACGCCTGGCTGTCCGGCCCGGCGGCGGCACAAATGTCGTTATAGGGATCGGTCAGCTCGGACGGCGCGATGGCCGTCCTGTCCTCGCCGCCGTTCGGGAAGGTCGCGGTCAGGCGAAGGCCTTCCTTGGTGATCGAATCGATGTTTCCTGCGCGCGCGTCTTCGATGAGCTGGCCGTAGCCATACTCGGGTGCCGTGTCGCCACTGCCCATGAATGTCCAGAGCACGGCCAGTCCGAAGACGGCCAGGACGACCAGCACGACGCTGTTGCGAACGATGCGGCTTGTCAACGTGGTTCTACTTTCGCCTCCGTGCGATCGGCATCCGGCCTGCGGCCGTCGTCCGGCGCGGAACAGCGCGTCCCGAGCCGGGCAAGTATAGGTGCGGCCGATGGGCCGAACAAACGCCCCATGAGTACCGGTGCGCACCTTGGATACGGGAGCGGGTCACGAGTGACTCACCGCTTTCCGCATATTCGCCTGTTGATCGTGGGACCGATGGGGGTGGGTGGGCCGCACGCCGATGTGTCGGCGAAATGGCGCCGGAACCTCGCGCTGGGCGCCGAATCGGCGATAGATCGGCTGTGAAGTGGCCAGAGCGCGCGTTTCGGGCCGGGTTGGGCCACGTGACAGCCGATACATCGGTCGTATGCCGCCCGATCGGACGATGTGGCGTCATTCCGACGATGAATCGGCGACGGCCGGTGGGCGGGTGATCCGAATGACCCGCCCCCTCACGGTCACCGATCGGTTGTTGCCCAGCTCGACCGTGACGCCTCCGCGGTCGCTCGTTGCCGCGTCCAGGACGGCCTCGACCCGCTCGGCGCTCGGGGACGGGTGACCGATCGCAAGGCGCAGGACCCGCCGCCCGAGCGCGGGCGGCGGCGGGTCGCGCCACGAGATTCCTCCATCGGCCCCGGTGCGACGAATCAGCTCGGCCTCGGCAAGCTCCGTGAGGAGCGCATCGTCGTCGGCCGCCAGCTGCGCGAACTGGCCGATGCGGTCGACCGCCCCGGGCCGCAGCGTCTCGAGCAGCGGCAGCACGTCCCTGCGCACGCGGTTGCGCAGATGCGCCGGATCCTCGTTCGACGGATCGTCACGAAACGGGATGGCGTCCCGGTCCAGCAGGTCACGGAGGGTCGAGCGGCGGGCGTGCAGCAGTGGTCGCACGATTCGTCCGCGGCGTCTCGGAATGCCGCGAACCCCGCTGAGGCCGGCGCCGCGCATCAGGTTGAGGAGCACGGTCTCCGCAGCGTCGTCCGCGGTGTGGGCGGTGGTGACGAGGGCACCCGATGGTGCCGCCTCCTCGAAGAACCGATACCGGGCCTGGCGGCCGGCATCCTCGATGGATCGCCCCTCGGCGAGCGCGAGGGCAGCGACATCACTGCGGCCCAGATGACAGGGAAGACGAAGCGCGGCGGCGGCATCGGCGACGAAGGTGGCGTCGTCCGCGCTGTCCGGGCGCAGGCCGTGGTCGAGGTGCGCGACGGACAGTGTCCAGCGGCGCCCCCCGGTCGCGACGAGCTGAGCCGCACCGCGGAGGAGGGCCATCGAGTCCGAGCCGCCGGACACGGCGAGCACGAGGTGCGCCTCATCGGGGATGCCGAGGGAGCTGGCGCCCTTCTCGACGACGGCGGCCAGCTCGATCAGGCCGGCTGGGTTGGTAGCGGAGGGCGGATTCGAACCACCGGCCAAGGGCTTATGAGTCCCCTGCTCTACCACTGAGCTACTCCGCCATGCGGTCCGTGCCCGAGAATACCGAGGCCGGACCGCACAGGCAACCGGCCCGTCAGGCGGGCACCGGTTCGAGCGAGGGCGCATCGTCCTCTCGGCGTCGAAGCTTGAGGCCCCGCAGCAGCTGCGCATTCGCGGCCACCACGATCGTCGAGATGCTCATGACCAGCGCGCCCACGCTCATCGGCAGGATGAAGCCGATGGGCGCGAGGACCCCGGCGGCGACCGGAATGGCCAGCGCGTTGTACCCGGTGGCCCAGACGAGGTTCTGGATCATCTTGCGGTAGGTGGCCCGGCTCAGCTCGATGGCGCCGACCACGTCCCGCGGGTCGTCGCTCATGAGCACGATCCCGGCCGATTCGACGGCCACATCTGTCCCGGCGCCGATGGCGATGCCGACATCGGCCTGTGCCAGCGCGGGTGCGTCGTTCACGCCATCCCCCACCATCGCCACCTTCGCGCCGCCGCTCTGGAAGCGTCGAACGGCATCGGCCTTGTCGGCCGGCAGGACCTGGGCGGCGACCTCGTCGATGCCGATCCGCGCGGCAACCGAGTCGGCCACGGCCTGCGCGTCACCGGTGATCATCGCCACGCGGACGCCCAGGTCGTGGAGGAGCCTCACCGCCTCGACGGACTCGGGACGGACCTCGTCCTCGACGCCGATCGCGCCGATGACCCGACCGTCTCGGATGACGCTCATCACGGTGCGACCGGCATCGGCCCAGCCATCCGTCACCGCGGCCAACGAGGCGGGCTGGTCGACGGCCAGCTCTTCGAGCAGGCGCGGACCACCGACATGCACCGGGGTGCCGGCGACGATCGCGCGTGCTCCGCGCCCGGCGAGGTTCTCGAAATCGCGGGAGGCGACCGGTTCCAGGCCGCGCTCGCGGGCGCCGTCGACGATGGCGCGGGCCAGCGGATGCTCGCTGTCTGCCTCCACGGCGGCGGCCAGGCGCAGGACATCTGCTTCGTCGATGCCGGGCGCGGTGGCCACGGCCGACAGCACGGGCTCGCCCCGAGTCAGGGTCCCCGTCTTATCGAAGATCACGACGTCGAGGTCCTTCGCGCGCTCGAGCGCCAGGCGATCCTTGACAAGGAGCCCATTGCGCGCGCCGAGCGTGGTGCTGATGGCGATGACGAGCGGAATGGCAAGTCCGAGCGCATGGGGGCACGCGATGACCAGGACGGTGGCGGTGCGAATCAATGCCTCCTCGGGCTCGCCGAGGAGCGTCCAGGTCCCGAGCGTGAGCACGCCGGCGACGAGTGCGACGTAGAACAGCAGGGCGGCCGCGCGATCGGCCAGCGCCTGCGCTCGGCTGTTCGAGGCCTGCGCCTCGGCCACCAGCCGCATGATGCCGGAAAGGGCCGTGTCGGTACCGACGGCGCTCACCCGCACGCGGAGGCTGCCACCGGCCGCCACCGTGCCCGCCACCACCCGGTCGCCGGGTGCTTTGGCGACGGGGCGGGACTCGCCGGTGATCATCGACTCGTCGACGTCGGCCTGGCCTTCGGTGACCTCGCCGTCCGCGGGGACGCGCCCGCCGGGGCGCACGAGAACGACATCACTCGCCGCCAGCTCCAAGGTCTTGATCGTCTCGAGTCCGGAGGCGGTGACGCGTTCCGCCTCGTCGGGAAGAAGCTCGGCGAGCGCCGAAAGCGCGCCGCGGGCCTGCATGATCGAGCGCATCTCGAGCCAATGGCCGAGGCTCATGACCGTGATCAGCGTCGCGAGCTCCCACCAGACGTCCACGGCAAAGACACCGATCGTGGCCGCCCACGAGGCCACGAATGCCACCAGGATCGCCAGGCTGATGAGCGTCATCATGCCGGGCTGACGGTCGCCGAGCTCCACGCGGGCCCCCTGGAGGAATACACGGCCGCCGTACAGGAAGATCACGGTGCCAAGCACCGCCGGAATCCACTCCGAGCCCGGGAAGACCGGGGCGGTGAAGCCGAGCCACATCTGGACCTCGTGACTCCAGATCACGACCGGGATGGTCAGCAGGGCGACGAGCCAGAACTGGCGCCGATAGGCATCGGGGTCGTGGCCGGCGTGCTTGTCGTGGCTGCCGGCGTCGGGCTGCTGATGGTGTGCGTCGTGGTTCTGCATGGTTCCGAGTTCCTTTGGGCGTTGCGGGTTGAGTCGCTCCCCAGTCTTCACATCCCCGGTCGCAAGGGGAAACAGCGGCTCGCGATGGAATCACCAACCCGAATGGTGAATCACGCTCCCCCGAGCATCTCATGTGCCGCCCGGACGAACTCGGCGACGACCGGATCCCGATCTTCCGACCGCCACGCGAGCACCACCGCGCCGCGTTCGATGCCGCGCACCGGAACCGTCACGATCTCGGTATCGGGAAAATTCGCCATGACCGTGGGCATCGTCCACGCCACGCCACGACCCGATTCGATGGCCGGAACCCACTCGTCGGCGGTGCGGATCTCCGCGCCGGAGGCATCGCGTCCCATGGGATGCCGGAACCAGAACCGGGTCCACGCCGAGTCCCCGGCGGGAACCCGGAGCCAGGCCAGCTCCGCGAGGTCGGCGGCGTCGATCTCGGCGCTCGCGGCCAGCGGATGCGATGCCGGGAGCGCCACGTGGCGCACATCCTCGAAGACGGTCAGGCTCTCGAGCCGCGCATCGGTGAGCGGCGCAAACACGATCGCCACCTGCGTGGTGCCGGCCGTCAGCCCGGCCATGGGATCGCTGAAGTCGTGCTCCACCAGGCGGAGGTCGACGCCCGGGGCACGCTGGCTGAAAC
>JAGXHP010000099.1 GCA_024636135.1 Chloroflexota bacterium
TCGCCCGTCGAGATGGGCATCCAGTCGACTGATGGCGTGCGACGCCATCACCACCGAGACACCGACCTCGTGCCACGCAGCGAGCAGCCGGTCGACGAGCTCCATGCCGTCGGCGTCCAGTGCCGCGTAGGGCTCGTCGAGCAGCACCAGGGACGCCGAGCCGAGCAGGATCCGGCCGAGCGCCAGTCGCTTGCGCATGCCGGCGGAGTACGTCCCCACCCGGTCCCGCGCGCGCGCACCGAGCCCGACGTCGCCGAGCGCGCGCTCGATCCGCTCGGCGGCATCCTCCGTGCCGAGCATCGCGGCGGCGAACGCCAGGTTCTCGCGCGCCGTCAGCTCGTCGTACAGGCCGGTGGCGTGGGAGAGGTAGGCGACCCGTCCGCGCACGGCGGCGGCGTCGCGATCGACGTCGAGGCCGTCCACGTGCACGCGCCCGTACGAGGGTCGAATGGCGGTCGAGAGCAGCCGCAGGAGCGTGGTCTTCCCCGCCCCGTTCGGCCCGAGCAGGGCGACGGTCCGTCCTCCATCGATCTGGAGCGTGACACCGGCCAGCGCCGGACTGCCCGCGAACAGGCGGGCGAGGTCCGTGGTGGCGACCGCCGGAGGACGGCTGTCGGGTGCCCCGACGGAGCGGGGCGACACGTAAATCGTGGTCTGCGGCATGCTCGACGCGCGGGACGAAGGGTGGGTTCCCGCATCATGCGGGCGCGCTCGATGGGCGTCAAATGCGCCGGTGCGTAACGCCAGCCGTACGGATGACGAAATGCCACACCCTCCACCGAACCACAGGAGTCAGCGCATGAACCGAACCCGAACGATCCCGGCACTCCTCGCCGGATTGGCCCTGCTGCTGGCAGCCTGCGGCGCGGCACCGGCCGATGAGCCCAGCCAGACCGATGGCGGGAGCACCGCGCCGGCGGCGACCGAGCCTCCGTCGGAGGCCGCTGCGCCGTCCGAGGCCGGTGGTGGTGGCGAGGAGACCGTCCGCCTCGAGGGATTCGCGTTCGACACCGACGAGCTCACGGTCGCGGCCGGGACCTCGGTGCGCTTCGTGAACGCGGACGGCGCCGCGCACACCGTGACCGAGGGCTCCGACGGCGTCGCCACCGACGGCCCGATCCTCGACGAGGAGCTCGCGCCGAACGGCGTCACGTCCTTCGTCTTCGACGAACCGGGCACGTACCTCATCACCTGCCTGTTCCACCCGTCGATGAACATGACGGTGGCGGTGGAGTAAGTGCGCCTCGGTTGATCGGCCCAGGGGGCGGTGCTAGGGTTCGCGTCCTGATGGACGCCGGACTCTCGACGCCGCCTCCCGCGCTGCCCCGCTCCCGGGCTGCCCGGCGAGCTCACGCGCTGCGCGCGGAATGCGCGGCGACCGAGGCGTTCAACGTCATCGGCCAGAAGTGGGTCCTGCGCATCATCCACTCGCTCGGCGATCGCACGCAGCGCTTCTGCGAGCTGCAGGACGCCCTGGGTGGCGCCAACTCGGCGACCCTCTCCCAGCGCCTGAAGCTTCTCGAGGACGAGGGCCTCGTCGAGCGCCGCGCCGTCAGCGAGGTACCGCCCTGGGTCGAGTACTCCCTGACCACGAAGGGTGCGGACCTGCGCGGGGCGATCTCCGGCATCGACCGTTGGGCGGAGCGCTGGGCGGCGCGGCAGTGAGCCACCCGGTGGCCGAGGAGCGGCTCGCGGTGCACGGCGATGCGCTGAACCTCGTCCGTTTGGCCATCGCCGAAGGGCCGGACCGCGAGACCTCCGCACAACGCGTCATCGACCTCCTCCACGATCGCTTTCCCTCCTACGACTGGGTCGGCCTGTACTGGGTTGATGGCACCGACCTCGTGCTCGGTCCGTGGACCGGGCCCGAGGCCACGGAGCACACTCGGATCCCGATCGGCACCGGCGTGTGCGGCGCCGCAGCCAGCAGCGGAACGACCGAGATCGTCCCGGACGTGAACGCGGACCCGCGCTACCTGTCGTGCTTCGCCAGCACCCGCAGCGAGATCGTGGTGCCGATCTTCGACGCCGAACGCGTGGTCGGCGAGATCGACGTCGACGGATCGGACCTCGACGCATTCAACGCGACCGATGCCCGCTTCCTCGAGGAAGTCGCGGCACTGCTCGCTCCGCTCCGACCGCGGGCGTAACCGACGGCGTATCGCATCGGTGAGATGCCAGGCGCCCCCGGCCCGTTCGAACAGGTCTACGCCGACCACGTCGTCGGGATCTATCGCTTCATCTTCGCGCGCGTCGGCAACCGCCCTGATGCCGAGGACCTGACCGCTCAGGTGTTCATCCGCGCGGTCGAGCACCTCGATACCGCCCGCGAGCCACGCCAGATCACCGCGTGGCTGTACCGGGTCGCGCAGAACGCGATCGCGGATCATTGGCGGGCGTTCTACCGACTTCCCCTCGTCGGCATGGAGCAGGTCGCCCCGGGTTGGGAGCCAGCCGATGGCGACGGGCGACCCGCGCTGCCACCCGATGACTCGTCGCTGGCGCGGGTCCATGCGCTCCTCGGCCGATTGCCCGATCGGTATCGGCGCGTACTCGAGCTCAGGTTCCTTCAACGCATGTCCGTGGCCGAGACGGCGACGGCCATGGGGATCACCAGCGGGAACGCCAAGGTGCTCCAGTACCGTGCCCTGCGCCGCGCCGCTCTGCTCGAGGAGGGACGCCATGGATGACGAGCGCCTGCCCGGCGACGATCGGGCCGAGGAGTTCGAGCGATACCTGGCGGCCCTGACCGGGGGCGAACGGCCGTCGCCCGAGCACGTCGAGGATGGCGATGAGGCGGAGATGGCGCGCCTGGCGGCCGAGATCGCCGGATCGGCGCCCGGAACCGATGTGGGTCCCGACCCCGCCTTTGTCGAGCAGCTCCGCCTTCGCATGCGAGTCGCTGACGACGGTTTGGCCGCCGTGCTCGTGCCTCCACCTGTGCGCGCCGCTCCGATCGAGCCCGCCGGACGCTCCCGCTGGCGCATCTCGCGCCGACACCTGCTGCGCGGCGGGCTGGGAGCGGCCGCGGGGTTGGCGGCGGGCGCGGTCGGCATGTCCCTGGCGCCTCGTTCGCAGCAGCCCTCCCTGGGTGGCGGCGGCGAGTTGGTGTCCGGCGAGGGATTCTGGCAGGAGGTCGCGCGGGTTCCCGATCTCCCCGACGGCGCCGCGATCCGCTTCACCACCACGGCCTTCGACGGATTCGTGGTCAACGACGCCGGCGACATCCACGCGCTGTCCTCGGTCTGCAGCCACATGGGCTGCACGCTCCAGTTCCGACCGGAATGGAGCGACCTGCGCTGCCCGTGCCACGGGGCGAGCTTCGACCTGTCGGGCCGGCTCGCCAACGGGCGGCGGACCTGGCGCGAGAACCCGTACCGCGGAGACGCGGCGGCCTATCCGATCGAGCTGCCCGACCTCGTCCGGCCGCGCGTCAAGGTCGACGGCGATCGGATCCTGGTATGGACGGCCCAGGCCTGACCCCGCTAGAGGACGACCTCGAACAGGTAGCCGATGACGTACGGGATGGCGAGGATGGCGACGATCACCAGCAGGACCACTCCCGCATAGAGGAACAGCGAGAGGTCGGGCGGCTCACTGCGCGCCGGCGGGGGCGTCAACCGCTTCGGCAGATGAGACGGCCGCCGGGGCCTCCGATGCTCGTACGGATGCGGATGCGACAGGTCGGGGAGCCGTAGGCGGCTGTCGGGCACGTCAGTCGTAGACCTCGGGGTTGATCGGCGTCGGGAGACGCTCGCCGCGCACGCCGGCCACGAGATTCGCGGCGGCCATCTGGGCCATGCGGTCCCGTGTGACTCGCGACGCGGACGCGATATGCGGCACGACGACGCAGTTCGGCAGGGCCACCAGCCCGTGATCGGCCGGAAGCGGTTCCGGCTCGGTGACGTCCAGGCCGGCGGCGAAGATCTCTCCGACACGCAGCGCCGCCTCGAGCGCCGCGGGATCGACCACCGGTCCGCGGGACGTGTTGACGAGCACCGCGCTCGACTTCATCGCGCGCAATGCATCGGCGTCGATCAGGTGATGGGTCTCATCGGTGAGGTTCACATGCAGGCTGACGAAGTCGGACTCGCTGAGCAGCTCGTCCATCTCGACGCTGGTGGCGCCCAGCTCGGCCTCATCCTCGGGGCTTGCCGGATGGACGTCGTGGTACAGGATCCGCATGCCGAATCCGCGGCCACGGCGCGCCATCTCGCGCCCGATGCGGCCGAAGCCCACGATGCCGAGGGTCGCGCCGTGGATGTCGACGCCCATGAGCAGCATCGGGCCCCAGGTTTTCCAGTGGCCGTCGCGCACGTAGTCGACCGACTCGGGAATGCGGCGCGCGGCCGCCATGAGCAGCGTGAATGCCAGATCGGCGGTCGTCTCGGTCAGAACGCCCGGGGTGTTCCCACCGGGGATGCGGCGCCGGGTGAGAGCCGGCACATCGATGTTGTCGAAGCCGACGGCGAAATTCGAGACCACCTTCAGCTGCGGCCCCGCGGCGTCGAGCAGCTCGTCGTCAACGCGGTCCGTGAGCAGCGAGAGGAGGCCGTCCGTGCCGGCGACCCGGCGAAGCAGCTCATCGCGCGGCGGCGGGAGCTCGTCCTCCCACAGATCGACGTCACAGGCCTCCCGCACCGCGTCGAGGCCGGCATCGGGAATGAGGCGGGTGACGAGGACGCGTGGACGGCTCACGACCCGGCGCCGACCAGTTCGCCGGTGCTGGCGAGCTTCGCGAGCGACTCTCCCACGCGCTGCAGTGCGGCGCTGAGGTTCTCGCGCGAGTTCGCGTAGCTGAAGCGGAGGTGACCTTCCCCATGCTTCCCGAAGGCGGTACCCGACAGGCCACACACGCCGGCGTCGTACAGCAGGTGATCGGCGATCTCGGAGCTCGTGCGGCCGAAGGACGAGACACTCGGGAACGTGTAGAACGCCCCGTGCGGCATGACACAGGAGACCCCCGGAATCGCGTTCAACCCCTCCACCATCAGCTGGCGCCGCGCCCTGAACTCATCACGCATGGCATCGGCATCGTCCTGCGGGCCCGTCAACGCCTGGATGGCCCCGGCCTGCGCAAAGGCGTTGGTGCAGCTGACGCTGTTGATGACCAGCCGGCTGAAGGAGGGGACGAGCCACTCGGGAATGACGCCGTAGCCCATCCGCCAGCCGGTCATCGCGAAGGTCTTGCTGAAGCCGTCGAGCGTGATCGTGCGCTCCGCCATGCCCGGCAGAGTCCCGATCGACAGCAGGCTGCCCTCGTATTGGAGACGGCCGTAGATCTCGTCGGCAAGCACGACAAGGTCGTGCTCGACGGCCAGCTCGGCCAGTCGGCGAATATCCTCGTCGGTCAGGATCGATCCGGTCGGGTTGTGCGGGGAGTTGAAGACGAGCATCCGGGTCCGCGGTGTGATCAGCGAGGCGACCTCTTCGACATCCATGCGGAAGTCGTTCGACTCACGCAGAGGTGCCGCCACCGGCGTCCCGCCCACGTAGCGCGCCATCGACTCGTAGATCGGGAAGCCAGGGTTCGGGTAGATGACCTCGTCGCCGTCGTCGACCAGGGCGAGCATGGCGTAGAACATGATCGGCTTGGCCCCGGGCGTCACGACCACCTGGTCCGGGGTGGTGTCGATCCCCTTCCAGCGCTTCACGTCCGCGACGATCGCCTCACGCAGCGGAGCAATCCCGGTCGCGGCGGTGTAATGCGTTGCGCCCTCGTCCAGCAGGGCACGGGCAGCGGCTTCCGAGACGTGGCGCGGCGTGTCGAAGTCGGGCTCGCCGAGTTCGAGGTGGATCACGTCGCGACCGGTGGCCTCCAGCGCTCGGGCACGCGCGGCGGCCTCGAACGCGGTCTCGGTCCCGATCCGCTCCATGCGGCTCGCAAGTCTCACAGCTGGTCGGTCCTCGTGCGGATTCGCCGGGCTCGGGGAGGCCCTAGTGTACCGAGCAACGACGCCGATCGGCCCCTTGCGGCACGTGCCCCCGTGGTTGGTATACTTTCCAGAGCGAAATTCCGACACCGACGCGCGATCGAGCGCTCATCAGGGAGACCGATACGAATGACTCTTTCCGAGACTCCACGCGAGCCGATCCCGATGACCGGCGGCGCACCGAGTGGTGAGCTGCTCGTTTCGGTCACCGAGGCTGCGGGCCGCAAGGTGCTCGAGCTCCGCGAGCGCGAGGGCAAGGCCGATGCCCGGCTGCGCCTCTTCGTCAAGAGCGGCGGCTGCTCCGGCTTCAGCTACGGCCTGGCCTTCGACGAGAAGGTCAACGACGGCGACAAGGTCGAGGACCACTCAGGCGTTCCGGTCGTGATCGACCAGTTCAGCCAGCAGCACGTATCCGGCGCCGAGATCGACTACGTCGACTCGCTCATGGGGTCCGGCTTCGCGATCAACAACCCGAACGCCGTCAGCAGCTGCGCCTGCGGCTCGTCGTTCAACACCGATGGATCTCCCGCCAAGGCCGGTGGCTGCGCTCACTGAGCCCCTCCGCGACCCGCGACCCGAAGCCCCGGCCCGACCGCCGGGGCTTCTCCGTGGGCGCCGGCAGCGAGTAACATGCTCACGTGAGTAGCACGTTTAGTCCCGCCGCTGAAACGGCGGCCGAGGATCTGCGTCGGTCCTTTGCCCTGGCCTGGGGGGCGGTAGGTGCGACCTGGGGCATCGCGCCATCCACCGCGGCGGTGCAGGGCTACCTCCTCGTCAGCGATGGTCCGCAATCGGAGCCCGAGGTCCGGCGCGCTCTCGGGATGAGCCACCGCGCGACGAGCCTGGCCCTCGCGCAGTGCGAGGAATGGGGCCTCATCGAGCGCGCGGACGCACCCCGACGATCAGGCCAGCGCGGGCCCGCCGCCCTCGCGTGGGCCGTGGTCGGCGACCACTGGGAGTGGTTCCGCCGCGTCGCCGCCGCGCGCAAGCAGCGCGAGACCGACCCGGTCGTCCCGGTGATCCAGCGCTGTGCGGATGAGGCCCGCGCGGCCGCGGCCGGCGATGCCCAGGACGAGGAGATGGCGCGCCTCGGCGATCGACTCGGCTCGCTGCTCGAGTTCGTGCGCCGATTCGACCGTGGCGTCGAGCTCTTTGTCCGCGGGGACGCACGCTCCATCGAGCGCCTGTTCACCACGCTCGAGGGACTTGGCCCGGGGACGGTCGACCGGCTGTGGGGACTGATCGGCGAGCTCGGGACGGATGACCTGGGCCGGATCATCGAGACGCTGGCGAAGATTCCGCCGGGGAACGCCCGCAGGCTGATCGGCCTCGCCGACCAGCCGATGCTTCAGAAGCTCATCGGCCTCCGCTAGCCGCTACTCGCCGGAGCCGTCGTCCTCGAAGACCGACGCACCGGCCACCACGGCGGCGCGGTCGGTGCCACCCAGGGACGCCGGCAGGGGGCGCGGGACCGGGACCGGCGTCACGAAACGATCGACGACCGCGCGCGTGCCGGCGATCTTCAGCTCGTCGAAGAGCAGGCCGAACTTCGCTCGCAGGTTCGCCGCGATCTCCGAGGCCGCCGCATCGGGCAGCGTCCACAGCTGACGCTTGAACGGACCGATCGCCTTCTTGCGGGTCCGGTACAGGAACTGCTCGTCGGTCTCGCCATCCTTGCGTTCGTCGGCGCAGTTCTCCGAGCACCAGGCCATCATCTGGCCGCGCAGCTCATCGGGCAGTCCGCCACCGTCGTAGAGGATGTTCTGGAACCCCGTGGCGAGGTGGATCTCGGCCGTCCCGTGCTCAGGGAAGTGGTTGAACGCGTCATCGGGCAGCGTGGAGGCGCCGTGCTGCACGCAGCCGGCCATCCCATACTCGTCGCGCGCCACCGCCGACAGCCGCTCGAGCGTGTCGAAGTCGATGCTCACCGCCGCGACCGTGCCGTCGGCCATCGGCACCCCGCCGTGGCTCGTTCCGGTCTGGATGCTCACCTTGCTCACCGGCTCGACATCGGGCCCGAGCGCATGGCGGTACCCGTCGAGGTAGGCGCGCAGCTCACCTTCCGTCGAGTTCGACTTGCCGACCTCGCCGATCTCGCCCCCGATGCTGATCGTGACGCCCTCGGGCTGGAGGTCGCGGACGAGACGGGTGAGCTCGGCAGTGTTCTCCGCGTTGACGCGCTGCTGCTCCGGTACCGTCGCAAGTGACAGGTCGACCAGGGTCGAGCTGTCGATGTCGATGTTGAGGAAGCCGGCGGCAACCGCCTCGCGGGTCAGGTCCTTCAGCCCGGCCATCTCGCCCGCCGGGTCGGCGGCCCACTTCGTCGCGTTGAACTGGAAGTGGTCGCCCTGCAGGAAGACCGGGGTCTGCCACCCCTCCCGGATCGCCGCGCCGAGGATCACGGCCGCGTACTCGTCGGGTCGCTGGTCGGTGTAGGCCATCTCGCTCTTGGCGATCTCGAAGATCACAGTGGCGGCATCCCGCTCGAGCGCGGCGGCGAACGCCTGTCGCGCGGTCAGGTAGGTGACGGCTCGCACATTGATCGCCGGCACGGTGAAGGCCGTGGCGGCAATCTCGCCTCGTCCCCGGGCGCGATACAGGTCGTGGATGGAGGCAGAGCCGCAGCCGAGCGCCTGCGAGGCGGACCAGATCAGCCAGCGCGACGCTTCGCGCACGTCGGCATCGGCGTTGAACACCGCCTCGAACACGATCTCGTCGATCAGCGCACCGCGGAAGCGCCGCTCGTCGGCAATCGCGAGGCCGTGCTCGGTGATCGAGGCCACGCCGTCCAGGCGGGCGCGGAGGTCGTCGACGGTGGTGATCTGCATGGCAGCCATCCTAGCGAAGCGTCGAAACCAGCGTGAACGAGAGGAGCGGCGCGATGATCAGACCGAGCGCGGCGACCAGGAGATACCAGTCCCGGGAGGCATGAGCGTCAGCTGCGCCGCGCCGTCGGAGTCCGAGCGTCCACCATCGGACCGCCGTGAGGCCGGCGACGTAGAGCAGGGCCGACACTCCGGCCACCCCGACGGCAAACGGCCGCACCTCTTCGCAGTCGCCGAATGCCAACGGCCCACCGGGCGGGCACGCCGCACCCAGCTCGAGGCCGATCACGGTCGCGACCACGGCGAGGACGGTCGCCGACCACGCCAGATGGATGAGGAGGCCCCGGGTCAGCGCCGCGCAAGCTCCGCGCTGTGGAGGGCGGCCTGGTCGGCATCACGTCGCATGATGCGGCGGTACTCGAAGTACAGGTAGACGCAGGCAGCGGCTCCCAGCCCGGCCACCATCATGCCGAACGCCACCGACTGTGCCGGGATCTGGATCGGCCAGAACGAGCCCCCGGCAAGGTTGAAGGCCAGCAGCGGTACGAGCAGCATGACGGTGAACAGGTAGTTCAGGAGGATGAAGATGCGGATCATCGACCAGCCGAAGCCGCGGCGGCCTCGAGACGCCTGCACGCCGACGGCGAGGACGATGAGCAGGGCGAAGTTGCCGCCCGCGACGCCGTTCGCGATCAGGAACCCGACGTCGTCACTGAAGCGCAGGAACGGCAGCTCGACGGTCGTGAGGTAGTACGCGTAGTTCGGCACGTAGGTGAGCATGAAGTACACGAACAGGAACAGCGGGACGCCCTTGAGGACGGCCACCAGCCACGTCTCGTGGCCATGGAGGAACCAGCTCATGAAGTCATCGGCCCACCCGAAGAGGCGGCTGAGGCCCCCGCGCGGTCGATAGGCCGGATAGGTGCTCATGGCGTCGCGCTCCTACTCACCGGTCTGGGCCAGGAGGAAGGTGATCAGCGCCTGGAGCGCGCTCTGGCTCACGGCGCCCTCGGAGTGCGGCGGCATTCCCGTCGCGTTGCCATCGTTGTAGTTGGCCGATGAGTCGCGAACCCACTTCTCGAGGAACATCCGCGGATCGGCGTCGTAATCGGCGACCATCTGGTCGACACCGGACGGTGTCGCAAAGTTCTCGAACTCGGTGATGACGCCGGAGCCGATGGTCTGGATGTTCGGTCCGGCCGTCCCGCCCTCGAGATTGGCGCCATGGCAGGCCACGCAGCCGGCCGCGGTGTACACCTCGGCCCCCGCCTCGACGGTGTCGGGGACCTCCTCGATCGGCTCCTGGTCGGCCTCGTCGGCCCACGACTCGACGAGGGCCGCCACAGCCTCGATCTGCTGCACGTTCAGCGGACCGCCGACCTCGGCGCTCCAGGCCGGCATGGCCGAGTTCACGTTGCCCGAGACGACCACACCGCCGAAGCTGACCACCAGGTGGACGTAGTTGTTGTTCACCTTCAGCTTCTCGGCGAGGCTGCGCGAGTGCAGGTTCGGACCGACCACGGCAGCCCCCGCCTCGCCGCCGAAGCCCTCCGGGCCGTGGCAGTTCGCGCATCCGGCGGCCGCCGGCTCGGCGGGATCGGCGCTGAAGATGACCTCGCCGTACTCGAGCAGCTCCTCCTCGGTGGCGGCCGCGATCTCGTCCCGGCGCGGGTTGTCGGTCACCCAGTAGAGGAGGGTGAACGCCGACAGCGCGGTGACGAGGATGACGCCAAGGGTCTTGAGGAGCATGGGTCAGCCCGAGCAGTGCGGCATGTCGGTCGCCACACGCTGGTCGAAGGTCACGGTGCCGGGCGGCGACCCGTTCACGATCTGCCCGGTGTCCACGACGTAGACGCCGTCGGCGATGCTGACCGGGAAGCCGTCCATGCCGCGCGGGGCCGGACCGTCGCGCTTCTCCCCCAGCACCGAGTACTTCGAGCCGTGGCAGAGGCACTCGAACCACTGGCTCTGGTCGCAGAGCTGTGGGATCTGGCAGCCGAGGTGCGGGCACTTGCGCCACAGCGCGAGAACGGAGCGGTCGCCGATCGGGAGGTCCTCCGAGAGGTCCGTACCGGGATCCTCCACCGGCAGGGTCGGGTCGGCCTCGACCGAGGGGGCCGCCTGGGCCACCAGCGCCTTGGCGGCAGGCACGTTGACGATGAAGAGGTTGGCCGGTCCGTAGATGTAGGGCAGGCCGTTCTTCCACTCCGGCTGCGCGTTGTTGATGTCGGTCGCGCTGCCGATGGTGATCTGGGCACCCAGGCCCTCGGACAGGTTCGGCCACAGGAAGGCGAGCGTGCCTCCCAGGAACTCGAGCGACAGAATGCCGACGCCCACGCCGAGCATGCGGCGCATGAAGCCGCGTCGACTGATCTCGCCGGCGCGAGGCCCGTGGACCTCGCCGTATGATGCGTGCTGTGTCATAGGTTGAAGAAGAGTCCCTCCCAGGGCCAGACCCAGTTCCATCCCGGGCCGCGGAAGAATGAGCCGATGAGGGTCACGAACAGGCCGCCGAGCATCAGGCACAGGAAGAAGACCCACATCAGCTTTCGATCGCGTGCGGCCTTGAACGGCGTCCGGTCGATGAACGGAATGGCCGCCAGGCCAACGAGGTAGAAGGTCGGCACGACGACGCCGGCAACCGTGGCGTTGAAGTAGCTCAGAATCTCCTGCAGCCCCAGGAAGTACCACGGTGCCTTGGCGACGTGCGGCGTCACGGCCGGGTTCGCCATCTCCTCGAGCGGCGCCTGGATCCACAGCGACGTCACGACCAGCAGCCCGCTGATCAGCATCGCCATCAGGAACTCGGCGCGGAGCAGGTGCGGCCACGTGAGCAGCGTCTCGTCAGGTCGCTTGTCGACCCGAACCATCGACTCCTGCTTGACGTAGGCCAGCAGGCGGAAGCGCTCGGTACCGGGTACGCCCGGTGGTCCCGGCAGCTTCGGACCGGTGCCCGGCGAGACGATGGGCGCGCGGTCGGGCGCCTGGGTCGGCGCGTTCTTGTCGGCCGTCGCGTTCGGTCGCTTCTCGATCGTCATCGGTTCCTTCCTAGCCTACACCGGTCCCGAGATGCCGCCGTCCTTCCGGATCCTCCAGAAGTGGACGATCATGAAGATGGCGGCAATGAGCGGGAACGCGATGACATGGAGCACATAGAAGCGCAGCAGCGTCTCCTGGCCGACCTGGATGCCGCCGAGCAGGAAGAAGCTCGACTCCTGGCCGAGCAGCGGCGCGTAGAGCGCCATCTGCGTGCCGACGGTGATAGCCCAGAACGCGATCTGGTCCCACGGCAGCAGGTAGCCGGTGAAGCTCAGCATGAGCGTCAGGAAGAGCAGGATCACGCCGACGACCCAGTTGAACTCGCGCGGCGGCTTGTAGGCCCCGTGGTAGAAGACGCGGATCATGTGCAGGAACACGGTGAGCACCATGAGGTGCGCGGCCCAGCGGTGCATGTTGCGCACGAGCGTGCCGAACGCAACCGACGCCTCGATCACCTGGATGTCCTGGTAGGCCCGGCTGACTGACGGCACGTAGAAAAACATCAGGTACAGGCCGGTGACGGTCAGCGACAGGAACAGGAAGAAGCTGATCCCGCCAAGACAGAAGGTGTAGGTGTAGCGGACGGCGTGGCGCTTGACGCGCACCGGGTGGAGGTGCAGGAACACGTTGTTCATCACCGCCAGCGCTCGCGTGCGACTGGTGTTCGGATAGGGCTGGCGGAAGAGGCTGCGCCACAGCGCCGATTCCTTGATGAAGCGCATCACGGCGTTCATCGGTCCACCGGCATCCCGGCCTGCTGGCCGACCTGCCCGAGCACGTTGTCCTTATAGCTCTCCAACAGAACCTTCCCGTCAGGCGTGAACCGCTCGAGTTCGAGTCGGTCCATGGTGATGCAGTTGGTCGGGCACCGCTCGACGCAGAGGTTGCACCGGATGCACCGCTCCTCGTCGATGATCATGGCGATCCCGCGCGGCCACGACTGGAAGAAGCCCTGCTCCGGATCGTCACCGCCGACCTGCGCCTTGTCGATCATGTAGATCACGCCCTCGGGGCAGACGTCGGCGCAGAGCCCGCACAGGATACAGCGCGGACCGTCGATATTGATGTTGTGGTTGCACTGCAGGCAGCGCGTCCCCTCGTCGATCGCGCCGCGCGTGTCGTAGCCCACCTCGACCAGGCTCGTGAAGTCGCGGCGCAGCTCCGGCGGCGCCATCGGGATCTCCTGGCGCGGCGTGCCCTCGTAGAAGCGGGGCATGTCGTGCTCGAGGCTCTGGGTGATGACGGCGCGGTTGATGACCGGCAGCTCCTCGAGCTCCTCGCCACGGACGCCAGCCAGCCAGCGATCGACGGAACGCGCGGCCCGCCGGCCAAGGCCCGCAGCCTCGATGATCGTGGCCGGGCCGGTGACGAAGTCACCGACGGCGAAGATACCGTCGACGTTGGTGCCGAAGGTATCGGCGTTGATGACCACGTTGCCGCGGTTGAAGTCGAACTCCAGGTCGTTGAGCGAGTTGCCGTGGGCATCCGTCGGGGTGGTGCCGTTGAGCGGCGGCGTGCGCCACGAGGAAAGCGAGCCACCCTCGACCACCGTGCGGGTATCGGTCACGCCGACGTGGCGATTGAGCTTGGCGCCGAACTCGCCGAGCACGTTGTTATCCGAGGCCTGGCTGGTGCACGGGATGACCA
>JAGXHP010000015.1 GCA_024636135.1 Chloroflexota bacterium
GGAGCCGGCTCCGGGCGAGCTCGTGGAGCGCAGCGGCCGCTTCACGATCCAGCGTCACCGAGCGACGGCGCTCCACTACGACGTGCGCCTCGAGATCGGCGGGGTCCTCGTGAGCTGGGCCGTGCCGAAGGGGCCGACCCTCGATGCATCGGCCAGGCGCCTGGCGATGCGGACCGAGGACCACCCGATCGAGTACTTCGACTTCGAGGGCGTCATTCCCGACCGGCAGTACGGCGCCGGTGACGTGATCGTGTGGGACTGGGGCACGTACGAGCCGGAGGCGGAGACGCCCGATCCGTCCGCGGGACTCAAGGCAGGGGAGATCAAGTTCGAGCTGCACGGGGAGAAGGTGCGGGGTCGCTTCACGATCGTTCGCACCAGCGGGCGCGGACGGGGCGCCGATGACGACCGCGAGCAGTGGCTCCTCATCCACAAGCGCGACGGCACGGCGGTCGAGGGCTGGGACGCCGAGGATCACCCGCACAGCGTGAAGACCGGGCGCACGAACGACGAGGTGCGCGCGAACGAGCCACCGCGTTTCGCCGCGTCGCCACCCGCTCCGATCGCGGAGGTCGACCTCTCCGCGGCCCGATCGGAGCCGATGCCCGACTTCATCGCGCCGATGCGAGCGACGCTTGCCGACGCTCCCTTCGACGATCCCGATTGGCTGTTCGAGATCAAGTGGGACGGCTACCGGGTCGAGGCCGTGATCCGAGGCGGCACGGCACGGCTGTGGACCCGCAATCAGCAGGACGCCGCGCGCTACTTCCCCGACCTCGCTGGTGCAGCGCCCTGGATCGATGCGGACGAGGCGATCGTCGACGGCGAGGTCGTGGCGCTCGATCCCGAGGGGCGTCCGAGCTTCAGCCTGCTCCAGGATCGGACCGGGATCCGGACGTTGCGGGTGGCGGGCTCGAAGAAACCGGGGCCCCCGGCGCCCGTCATCTACCAGGCCTTCGACCTGCTGCACCTGGACGGGCGAAGTCTGCTTTCGATGCCGCTGGTCGATCGCAAGCGTCTCCTGCGCTCCCGCCTGCGACCGCATCCCATGGTCCGCTACGCGAGCCACGTCATCGGGGAGGGCCGTGCGTTCACCGAGGCGGCGCGGGCGCAGGAGCTCGAGGGGATCGTCGCGAAGCTCGCCCGGTCACCGTATGAGCCGGGGCGTCGTGCTCGGACGTGGCTCAAGGTCAAGCTGCGTCGCGAGCAGGAGGTCGTGGTGGTCGGTTGGCTCGAGGGGCAGGGGACCCATCGCGACCTTGGGTCCCTCGTCGTTGCGGTCCGCAGCGGTGATCGCTGGGCGCATGCCGGCCAGGTCGGCAGCGGGATCGACACCCGGACCCGCCGGGAGCTCCGCGCCACGCTCGACGAGCTCGCGCGGCCGACCTCGGTTCTCGATCCGACCCCGCGGCTGCGGGGCGCGCACTGGGTCGAGCCGAAGCTCGTCGTCCGGGTCGAGTTTGCCGACTGGACGGCCGATGACCTCCTGCGGCAGGCGGCGTTCAAGGGCCTCGAGGTCGGCCGGGCGCCGACGTCGGTGCGCCGCGAGCGCACGACCAGCACCCGGGCCGCGGTGGCGGCCGCGGAGTCGGAGGTACAGGATGCGCCGATGGAGAGCCACGCCGACGCCGAGGCTGCCCTGGACGCCATCGAGCGCGAGGGCACGTGGGCGGTCGCTGGCCGAGAGCTCCGCGTCACGAACCTCGACAAGGTGCTGTTCCCCGGCCGGGACCGCGAGGCGCCGATCACCAAGCGCGACCTGCTGCGCTACCACCTGGCCATCGGTCCGACGCTTGTGCCGTACCTCGCCGATCGGGGCGTCACCGTCCAGCGCTTTCCGAACGGCGTGGGGCAGAAGGGGTTCTGGCAGAAGGACCTTCCTGGCCATGCCCCCGACTGGGTGCGGCGCTGGACGTATCACCACCGGGAGGAAGGCCCGAAGGACTACGCCGTGGTCGACCAGCCCGCCACCCTCCTCTGGCTGGCCCAGGAGGGGTCGATCGAGATGCATCCCTGGACGTCGCCGGCCGAGTCACCGGACCGGCCGTCGTACGCCCTGATCGACATCGATCCCGGCCCGGACACGACCTGGGACGAGGTTGTCGCCATCGCGCGCCTGTACCGGACCGCGCTCGGGCACCTCGGGGTGCGTGGCTACCCGAAGGTCACCGGCAAGCGCGGCATCCAGGTCTGGATCCGCATCGTCCCCGGCCCGGGGTTCGACGACACCCGCGACTGGGTCGAGGGACTCTCGCGCGCCGTCGGCGCCACCGTCCCGGACCTCGTGAGCTGGGAGTGGGCGAAGCGGGCTCGCCGCGGCAAGGCGCGGCTCGACTTCACCCAGAACGCCGTCAACAAAACCTTGGTCGCACCCTACAGTCCGCGCCCGGCGGCGGGCGCGCCGATCAGCATGCCGATCGATTGGGACGAGCTCGAGGATCCGGACCTGCGCCCGGACCGCTGGACGATTCGTGACACGCCAGCGCGCCTCGCCAAGCTCGGTGATCGATTCGCACCGCTCCCGGCCGATCCGCAGGAGCTTCCACCGCTGGAGTAGCCGGGTTCACGACGGTGGAGGATCGGCGATGCCCGATCGGCACCGACTGGGCACGACCGCCCGAGCGGGGTACCATGCAGCCGATGAATGCACCGCTTCTGACAATCGCTCCCGACGCCCGAACCAAGATCGAGGGGGTCCGCGCCTTCAACGATTTTCCCGAGGCGGTGCTCCGCGTCCGCGTGCTGGCCCGGGAGGGCCGCCGCTTCCGTTACGAGATCGCCCTCGAGGATCCTCGTGAGCGCGCCGAGGGCGACCTCTCCGTCGAAGCCGATGGCCTGACGGTCGTGCTCGATCCCACGAGTGCCACCGACCTGGCCGGGGCGTCGATCGAGCTCGACCCCACCGTGACCGGTGGCGGCCTGCGCATCGAGAACCCGAACGAGGGCTGGCAGGACCCGGTAGCGCGGGCGGTGCAGGACGTGATCGACCAGCAGATCAACCCGGGAGTCGGGTCACACGGCGGACAGGTCACTCTCGTCGACGTGAAGGACGGTACCGCCTTCATGAAGTTCGGTGGCGGCTGCCAGGGATGCGCCGCGGTCAGTGTGACGCTGAAGCAGGGCGTCGAGACCGCGGTTCGCGCGGCCGTACCCTCCGTGACGGCCATCGTGGACGTGACTGACCACGACGCAGGCGAAAACCCCTACTACCAGCACGGGCACTAGGGGTTCGCGGGGGCGACGCCGAACGGGTGAAGCCCGCCCGGCATGGCCTCTATCGGGGGAAGTCGGCCCCGCCGGTGGCGGCCATCACGGTCGAGACGAGGCTGAGGATGCTCAGCGCCGCCGCGGTGCCGGCGACCATCAGTGAGCGGGCGATTCGCCGTGTTCGCATCGAAGTTCTCCTTGATTGGGTGTCCGCCACGCTCCGATCTCCCGGGGTGGCTCAGCCAAGGTCGCGCCGATGGAACCACCCGACAATGACCCATCGGTCCCGACCGGTCCTCATCCACCAGTACGATCGGCGTGGTTCGAGGTCAAGTACCGCTTGCCATCGGGTGTAGACTCCCGCAATGCCACGGACCAAGACGAGCGCGCGCGCGACCGAGCAGGATCGCGAGCTCGCGCATCGCATCGGGCAGCGGATCCGCGAATCGCGACACCGCGCGGGGTTGGCGCAGCAGCAGCTGGCGGGGGAGCGGTACACCAAGGCCTATGTGAGCGCCCTGGAGACCGGGATCGCCCGGCCGTCGATGGTTGCCCTGAACTACATCGCCGAGCGGCTCAGCATGCCGGCAAGCCACTTCATCGACGAATCACACCCGGTCTGGACGCGGCTCGAGGTTGACATGCGGCTGGCGGCCGGTGAGTGGCAGGCGGCGGCCGACGGCTACCGGGCGCTGCTCGAGGCAGGCCCCGACGAGGCGACGCGCGCGGATCTGCTGCGTGGCTACGCCGAGGCGCTGGCACGCCTCGATCGCGGCAGCGAGACGGTCGCCGCGGCATCCGAGGCGGCGCGGCTCTATGGACTTGCCGCCCGGGACGCGGATGCGGCCCTCGCCCGCTACTGGCTCGCCTACGGCCTCTACGAATCAGACAACGAGCCGGACGCCAGGAGCCTTCTCTCCGCCCTGCTCGAGCAGGTTCGCGGGGGCCTCCAGGTGGAGCCGGACTTCGAGATGCGACTGCTCACCTCGCTGGCTGCCGTGGAGTCTCGGGTCGGCAACGCCGCCCGCGCGCTGTCGTACCTCGAGGAGGCGCGAGGGCAGGCCGCGGACCTCGATGACCGACGTCGCGCCGCCTTCCTGTTCAACCTCGCCGTCGGCTATCGAGAGGTCGGCGATTTCGAGGCAGCCATCCGGGCCGGCACCCAGGGCATGGCCCTGTATCGTGCGGCGGGGGCGATCTTCGAGTCGGCGCGCATCGAGAACGACCTCGCGCTGGCGTTCCTGGCCACGGGCCAGGTGGAACGCGCTCGCGAGCTCGTCAGCGAAGCACGCAGCCAGATCGAGGCGACCGGCGACGAACGCTGGATGGCGGCGGTGTCCGACACGGAAGCCCAGGTCGCACTGGCTTCCGGGGATCTCGACCGTGCCCTTGAGCTCGCGGGCATCGCTCGAGATTACGCAACGCGCAGCGGCAATCACCTTTCCGAGCTGACGGCCATGCTGACGCAGGCCCGCGCGCTGCGTGCCGGTGGGCGCCGGGACGAGGCCGAGACCCTCTTCAACGAGGCCGCAACACTCGCCCGAGCCGGCCGCGTTCCCGGACGGCTTCGCGATGTCCTGCGCGAGTGGGCCGATCTCCGCGCCGACGTCGGGGATCATCGGGGAGCGTACGAGTTGACGAGTGAGGCCCTCACGGTCAATTGAGTATTGACAGGTGCGGTTTGGTGACCGTACTGTGCTCGTAGACGAGTCGGATGGGCACGCCGACTTGCCCGATGGGATCGGAGATGGGGCACGTCTCCGATCCCTTTTCGCGTGTCAGGGGCTGGGGGCTGCGCTCTCGGCGCCGATGAGCTCGAACTCCCCACCGGCGATCGGCTCTTCTGCAGGTTGTGCGTAGATCAGCATCTCGTAGCGGCCCGGCCCGAAATCGGCGAGCAGCCGGTCGGCCGGCACGCTGAAGGCGATCAGGCGGGGATCGACAAGCGGTTGAGCGCCGATGGGTTCCTGGACCGTCTCGATCGGACCGCCGTCGACACGGCGCACCTCGACGTAGACCTCGGTTGGTGGGCTTCCCGATGGGGTGACCGAGTAAGCGAAGGTGTCCCCGGCGGCAAAGCGCGCGGTCTCGGCGTCCGATGCGATCTCGCCGGTCGCGGGGTCGAGAGCGGTTCCGAAGCGAATCGACGGCGCCGGAACGGCCGAGGTGCCCGGTGAGGGATTCACGACCGTGCCGTCGCCATTTCCCCCCAGGAGTCGGAACGCCAGGGCGATGACGCCGATGATGAGCGCGGCCGCGACCCATCCCGCAATCCTTCGCGCCCGTGGCGACAGGTCGAGCTTGCCCTCGGCGCCGGGCCGGCGCGCCATGGCCCGAGCGCGCAACGGTCGAAGCCGCTGTCGCATCGTCAGGTTGCTCCGTCGGCGGCCGGGGTGCCCATCTGGCTCGAAACTCTACCGGGTCGGCACGCGCTACGATTGAGGAGATGACACGACGGCTCTTCATCTTCGATGGCCCCGATCGCTTCCTGGCGGGCACCGTCGGCGAGCCCGGTGACCGCGCCTTCTACCTCCAGGCCCGCAAGGGCGGTGCAGTGATCAGCGTCGCCCTTGAGAAAGTCCAGGTCGCGGCCCTGGCCCAGCGGCTCGAAGATCTGCTTGACGCGGTCGAGGCGCCCGCCGATGCGGAGCACCCCGATGCACTGACCCTCGAGGAGCCCGTGGTCGAGCACTTCCGGGTCGGCGCAATGGCGCTGGCCTGGGATGCGGCGACCGAGGCGGTGGTGATCGAGGCCCAGACGCCGACCGAGGACGGAGAGTACGCGGAGCTGCCGGACGACGCCGAGGACGGCCCGGACGTGCTCCGCATCCGAATCGATGCCCCGGCCGCGCGCGCATTCGCCCGCGGAGCGGAGGCGCTGGTCGCGTCGGGGCGGCCGGCATGTCCGTACTGCGGCGAGCCGCTCGACGCGCAGGGCCACTTTTGCGGGCGCAGCAACGGGCAGCTCAACTGAGTGCCTGATCCCGCACCGCCGGTCGACTGGCTGCCGGCATCCGAGTTCGGCGACGGGCGCCCCGGGAAGATCGGCATGACCGTCCTGCCGGGGAAGCGAGGGGCCTCGGCACGGTATCCGGGTCGCGTGTACGACGCCGATCTCGATGTCGACCTCCGGGCACTGCGGGATCGCGGCATCGTGCGGCTCATTCTTCTCGTGGTCGATGGTGAGCTGGCGCGCTGGAGCGACCCGGACATCGTCCGCCGCGCCGCCGATCACGGCATTGCCGTGCATCGGCATCCGATGCCGGATGGTCATCCACCAGCCTCGGCGGCGGCGATGGACGCGATCCTGGCGGATGTCGTCGAGGGGCGGAGCACGGCCGACGTGGCGGTCGCGTGCATGGGCGGGGTGGGTCGTACCGGGACGGTCGCGGCGTGCGCCCTGCTGGCGGCGGGCTGGGAGCCGGAAGCGGCGATCGAGCGCGTCCGACGGGCACGTCATCCCGAGGCCGTCGAGACCCCGGAGCAGGAAGCGTTCGTCCGATCGTACCGTTCCGCCCGAGCCGGCCGGTAGGTCGCCAGGTGTCGCCGAAGCCTGAGCGCCTGCTCGCCATTCTCATCGTGCTCGGCCTGGGAGCGCTGCTGGTCGCCGTGGTCGGCGTGATGAACGCGCCGCCGGCGCCGGCGGCCCCGCGAGCATCGGACAGACCAGTCGGGTCGCCCGGCCCAGTCGGGTCATTCGGGCCACTCGCGCCGGTCGAGCGCGGCCGGGTGCTCAGGGTGGCGGACGGCGACACCGTTACCGTCGAGATCGGCGGGGAGAGGGAGCGCGTCCGCTACGTCGGCGTCGATGCGCCCGAGGTGGCGAACGCGGGCTCAGGCAGCCCGGCCGAGTGCGGCGCCGATGCCGCGACCGATGCGAACCGAGCGCTGGTCGAGGGCGTCGAGCTCGTGCTCGAGCGCGACGCGACGGATCGCGATCGCTTCGGCCGGCTGCTGCGCCACCCATGGATCGTCGTCGATGGGGAGTGGCGCTACGTCAGTGAGGAGCTCGTGCGCAGCGGAGCGATCGAAGCGCGCACGTTCGAACCCGACACGCTCCACGACGAACGGCTTGACCGCGCAGAGCAGGAGGCCCGAGATGCCGCAGCGGGGATCTGGGGCAGCTGCTGATCGGCCGTGTGCCGCTCAGGGCAAGGGTGAAGGCGACTCTGGCGTAGGCGCGCGCTGGATGACGAGTGCCCATCCGCAGTCCGAGGTGACGGTTGCGAATACCGGCCCCTGCACGCCCAGGGCGGCAAAGGACTGTGGCTGCAGCACGCCACGATCGACGCCGGTCCCGATGGTGGCGCGAATCGCCGGCCGGGGATCGCCACCTGATACGGGCGTCAACGAGACGCCAAAGGTGCAGCGGGTGCGCTCGGGGTCAACCGCGATCCAGCGGATGAGATGGTCTCCCTCATCGATCTCGATGGGTCCCTGTTCGGCATCCGAGGTCCCGTCCATCGAGGCGATCGATGGCGATCCATCCACGGCCGCCCCGGTCGAAGCGAGCAGCGGATCGGGCTCGAAGCCTGCGGCGACCCAGCCCTCCTCGAAGGACGGCTCCGCGGGGTCGTGGTCGCGGACGAGGTACCAGCCGCGCTCCTCGACGTCGATCGGGCCCATGACCACTTCGAGACGCGCGGTGACCGGCAGGAGTCCCGTGACGACCGGGCGCTGGAGACCGGGGAGGTTCCGGACACGAAGCCCGTCGGTGGTGGTGACGACGATCTCGCCGGCGGCGAAGTCGGGGATGGTTGGCGCCGGGGTCGGGGACAGCGTCATCTCGGGCGTCGGGCCGATTGTCGGGATCGGGCTCGGCGTGGCCGCGGCAGTCGGGCTCGGGCGGGGAGTGGCGGTCTCGAGCGGAGGCAACGTGCATGCCCCGATCAGCGCCGCAAGAATGACTCCGAATCCGCCGGAAAGCTTCCCCACGCCGTTCAGCCTAGCCGCTCAGGTCCCAACTCGCGGCACTTCGGACGCCAGCAGGTCGGCGATTTCGCGGGCGTTGGTCGTTCCGTAGTTCGCATAGCAGTTGTTCATCAGGACGTGGATCTCGGGCGCCTGTTCCGCGGCGGCCCGGATGCGCGGGACCCACTCACCGAGCTCGGATTCGTCGTAGAGGTAGCGGAACCGTTCGACGACCGGGATGCCCCGCTGCTCCCAGGTCTCGGTCCTGCGGCCGTGGAATCGGACGACAGCCAGCTTCGGGGACGTCACGAGGGTGATCGGCGGCAACGAGGACTTGGTGCCGGGTGGAGCGTCGACCATCACGAACGGGATCTCGTTCTGCTCCAGGAAGTCGATCGTGCGTGCCGAGTTCCGCTCGTTGAACCAGCTGGCGTGGCGGAGCTCGACCGCGAACGGCGTGTCCCCCAGGCGCTCGCGCGCTCGGAGGATCTCGTCGCGCGACTCGCGGGTCGGGAAGAACCACCGCGGGTACTGGAGGAATATCGCGCCCAGCTTGCCCGAGCTGCGCAGCGGCTCGATCCCATCCAGGAAGCGGGCCCAGATTTCATCCTCGATCTCTCGCGGTAGGTCGCGGGCATACACGCGCTTCTGATCGAGCAGCTCGGCCGGCAGCGCCTCACGCAGGTCCTTGGGCAATCGCCGGAGTTCGGATGGCTGTCCGGTCATCAAAGCGTGGGCCTTGATGTCGAAGGTGAAGTCCGGTGGCGTCCGCTCGAGCCACAGCTCTCCCGTCCTGCGGGCCGGAAGTGCGTAGTACGTGGCGTCGACCTCGACGATGGGGAACTGGTTGGCGTAGTAGACGAGCCGATCCTCGGCGGTGGTGGCGTCGGGCGGGTAGAACACGCCCGACGCGGTCATCGTCGGATCGGTCCAGGACGCGGTCCCGATGCGGACGGTAGAGCCGCCGAGGGCGAGTGGCTCGCGAGCCGCCGTTGCATGCGCTTCGACGCGCTCGCCGGCCACCTCCGGGCCGGGATCGTGCGCGGTGACGTCGACCATCGACGCCAGCGTAGCGCCCGCCGGCGCACCCGTCAGACCTGGCCGAGCGCCCGCCGGACCCCGGGAGTCGAAAGGACAAGCATGCCGGCGACGGGCAGCACGAACCCGACGAGCTCCACCGGGTGCCAGGGGACTACGATTGCCGCGAGCGCCGTCGCGCCGGCGATGACGACCTGGAGCAACGCTGCGGCGGTCCAGGACCAGGAGCGCGCCAGCCGCACGCCGCGCGCCGTGACGGCCACCGCGATTGCGACGATGAAGGCGATGGCCGCGGTGAACCGGACGGTTTCCTCGGCCGCGCGACCGGAATCGCCTCCCAGGAAGTTCGCGAGCGCGGACGCCAGCATGCTCAGCGCGATGGTGGCCGCGAGGGCGGCCAACGCTTCGCCGATGAGGATGGCACGGAGCACCGCGATGCCGCGTGGCCGCGCAACGGACGGCGAGACGATGGTGGCGGGATGGATGGCAGTCATGCGCGTAGTGTCGAGGGCAGGGTGCAGTGCGAACAGCGCCAGATGGCGCACCCATCCCTACGTCATTTGCCGCAGCTCCGTGTCGCTACATTCACGCGATCTGGTCGCAGAATTCCGCGATCCGATCGAGCGCGGCGTCAAGCACGCTATCCAGCCCGTGGCCGATGCGCGGGTAGGTGACGAGCGTGGCACCAGCAAGCTGCGCGACCGCGCCACGCAGCAGGTCCACGTCCGCGAACGGATCGGACTCGCCGGAGAGGAGCAGGACCGGACAGCCGATGCGCGGCCAATGGGCCGTTCGCTCGCGCCACGATGGCTGCCTCCCCGGTGCGTGGAGCGGATATGAGAGCAGGACCAGACCAGCCGGCGGCTGATGGGCGGCCAGCATCGATGCCACACGGCCTCCGAACGAATGGCCGCCGATGACGACCTCGGCCCGGTCGGCATGCTCCAGGGCCGCCTCGTAGACGGGGACGGCTCGCTCGGCGCGGCCGCGCGGCAGGCTCACCAGCGTGACTTCGTGCCCGCGATCGGCGAGACCGCGCTCGTGCCCGCGCAGGCGCTCGATGGTCCCCGAGGCGCCTGGCGCAAGGAAGATGCGACGCTGCATCGGCTCAGGATAGGCCGATGCATGCGACCCGGCCGCACCCGACGTACCCTGTGCACATGACGGATGAGAAGATCGAGCGATCCGACGCCGAATGGCGCGCCGCGCTGACCCCGGAGCAGTACCGCGTGCTGCGCGAGAAGGGCACCGAGCGCGCATTCACGGGCGCCCTGTGGGACGAGCATGGGGCGGGCGTCTACCGCTGTGCCGGGTGCGGCGCCGAGCTGTTCGACGCGGGAACGAAGTTCGAATCGGGGTCGGGTTGGCCATCGTTCTACGCGCCGAAGGCGGCGGATGCGGTGGAGACCGAGACCGATCGAACCCTGTTCACGACCCGCACCGAGGTCCATTGCGCGCGCTGTGGCGGCCATCTCGGCCACATCTTCGACGACGCGCGCGACCAGCCGACCGGCCTGCGCTACTGCATCAATTCAGCATCCCTGACACTCGACCCGGATGCCGAGCCGATGGAGCAGGTCTAGCTCCGACCGTCGGCCACCGCTCGCATCACCTTCGCTGCGCTACGGCACGCGTCCGCGTCGACGTCGAGGTGCGTGACCGCGCGAACCGTGCGCGGGCCGAAGGCGTTGAGCAGCACGCCACGCTCGCGGCACGACCCGACGAAGGCCGCCGCATCCGGCACGCCGCGACGCTCCACCAGTTGGAGAACCACGATGTTCGTCTGCACGCTCGCCAGGTCGATCGTGAAGTCGTCCCCGCGAAGAAGCTCCTCGGCCAGGATCCGGGCGTTGGCATGATCGACCTCGAGACGCGCGACGTGGTGATCCAGCGCGTGCGATCCGGCGGCGGCGAGGATCCCCGCCTGGCGCATGGCGCCGCCGAGCATGCGTCGATAGCGGTGCGCAGTCGCGATCAGGTCGCGACTGCCGGCCAGCAGCGACCCGGCGGGCGCCCCTAGGCCCTTGCTGAGCGAGATCCCGATGAGTTCGAAACCCACGGCGAGATCCGCGGCCGTCCTCCCGCTGGCGACGGCGGCGTTGAGCAGCCTCGCGCCGTCGAGGTACGTCGCCAGCCCCGCGACTCGGGCTGCCTCGAGGGCAGCGCGCAGGGTGTCCGGCGGCAGGACGATCCCGCCAGCGCGGTTGTGCGTGTTCTCGGCGACCAGCAGTGCCGTCGGCGGGTAGACGATGTGGCCGCGCGGCTTGACAGCGGCGCGCACGTCATCGGCGGTGAAGATGCCTCCGGCGCCGATCTCGGAGAACTGAACGCCGGCGTTGGCGCTGCTGGCGCCCGTCTCGTGGAGAACGATGTGGGCCTGGACCGGGACGAGCACGTCGTCGCCCGGACGCGTCAGCGTTCGGAGAGCCACCTGGTTGGCCATCGTTCCCGACGGCACGAACAGCGCGGCCTCGACCCCGAGCAGCTGCGCGACCTCGTCCTGGAGCCGGTTGACGGATGGGTCCTCGCCGTACTGGTCATCGCCGACCTCGGCGCTGGCCATCGCGTGCCGCATGGCGGCCGTCGGCAACGTGACCGTGTCGGAGCGAAGGTCGATGCGTTCGGGCATGGACCCGATGATACGGGGCGTTGATCAGGAAGCCGGGAGCCGGCCGCGAGGGGATCGTGGGCGTCGTTCCTGCACGATTGCCGGGGTCGGCGAGCGCGGGGCAACGTGGTGCACGAGGCCGCCACGCAGCCACTCGACAGCTGCCTCGAGGTCCTCGACACAGAAGGGCTTGGCAAGCACCGCCACCCCCGGGCCGGCAATGATCGTGATCGGCAGCGAGGCGAGCATCATCCCCGTGCAGACCAGCAGGCGCGGGAGTTGGAGGACGGACTCCCGAAGCGTGGGACGGAGCTCGAGGAGCTGAGTCCCATCGATCACGAGTCCCCGCGGGCGCTCGCCGAGCGCGAGGCGCGATTCGAGCGCCGCCGGGGTGAGGACCTCGGCATCGGGCAGCAGTTCCTCGAACACCTGCCGGATTCCGGGTTCCCGGTCGCTGATCCAGATCGAGCCCCCCATGCCGGAAATCAGAGCAAGCCACATGCCGATCTCGGTGCTGGCTGGCCTCCGCCCGAGCTCGGAGTCATACGTTCTTCACATCCGGACGTACGCTAGGCGACACCCATGACGACCATCCACGACACGCCCACACCGGTCCCCAGCCGCACGGCCGCGGTGATTGCCGGAATCGCGGCCGGTGCCGCCGGCCTGGGTGGCGCCGAGCTGTTGGCCGGCCTCATCCCCGGAGCGGCCAGCCCGATCATCGCGGTCGGCGACTTCGTGATCTCCCTCCAGCCTCCCGGGGCGAAGCAGTTCGTGGTCGAGCTGTTCGGCGAGGCGGACAAGCTCATCCTCAACCTTTTCATCGCGGCTGTTGCCGTGGCCCTGGCGGGGGGCATCGGCCTGCTGGCGCGCCACCGTTCGGGCCTGGCCCGCCTGGCGATCGCGGTTGGGGGCGTCGCAGCGCTGGCGATTGGACTGCGCGCGCCACTGTCGGAAGCGATCCCCACGTTTGTCGTTGCCACGGCCGCCGCGGGCATCGTGATCCTTGTCCTTCCCGCGCTCTTCACTCTTGCGCAGTCGCGTCGCGAGCAGGCGCCGGCCGAGATGCCGGACTGGGGCCGGCGACGATTCCTGGGGACGTCGATTGCCGTGGTCGGCGTTGCAGCGGCGAGCGGCGTTGCGGGTCGTGCGCTGCTCGATCGGGGTCGCCTCGGCGCGCAGCCGCAGGCGGGCTCGATCCCGGATCCGACCGCCTCGGCTCCACCGCTCCCCGCCGGGGCGTCACTCGACATCCCGGATCTCAGCCCGCTGATCACACCGAATCGAGACTTCTACCGCATCGACACCGCGCTGCTCGTGCCTCGTCCCGATCTAGAAACGTGGCGTCTGCGAGTCAGCGGCATGGTCGATCGCCCCTTCGAGCTGACCTACGACGAGCTCGTTGCGCTCCCGCTGATCGAGCAGCACGTGACGATCGCGTGCGTCAGCAACGAGGTCGGAGGAGGGCTGGTCGGAAACGCGCTGTGGACCGGTGTTCGCCTGAAGGACCTGCTCGAGCGTGCCGGTGTCCAGGCCGACGCGACGCAGATCGTCGGCCGGGCCGTGGACGACTTCACCGTCGGATTCCCGACGGCCTGGGCACTTGCCGACGACCGCGAGGCGATGGTGGCCGTGGCAATGAACGGTGAGCCGCTGCCTCCGAGCCATGGTTTCCCGGCACGACTCATCGTTCCGGGTCTCTACGGCTACGTCAGCGCGACGAAGTGGCTGGCGGAGATCGAACTGACGAGACTCGAGTCGTTCGACGCGTACTGGGTGCCCCTGGGCTGGGCAAAGGAAGCGCCGATCCTGACGCAGTCGAGGATCGACGTGCCCCGTGGCGGTTCGCGCATCCCCGGCGGCGAGGTTGCGGTGGCCGGCGTGGCGTGGGCGCCCGATCGCGGCATCTCCGGTGTCGAGGTGCAGGTCGACGAAGACGGCTGGCAGCCGGCCGAGATCAGCGCGCCGATCTCGGACTCGACGTGGGTGCAGTGGGTTCACCGTTGGGACGCGACGCCCGGAGACCATCTGCTCAGGGTTCGTGCCATCGACGGCAACGGCGATGTGCAGACCGATGCCAAGTCACGCCCGGCTCCCGACGGCGCTCGCGGCCATCACACGATCCAGGTGACGATCACCTAGGTACCGGGGCGGGCCGGACTTTCGGCTCATGGCCCGATGGTCCTCCCGATGGTGTCCTGTGCGAGATGGCTCGCTCTTCCCGCCGTCGCGGGCACCTTCCTCCTCCCGATACCCCGACCCGGCTCCTGGTCATTCGCGCGAGCGCCGTGCTCGCGCTGGTGGCGACCGCGGTCTACCTGGGCTGGCGCGCGACGTCCACGCTCAACCTCGACGCGTGGTACCTCGCCGTGCCGATGCTCGTGCTGGAGATCCATGCCGCGATCGGGCTCGGGCTCTTCACGTTCAGCCTATGGGACGTCGACGTTCGCCCCCGGCGTCGCGGCCTGCGACGCATCCCGAGCCTCGCGGTGCTCATCCCGACCTACAACGAGGGTCCGGAGATCCTGATCCCGACGATCTCCGCTGCCGTCGCCCTGGAGCCGGTCCACGAAACGTGGGTGCTCGACGACGGCGACCGGCCGGAGATCGCGGAGCTGGCCGAACGGCTCGGCGCCCGCTATCTCACACGGCCGAGTCACGAGCACGCCAAGGCCGGCAACCTGAATCACGCCCTGGGCGTAATCGACGCGGAGATCCTGGCGATGTTGGACGCCGATCACGTCGCGGCGCCGGACTTCCTTCGCGCCACGCTCGGGTACTTCGCGGATCCGCGCGTGGCGCTGGTCCAGACACCGCAGGACTTCTACAACGTCACGAGCTTCGAGCATGGCAGCGGGGTCGCCTACGGTGAGCCGTTCCACGAGCAGACCCTGTTCTATCGGCTGCTGCAGCCCGGCAAGAATCGTTGGAACGCGGCGTTCTGGTGCGGCACCAGCGCGATCGTGAGAACCGCGGCCCTGCGCGCCGTCGGAGGTGCGGCGACGGAGACGATCACGGAGGACATCCATACGACGATCCGATTCCACCGCGCCGGGTGGAAGACGATCTATCACAACGAGGTCCTCGCCCGCGGGCTGGCCGCCGATGACGCGGCGCAGTACCAGCTGCAGCGCAACCGATGGGGCACCGGGGCGATGCAGGTTCTGCGGACGGAGAATCCCCTCACCGTCCCCGGCCTGACCCTCGGCCAGCGACTCGGCTACGCCGCGACGCTGCTGGGTTGGTTCGACTCGTGGCGCACACTCGGCTTCCTGCTCCTGCCGCCGCTCGTGCTGGTCACCGGGCAGATCCCGATCCTGGCGGATGGATGGACGTTCGCCCTCGCGTTCGGCGTGACCTACGCGCTCCAGCAGGCTGCGCTGTACCTGCTGGGTCGCGGCGCCTATCGACCGATCCTCTCGGTGGTGTTCGATCTCGTGCGCATGTCCCCGAACTTCGCGGCAACCATGACCCTGTTCACGTCGCGGACGCCGCAATTCCGTGTGACGCCCAAGGGCCGGGTGGCGGCGGAGCGAGGTCGGGTCGACGCGCCAGTGATGCTGCGCGCGTCGCTCGGGGTTTCCGTCGTCGGCGCATCCATCTACGTCCTGCACCTGCTCGGCGCCTTCACGATCCCGTATGCCTCGGACATGGCAGCGCTCGGCGCTTTCGTCTGGCTGAGCGTCAATGCCGCCCTGGTGTGGATCGCGATGCGTCGCGTCCGATCCCTGCGCTACGCGGCGGAGCGGCGGAGCTCGGTGCGCTTCGCGGTCGACATCGAGGGGGCCGTGGATGGAGCGACCGCATCCGTCCAGGACGTCTCGGTCGGAGGCGCGCTGATCGCCACGTTCGAGCCGCTGGTCGAGCGCGAGGTTCACCTGGTGAGCTTCCAGCTCCCCGCTGGAACCACCTCCCTCTGGGCTCGGATCCGGTCGTCGCGGCGCGCGGCGAGCGGTGAGCATCACTACGCCTTCGAGTTCGAGCCGGGCCAGGCCACCGCGCAGGGCGAGCTGGCCTCCGCGGTGTTTGCGGGTCGCTACCCCGTGGCCGGAACTGAGCGCACGGCGTTGGCTGAGGTCCTTCGGCGCGAGATCGGCACGCTGTCGCGGCGGTTCAACCTGCGGTCGGACGA
>JAGXHP010000100.1 GCA_024636135.1 Chloroflexota bacterium
AGGTGGGCTATGACCGGACCGTGGCTCGCGGCCTGTACGAGGCGACGGGGTTCGTGGACCAGGGCAAGTACTTCGAGATTGGTCCGATTCGCGCCCGCGGAATTCGGCCCTCCGACGGCGTCCGGATCCGCCCGATCGTCGATGACGATGCGGACTTCGAGGCCGTGACCCGGCTGCTCGCCGAGTTGGGACGTCCATCGCCGGTCGAGGAGCGCCTCCCCGCCCTGCGTCGGACGTACGCATCCCACGTTGGTCGCGCGGACACCGGGTCGCTGCTCGCCACGCTCGACGACCAACCGGTCGGCTTCGTGAGCCTCGAGGTGCGTCAACCGTTCTTCACGACCGCACCGCAGGCATGGATCCCTGACCTCATCGTGACGGAGTCGGCGCGCGGTAGGGACGTTGGCGCGGCTCTCCTCGATGCCGCTTTCGCCGAGTCGATCCGTCGCGGCGCCTACGCGGCTGCCCTCGAGTCCGGGCACCAGCGCGCGGTGGCGCATCGCCTGTACACGGCGGCCGGCATGTCCGACGTGGGAAGCTTCTACACCCTCAAGCCCTGACGGTACGCATCCTGCACTGCGGGTCGGCTCGAGCGCTTGCTCGCAAGCATGCTGAGAAGCTCAGCGGATACGGAGGCAACCTGTGGGCATCATTTCTTGGTTGATCGTTGGGGCAATTGCCGGCTGGGTGGCCAGCAAGGTCATGCCAGGTGACGAGGGATACGGCGTTGTCGGTGGCTTGATCGCCGGCATCGTGGGCGCAATGGTCGGTGGCTTCATCTTCGGCGTGCTGACCGGCGGTGACGACTGGATCACCGGCATCAACATCGGGACGCTCCTGGCGGCCATCGTCGGCGCCCTCGTCGTCGTCTTCCTCTGGAACATGATCACCGGGCGAAATCGTTCGGCCTGACGCCGGACGCGACACCTGACACACCGGACGTCCGGCGCACCAGCGCCGGGCGTCGTGGTGCTCGCCGGTACAATCGGGCGCGATGCCTGACTCGACGCCCGCGACCATTGCGGTCTCCACCGATTCGCACGTCACCACGATCACCCTCGACCGTCCCGACGCGCTGAACGCCCTCAATGCGACCATGCGCCGCGAGCTCCTCGCTGCCCTGAAGCAGGCCGGTCGCGCCGACGACGTCCGGGCCGTCGTCCTCACCGGCGCGGGACGCGGGTTCTGCAGCGGGGCCGACCTGCGAGGCGGCAGCGGCGAGCGCGAGTTCCGCAGGGTCCTGACGGCCGAGTACAACCCGCTGATCACCGCCATGCGCACCATCCCGAAGCCGGTCATCGCCTCGGTCAACGGTGTCGCCGCCGGTGCCGGCGTCAGCCTGGCGTTCGCCGCCGATCTCGTGGTCGCCTCGGCGGACGCGCGCTTCGTCCCGGCGTTCCATCGCATTGCCCTCGTGCCCGACTCCGGGCTGACCCGCACCCTGGTTCGGGCGCTCGGCCGCCATCGGGCACTCGAGATCCTGCTCGGCGAACGTGCACTCGGGGCCGAGGAGGCGTTGGCCGCCGGGCTGGTGGCGGCCGTCGCTCAACCCACTGACCTTGCCGCAGCGACGCGGGCTCTCGCCGAGCGGCTGGCGGCGGGGCCCACCGCCGCCATGGGCCTCACCAAGCGACTGGTGAATGCCGCAGAGGACGACACCCTGGCCGCCAGCCTCGCCGCGGAGGCGGCCCTGCAGGAAGTTGCGGGTCGGGGAGCGGACCACGCAGAGGGCGTTGCCGCCTTTTCGGAGAAGCGCGATCCGGAGTTCGGCGGCCGATGAACGAGATCCGCACGATCGGCGTGCTCGGCGCCGGGACGATGGGTGCCGGCATCGCCCAGGTGGCCGCCGAGGCCGGACTGGATGTGCTGATCCACGATCCCATCAGCGGCGCGACCGAGCGGGCGCTCGATCGCATCGGGGGCTTCCTGGCGCGCAAGGTTGAGAAGGGTCAGCTGACCGAGGCGGAATGCGCGTCCGCGGTTGCGCGGCTGCAGGCCTCCTCCCTCCTCGAGGGACTCGCCGCGGCCGAGGTGATCATCGAGGCCGTTCCCGAGGACCTCGAGCTCAAGCGCGACGCATTTCGGCGCCTGGATGCGGTGGGCGCCGCGACGACGATCCTCGCCACCAACACGAGCTCGCTGCCCGTGGTGCGGATCGCGAGCGCGACGACCCGCCCGGAGCAGGTCATCGGCATGCATTTCTTCAACCCGGTGCCGCTCATGGCGCTGGTCGAGGTGATCCCCGGACCGAGGACGGCTCCGGCTGTGGCCGACGACATTGCCCTCCTGGCGCGGCTGCTCGGGAAGACGCCGGTCGTGTCCGCGGACTCGCCCGGATTCATCGTCAACCGGGTGCAGCGGGCCTACTACCTCGAGGCGTGCCGCATCCTCGAGTCCGGGGCCGCCGACATCGTCGCCATCGACGAGGCCATGCGCGGCATCGGGTTCCGGCTCGGACCCTTCGAGCTGGCGGACGTGGTCGGGACGGATGTCAACCTTGCGGCCGGAACGGCGATCTTCGAAGGCTTCTACGGCGAGCCTCGCTACCGGCCCTGCCTGGTACAGCGGCGAGTGGCGGACGCGGGCCGTCTCGGACGCAAGACGGGCGCCGGCTACTACGACTACGCCGATGACGGGACGCGCGGCGGGCCGTGGACGGCGCTGGCCCCGGCGGTCGGCGGTGGGCCGCGCATCGCGCAGATCGACGCGGCGCAGATCGAGGCGAGAATCCTGGCGGTCATCGTCAACGAGGCCGTATCGGCCGTCGCCGACCGCGTGGCGTCGCCCGAGGCGATCGACACCGCGATGCAGCTGGCCACGAACTGGCCCGAGGGTCCGCTCGCCTGGGGCGAGCGCATCGGCCTCACGTCGGTCGTTCACACGCTCGAAGCGCTCAACGCATCCGTTCCCGACGGCCGCTATCGGATCGCGCCGTTGTTGCGTGCGCTCGCCGATCGCGGCGGATCGCTGTTCGCAGCACGGTCCTGATGCCCCTCTCGGGCCGGTATCGGGCCGTCGTGTTCGACATGGACGGGCTTCTGCTCGACACCGAGACCCTGTGGCACGAGTCCGAGGTCGAGCTCTTCGCGCGCCACGGGGACGAGTTCACGTGGGACGACAAGCTGGCCGTCATCGGCACCAACCGCGCCATCACCGGGGCGTACTTCGCGAAGCGCCTGGGTGGATCGCAGGAGCGGGGCCTCGAGCTGGTGGACGAGATGATCGAGCTCATGCACGACCGCGTGCAGCGCGCGGTCGATGCCCGTCCCGGCGCGGTCGAGCTCGTGGAACGACTGCGGGAGCTCGACGACGTGCGGCTCGGGCTGGCGTCGAACTCGCCGCGCCGGCTCGTGGACTCGGCGCTGGCGAGTGCCGGCCTGACCGAGGTATTCGACGCGATCGTCACCTCTGACGACGTCGAGCACGCCAAGCCCGACCCCGACATCTACCTCCTCGCTTGCGAGCGCCTCGGCGTTTCCCCCGACGAGACGATCGCGCTCGAGGACTCGGCGTCGGGGGTCGCGGCCGCAAAGGCCGCGGGGCTCGCCTGCATCGGCGTGCCGCAGTACGCCGAGACCGACGTGTCCGCTGCCGACCGGATCATCGGGTCGCTCGAGGAGCTGCTGGTCGAGGCGTAAACTGCGCGCATGTGTCGAAGCATCAAGACCCTGAGAACCGGTGCCGTCCCGGCCACCGACGATGAGATCGCCGCCGCAGCCCTCCAGTTCGTCCGCAAGGTGAGCGGCTATCGCACCCCGTCGGCCGCCAACCAGGAGGCGTTCAGCGAGGCCGTGGTGGCGGTGGCCGCCGCATCCAAGGAGCTCCTGTCGGCGGTGGCGTCCACTCACCCGGACGCCCGGCGAGCTCAGCCGAACGAGGCGACGCCGGCCTCCGCGGCGCGCTGATCCTCGTCTGAGCTTCCCCCGCTGACGCCGATGGCGCCGATGAGCACGCCGTTGCGCTCAATCGGCATCCCGCCGGCGAAGACGACCATGCGTCCTGCCGCGAGCGAGTCGTACCCGTAGAACTCGGCCCCGGGCTGCGCGAGCGGGCCAAGGTCGCGCGTCGGCATCCGGTTCACCAGCGCGGTGAACGCCTTGTCGCGCGCGAGGCCGATGCCCACCAGATCGGCGGCGTCCATCCGCACGAATGCCACGAGCTGGTCTCCGCTGTCCACGATCGCCACGCTCATTGCCACGCGCATCTCGGTGGCGATTCTCTCGACGGCGTCGATGGCGCGGCGGGCGGCGGAGAGGGTCATGCCAGCGGCCTGCGATGCGCTCGGACCCCGCCAGGCGTCGACGTTGTGAAGCTCTGCGTCGGTCATCTCACTCCTTTGTACGCAGGCGCAGGGCGACGAGCGTGAGGGCCACCGTCCCGATCATGAGCAGCACGGCCATGGCAATCAGCACGGGAAGGCGCTGGGCGAAGCGGACCTGGCCGTACAGGAATACGGGAAACGTCGGATCGCCGCCAACCAGGAAGATCGCGACCGCAATCTCGTCGAAGGACACGATGAAGCTGGTGAGCCAGGCCGCCACCACGGTCGGTCCCATGAGCGGCAGGACGACCCGCCGGAGCGTGGCCGGGTAGGTGGCCCCGAGGTCCATGGCGGCGTCCTCGAGCGCCGGGTCGAGTCCGGAGAGGCGCGCGAGCTGGATCAGAGTCGCGTACGGCGTGGCGATGATCGTGTGGCCGATGGCGACGCTCAGCAGCGATCGCGGCAGGTCGACCGCGACGAAGAGCAGGAAGAAGGCGACCCCCATGACCACGAACGGCACGATGAGCGGCAGGCCGGCCAGCGCCAGCAGGGCGCCGCGGCCGCGGAAGCGGAAGCGCAGCACCGCCGTCGAAACCAGCAGACCGATGATCGTCGCGGCGGTGGCCGAACCTGCGCCCACCAGGAGGCTGTTGCGCGCCGCCGCCAGCATCGGCCCGTTGCCGATGACCTCCGCGTACCAGTCGAGGGTGAGCGCCTCGATCGGGAAGCGCAGCGTCGTGCCGGCGTTGAACGAGAAGACGAAGAGGATTCCGATCGGCAGGTACAGCAGGAACAGCATGCCGAGGTAGAAGCCGCGAAGCGGGACGGCCGTGCGCCCCACGCCGATGCGCCGCGTGACGGGTCGGGCGGTCACAGTGAGACCCGCCGGAGGTCCACGATGCGGAGGGCAACGACCACGAGCAGCAGCGTCAGCACCAGCATGATCATCGCCATCGCCGATCCCAGCGGCCAGTTCGCCGACCGCGTGAAGAAGCCGAGGATGATGTTGCCGTACATGATTCCGTCGGTGCCTCCCACGAGGGCCGGCGTGACGTACTCGCCGACGGTTGGGATGAAGACCATGAAGAAGGTCGCGAGCGCGCCCGGCAGGCTCAGCGGCACGGTCACGCGCCAGAAGCGGGCCCAGGGCCCCGCCCCGAGGTCGGCGGCGGCCTCGAGGTGGCTGCGATCGATCCGCTGCATTGCCGCGTAGATCGGCAGGGCAGCGAACGGCACCCAGACGTACACCAGCGTCACAATCACGGCCGGACGGCTGTACAGGAGCAGTCCCAGCGGCTCGCTGGTCAGCCCGAGGCCCTGGAGCAGCGAGTTGATTCCACCATCCGGGCCGAGCATGAGCTTCCAGGCCATGACCCGCAGCAGGTAGCTCACCGCGAAGGGGATCAGGAGCAGGGTGAGGTACAGCGTCGCGCGGGTGCCGGCGCGGAAGGTGAGATAGTACGCCACGGGGTAGGCGAGGAGCGTGGCGAGCGTCGCGATGCCGACGGCGGTGGCCACGGAGAGGCCGAGGAGGCGGAGGAACGCCGGCGTCCCGAACACCTGCTGATAGTGCTCGATCGATGGCACCCAGGCGCCGGCCGGCCCGACGGCACCGGACCCCGCCCGGAGGCTGAATGCCGCGATCAGCAGCAGGGGGACGACGAAGAAGAGCGCGAGCCACAGCGCCGGCGGACCAGCCAGGAACGGGAGGGTTCCGCGGCGACCCAGCATCGGCGTCCGGCCCGCGCTCCTGCGCGTTCGCTTACTCGGCCTGGACCCGCTCCCACATGGCGGTCCATGCCGTCCGCTGCTCCTCGGTCACGAGCGGCGTGAAGTTGGTCGATTCGAGGATGCTCGGGTCGTTGATCGCGAACGCCTCGATCAGGACCGGATCGTCGATGGCCGCCATCACGTCGCCGTTGGCGCAGCCGTAATAGAACAGACTCACCGCGTTTGCGCAGGTCGTCTCGGCCAGCTTCATGTCGAGGAACTCGAGCGCCAGCTCGTAACTGTCCGTGTCGGCGCTGATGCCGTAGAGGCCGAACCACGAGTTGCGTCCCTCCTCGGGGGTTGCATAGGCGACAGGGTCGCCGGCCGCGAGGGCGGTGGCGTAGCAGCCCTGCCACGCGTAGGCGACCCACACCGTCCCGTCCTGGACAGCCGGGCACAGGTCCGTGTACTCGCCCGACCAGTAGAAGGCGTTGAGCGGCTTCTGGGCGATCCAGTCGGCCTCGATCTCGGCCAGCTGCTCATCGGTCAGGTTCGTCTCGTCCCAACCATTGATGTAGGACGAGACGGCCACGGCCGCCGGGCCGTCGTTCCACATCGAGACGTGTCCCTCGTAGGCAGGATCCATGAGGACGTCCCAGCTCGTCACCTCGGGGACGTGCTCGGTGTTGTAGAGGATCGAGGTGAAGCCCCAGTCCCATGGAAGGAAGTACTGCTTGCCGTCGATCTGCCCGAGCTCCTTATAGGCGTCGGGGACCGCGTCCCAATTCGACAGCTTGCTCGTGTCGATCTCGCGCACCAGCCCGGCGTCGACGTAGAACTGCTGCCAGCCGGTGTAGAAGTGGAAGACGTCCGCCTGGCTGCCGCCCTGCATCAGGGCCAGGATGTTCGCGTCGGTGTCGCCGAACTCGAAGGTGACCTCGGTGTCGGGATGTGCCTGGGCGAAGTCGGTCCAGAAGTCTTCGGCCTCGTACCCGCTCCACTCGAGGATGGCGAGCTCGTTGGGCTCCGGTGCCTGCGACTCGACACCGCCGGACGAGGCCCCTGGCGAGCCGCCGCCCTGAGTGCCGCATGCCGCCAAAATCAGCCCGAGGGCCATCGACAGCCCCAGGAAACGCGTCAGCGCTGAGACTCGCATGCTCGATTGCCCTCCTGCCATTCCCGATCCCGGTGTTTCGTACCCTGAAGTGTTGCTCAAGGCCAGATCGTAAATCGGAGGAGGGAACCGGTCAAGACTGCTGAAGCAATCCTTCAGTCGATGTCAATGGCCGAAGCGGTATCCCAACAGGCGGGGGACCCGGGAGACGGCGCGCACCACGAGCCCGGGTCGTCGGCCGTGCTGCTCGGCCTCGTCCTTGCGGACGAGTGCCTCGCGGATCATCCGGGCGCCGACGTATCGGAACGGCTCCGGTGGGAATGGCCGCTTGGGCGCTCCGACGATGGGGAGGCGAGCCACCGGGTCCGTGCCGCCGTCGGCCAGGGCGGCGAGCACGCGGCCGGCCAGGCGGGATGGCCCCACCCCGTTGCCCGAATAGCCGTGGGCGTAGTGGACGCGGCCACCGTGCATCGAGCCGATGGCCGGCAGTCGATCGGAGGAGATGTCGATCGGGCCACCCCAGGCGTCCGCGATTCGGACATCGGCGAGCATCGGGAACAAGTGGCGGAAGCCCGCTGCGGCCCGGGCGACGGCCGTGCGATCGGCGCTGAAGCTCCGCCCGATGACGCCACCGAAGCCGGCGGCGCCGACACCGGCGCCGAAGGCGATGCGCCCATCGCGGGTCGTTCGGAAGTAGCTGACCGTGAAGCGCGAATCGGTGATGGCCTCGCCACCGGTCCAGCCGAGCTCCCGGAGCCGATCGGGGATCGGCTCGGTCAGGACGATGTAGCTGCCCCATGTCATCAGGCGGGTCCGGAAGCCGGCCCAGCCGGCGGCCCACGCGTTCAACCCCAGGACCACCTGCGGTGCGCGGACCGACCCGTGCTCGGTCTCGAGCACGACCGGCGTCCCGGCGCGCATCCGTCGGACCGTGGTGCCCTCGTGGATGACCGCGCCCCGGTCGAGCAGGACCCGGCGCAGGCCACGGGCGAGCAGCGCCGGCTGGACCGTGGCGCCGCCCGGCATCACGACGCCGTCGCGGAATCTCGGCGAGGCGCAACGAGACTGGACTTCCGCGGCGCTGACCGGCAGATATCGGTCTTCGACGCCCAGCTCGCGGCACACGCGGGCGGCCGTGGCCCACGAGTCGTCCTGGGCAGGCGACGCGCTGACCTGGAGGTAGCCGGCCGGCACGAACCACGCATCGACGTCATGGCGCGTGCAGAACTCGCCGATGCGGTTCACAGCGTCCTCGGAGGCGCGCGCCAGCTCGACCGCGGCGCCCTCGCCATGGAGGTCGGCAAGGAGCGGCAGCTGGTCCCACCAGCCATGGACGAATCCACCGTTGCGGCCGCTGGGGCCGCCCCCGCAGATGTCCTGCTCGAGGATCACGACTCGTGCATCCGGCGACCGCTCGAGCAGATCGTAGGCAGTCCACATGCCGGTGTACCCGCCGCCGACAATGGCGACATCGCACTCGATCGGGCCGGTCAGCGGCGGAGCCGGTGGCCCATCCTCCTCCGCCGCGAGCGCCTCGCGCAGCCACCAGCTGCGGTGGTGTCCCGGTTCGGGGAGCGTCTCGTGTGGCATCGGCGTCCTAAAGCGGAGGTACAGTTCGCCGATGCTATCGGCGCTCCTCGCTTCCGGTCAACCTTGCCAGCCTGAAGCGATCCTTTAGACTGCTGTCCATGCCTGACCAGGAGGCGATGATCGGCGCCACGCTCCGCTCGGTCCGTCGCCAGCGAGAGCTGACGCTGCGCCAGGTGGCCGAGGAGGCCGGAGTGACCGAGAGCTTCCTATCCCAGGTCGAGCGAGACATCGCCAGCCCGTCCATCGCCACGCTGCGGCGCATCGCCGTCGCACTCGGCACCTCGATCGGGGTGCTTCTCGACGATGTCGGGCCCCACGGTCAGCTCGTTCGGGCAGCCGAGCGACGGGTGGTGACGTATCCGGGCCTTGACGCACGCGACGAGTTCCTCACCGACGGCAGCGGTGGCCGGCTTCAGGCGATTCTCTCGGTCGTCGAGCCGGGAGGAGGGACCGGCGCCGAGGCGTACAGCCACGAATCGGACGAGGAGCTGCTGATCGTGCTCGAGGGTTCGCTCGACCTGTGGGTTGGCGCCGAACAGCACCGCCTGGAGTCCGGCGACGCGATTCGCTACTCGAGCCGCGTTCCGCACCGGAACCAGAACCCGGGGCCCGGCACCGCCCGCATCCTGTTCGTGATCACGCCACCGAGCTACTGATCGCAGGCGTCGTCGTGGCGCGGTAGCATCCGCGTGATGAATCGTTCCGCGGACCGCACCCCGGTCATCGTCGATGGCCTGCGCACCCCGTTCGGTCGCTATGGCGGTGCCCTGAAGGACACGCGGCCCGATGACATGGCCGCCCACGTCATTCGTGCACTGGTCGAGCGGACGGGCGTCGACCCGGCAAGCATCGACGACGTGATCCTTGGCGCGGCGAACCAGGCGGGCGAGGACAACCGCAACGTGGGCCGCATGGCGGCGCTGCTGGCCGGACTGCCCGTCGAGGTGCCCGGTCAGACGGTCAACCGCCTATGCGGTTCCGGGCTCCAGGCCGTCATCACCGCGGCGCACGCCATCGCATACGGTGACGGGTCGGTCTTCGTGGCCGGTGGCGTCGAATCGATGACGCGCGCGCCGTTGGTCATGGCCAAGCCATCGGCCGCGTTCCCGCGCGGCGAGCAGCAGTTGTTCGACACGACCCTCGGCTGGCGCTTCACGAACCCACGCCTTGCCGATGCCCATTACCCGTACTCGATGGGCGAGACCGCCGAGAACGTCGTGGAGCGCATCGGCGTCAGTCGCACCGACCAGGATGCCTTTGCCGTCGGGTCGCAGCAGCGTTGGAAGGCGGCGCACGACGCCGGCCGTTTCGCCGACGAGATTGTCCCGATCGAAGTCCCCGACGGGAAGGCGACCCGAATCTTCGACACTGACGAGCATCCGCGGCCGGACGCCACGCTCGATTCGCTCGCGAAGCTCAGGCCGGCCTTCAAGCGCGACGCGTTGGGATCGGTCACGGCGGGCAACTCGTCGGGCATCAATGATGGCGCGGCGGCCCTGCTCGTGATGAGCGAGTCCCGCGCCCGCGAGCTCGGGATGCGCCCGATCGCGCGGCTCGTCTCGTCCGCCGTGGCCGGCGTCGATCCGGCGACCATGGGCCTCGGGCCGATTCCCGCGTCGCGCCGCGCTCTCGAGCGTGCGGGATTGACCGTCGCCGACCTGGACCTCGTGGAGCTCAACGAGGCCTTCGCCGCGCAGGCGGTCCCGGTCATGCGCGAGCTGGGCCTCGACCCGGAGAAGACCAACGTCAACGGCGGGGCGATCGCCATCGGGCATCCGCTCGGTGCATCCGGTGCCCGCCTGGCGGCGACCCTGGCGCACGAGATGCGTCGCCGTGGCGCTCGCTACGGGTTGGCCACGATGTGCATCGGCGTCGGACAGGGGATCGCAGCCGTCTTCGAAGCCACCGAGTAGGCGTCCGTGTCGGACGTCCGGCTGATCTTCTCGGTCCAGGCGGTCCGGGCCTTCCTCTACGGGTTCAGCAGCATCCTCATCGGCGCCTCGCTCGCCACCACGGGGCTCGACGCGGCGTCGGTCGGCGCGGTCTTCACGGCGATGCTGCTCGGCATGGCAATCTCGGCCCTGGCGGTCGGCCGCTGGGGAGAACGCTTCGGCCGTCGTCGCACGTATACGGCACTCCTGCTGCTCATGGGAGTGGCCGGCACGGTCTTCGCCCTGACGGGCAGCGTGCCGCTGCTGATCCTGGCCGCGCTCACCGGCACCCTGTCGACGGATCCGAACGAATCCGGGCCGATCACGAGCGTCGAGCAGGCGATGCTGTCGTCGACGCCCGCCACCGAGCGCGCACGGGTGTACGGCCGATACAACGCGGTCGCCTACCTGGCGGGTGCCGTTGGAGCGCTCGCTGCCGGTGGCCCGACGGCACTGCGCGAGATCCTGCCCGGGCTTCCACCCGACCAGCGCTGGCTGCTCCTCATGCCGATCGGCGCGGCGGCCTGCGTCCTGCTCGCCATGAGGCTCTCTACGGCGGTCGAGGTCGAGCGCACCCCGGACCCGGCCGCCCGCGGCCTTCAGCGCTCACGCGGCACGGTCCAGCGTCTTTCGGCGCTCTTCGCGCTGGATGCCTTCGCCGGGGGGTTCATCGTGCAGACCTTCATGGTCTTCTGGTTTGGCCGCCAGTTCGGCGCGACCGCCGAGGTCATGGGGCTCGTCTTCTTCGCCGTGGGGTTGCTCCAGGCGGGCTCCTCCGTCCTCGCCGGATGGCTCGGCAGCCGCATCGGCCTGCTGAACACGATGGTCTTCACCCACCTTCCATCCAACGTGCTCCTGGCCCTCGTCCCGTTCGCGCCGAGCTTCCTGGTGGCGGCACTGCTGCTCATGGCCCGTTCCGCTCTGTCACAGATGGACGTACCGGCGCGGCAGGCCTACCTGGCGGCGCTGGTCGATCCGGCCGAGCGAACCGCGGCGGCGGCATACACGAATGCCGCTCGGCACGTGGTGCGGCCCGCCGGCCCCGCGCTCGCATCGGCGTCGATGGGGATGGCGGCCGGCATTCCATTCCTGGTCGCCGGCGGCTTGAAGATCGTCTACGACCTGGCGCTGTACGTCACGTTCCGTCGAGTTCGGCTCGCCGACGATCCCCCTCCCACTCCTCGCGAGTGATCGCGTACTCGACGTCTCCATGCTCGTCGCCGGGAATCGAGTACGGCCAGTCGCCGTGGAAGAGGCGGATGAAGCGCAGCCCGGACTTCTCCATCACCCGACGTGAAGCGCCATGGATCGCGAGCGTGAAGGCCGTCACGCGCCTGGCTCCCAGGTCGCCGAATGCTTTGTCGACCAGGGCGCGCGAGCCTTCCGTCGCATACCCCCTGCCCCAGGCGGCCTTCCTGAGCCGATAGCCGAGCTCGGGCACGGCGTCATCGTCGGCCTCCGGCCGCAGGTGGAACCAGCCGATGAACTCCCCGCTGTCTTTCTCGATCGCCGCGAAGAAGCCGTAGCCCGGCCACCGCTCGTAGTTCGCGAGCCAATGCAGCAGCATCTCGTCGTCGAACTCGGGGATGCCGCCGGTGATGTGGAACGTCACCTCCGGGTCGCTGTCGAGCTCCGTGAGCAGATCCGCGTCCGCCTCGGTGAATCGGCGCAGGGTCAGCCGGTCGGTCTCGAGGACGACGAGGTCCATCGGCCTCAGTCGAGCTTGAGGTTCGGGAGCACCTTCTCCCCGAAGGTCGAGATGAACGAGGCCTGGTCGCGACCGACGTTGTGGAGATAGACCTCATCGAAGCCCATGTCGACGAACTTCTGGATCTGCGCCGTGTGCTCCTCGAGGTCTGCGCTGATCAGCATCCGGTCCTTGAAGTTCTCGATCCGCACCAGCTTCGCGATGTTCGCGAAGTCCTCGGGGTTCTTGATGTCCTGCTTCGGGAACGGCATGCCGCCGTTCGGCCATTCCTTGACGGCGTTCTCTTCGGCCTCGCCCTGCGTCGGCGCCCAGCTGATGTGGATCTGGAGCTGGGTTCGCATGGCCGATGCGTCCTTGCCCGCCTCCTTGGCGCCCTCGCGGAACTTGTCCCACAGCATCGCGATCTTCTCGTCGGCGGCACCGACGGTGATGATCCCGTCCGCGAACTTGCCGGTGCGCTTCGCATTCACCGGGCCGGCGGTGGCAACGTAGATCGGCACCGGCTGCTCGGGGATCGTGTAGAGGCGCGCCGATTCCAGGGTGAAGTAGTCACCGTCGTGCTTGACGACCTTGCCGCTGAACAGCTTGCTGATGATCTCGATGCTCTCGAACATCATCCGGCTGCGCTCGCCGATCTCCGGCCACTCGCCGCCGATGACATGCTCGTTCAGCGCCTCTCCCGCGCCGAGCCCCAGCCAGAAGCGGCCCGGGTACATCGCGCCCAGCGTGGCGGCAGCATGGGCGATCACCGCGGGGTGGTAGCGGAAGCCGGGGCAGGTGACCGCCGTTCCGAACGGGAGCGTCGTGCGCTGCCCGAGGGCGCCCATGAAGCTCCACGCGAATGCGGATTGTCCCTGCTGCGGCGTCCACGGGTGAAAGTGCTCGCTGACCTGGAAGCCGGCATCGAAGCCGGCGGCCTCGGACTGCTCGGCCCAATCGAGGAGGTCAGTGGGGTGGAACTGCTCGAGCATCGCGGCGTAGCCGATCTTCGTCATGCACACAGCCTAGCGTGGTCCCGGACACGGCGAAGGCGCCGGACCCACGAGAGATCCGGCGCCCTGGGGTTAGGCCAGTGGCCGTTGGACTACGCTCCGGTGTCCTCGGCGCCGTCCTCAGTGCCGTGATGTCCGCGGCCGTGGCCGAAGCCGCCTGGTCCGCGACCGTCGAACTCGCCACCGTTGTCGAGCCAGGTGGTGAGGTGCTCGATCGCCGCATCGGCGCGCGCCTGGTCCATGCCCTCGGCGACGGCGGCATCGAGGTCAGCCTGCACCGCAGCAGTCACGGCAGTCTTGACGTCGTCATAGGCCACTCCCTGCGTCTCGGCAAGGGCTTCGAGTGAGCCCGCATCACGTGCCTGCGCGATCAGGTCGGCACTCTCGAGATCGAGGGCAGCTGCCGCGGCCTCGAACACGTCACCGCGGAGGAAGCCGCGATCGATGCCGCGCTCCACCCCGGCATGGAATCCGCGCGCGAACCCGCGGCCGAAGAGACCGCAGCCCTCACCGTCGTAGGAGTCGATCCGCTCGCGAAGCGCGGTGGCCCGCTCCTCCGTGAGATCGCCCGCGGAGACGGCCGCGTCGATGGCGGTGTTGGCCGCAGACTGTCCCGCGGTCACGAGGCCCGCGCGATCGGTGCCGAGCTCGGAGGCCAGCGCGTCCATGAAGGTGTCGCAGTACTCGCCACCTGCCGCCGCGTCCGTGGTGGCGTCATCGGTGGCCAGGGTCGAGCCGATGAGCGTTCCGCCGAGGACGGCGGAAAGCACGAGGGCTCCGGCGAAGCCGAGTGTCTTGGTCAGTCGCATTGCATACCTCACTGATGTGGGTTGATGAGGGCGGTATCGGGTTGATGAGCCTCACATTGGCGATCGCCGATGAAGATCGCGCCAAGATCACCGGCGTCAGTCTTCACATCGCCTGAATCGGCGCCGCGTAGCATGCCGGCCATGGGAGCACGAATCCTGGTGGTCGAGGACGAGCCGCAGCTGCGCTCGCTGCTCCGCCTGTACCTGGAACGTGACGGCCATGCTGTGGCCGATGCGGGCGACGGGCCGACCGCACTGGCCGCGTTCGACCGGGACGGTGCCGACCTCGTCATCCTCGATCTCATGCTCCCCGGCATGCAGGGCGAGACCGTCCTCGAGGCGCTGCGCGATGCGGGCGACGTCCCGGTGCTCATCACGTCCGCCAAGCGCAGCGACGCCGAGCGCATCGCTGGCCTGCGCGCCGGGGCCGATGACTACCTGCCCAAGCCGTTCAACCCGCACGAGCTCACCGCGCGCGTCGCCGCCATCCTCCGCCGGTCCCGGGGAGCGGCGGTCGATGCGCCCCCGCCGATCATCAGCCTCGACCGCGGACGGCTGGTGCTCGACCCGGGCTCGCGTCGCTTCACCGTTGCCGGTGGGGAGCCGGGCCGGCTGACGCCCGGCGAGAGCGCCCTGCTGGTGGCGCTGGCCGCGAGACCGGGGGCCGTCCTCGCTCGACAGCAGCTCCTCGACGTCGTGGCGCGCCGGCCGGACGAGGTCTTCGAGCGGGTCGTGGACGTCCACGTGGCGAACATCCGGCGCAAGGTCGGGGACGACGCGGGTGAGCCGTGGCTGATCGAGACGGTTCCGGCCACGGGATATCGGCTCGTCGCGAACGTGGACCCGGTGCCGTGACGCGCGGCTGGCCTCTCGCCGTCCGCCTCGCCGCGCTGTTGGCCGTGGTCGTGGTGGTCGTGCTGCTGCTCGCCGGATTCGTCGTCAACCGGGCCGCATCTCGATCACTGGACGAGACCCTCGGGCCGCGGGACCAGGAGCGCCTGAATCTCGTCGGTGCGCTGGTGGAGGAGGGCCTGCAACGCGGTGTGGACGGTCGGGGCATGCAGCGGCTCGTCGAGCGGGTCGCCGACCAGACGCGCGGACGCGTCCGAGTCGTGGACGGGGACGGCACGGTGCTGTTCGCGGCTGGCCGCCTGGCGCCGAACGCGGAACCCCAGACGTTCACGACGGCCCTGTCCGAGGACGTCGGAGGTGGCTCGCTCGAGATCGACCTGCCGAGTGCGGCGGCTCCGATCGTGCGGGCCTTCAACTCGGCACTGCTGGTGACCGGGGTGGTCGCCGTGGTGGCGCTGTTGCTTGCCGCGACGGTCGGTGCGAATCGCATGACCCGGCCCCTGCGCGATGTCGCCGGCGCCGCCCGCCGCCTCGGTGGCGGGGACCTGACTGCGCGCGCTCGGGGAGGCGCGGACGCCGAGTCGGCGGAGCTGGCGCAGGCCTTCAACGGCATGGCCGAGCGGCTCGAGCAATCCGAGATCCTGCGTCGTCGTGCGGCCAGCGACCTGGCACACGACCTCGCCACCCCGGCCACC
>JAGXHP010000101.1 GCA_024636135.1 Chloroflexota bacterium
ATCTTCGTGGTCATCACGTTCAACTTCGTGCTGTTCCGGGTCCTGCCCGGCGACCCGGCGAAGTCCGGGCTGCGCGACCCTCGCCTGAACCCGGCCGCCGTGGAGGCCCTCCGCGAGCGGTTCGGGATCGACAAGCCGATGTTCCTCAACCTCGAGGGCGGCAACCCGTTCGACACCCAGTACGTCGCCTACTTCGGGGCGCTCAGCCGGGGCGACCTCGGAACCAGCTATGCGTTCCGCGATCAGCCGGTCAGTGACCTCATCGGCCAGGCGTTGGGCAACACGCTGTGGTTGATCGTGCCCTCCCAGTTCCTGGCCATCGTGTTCGGTGCCGGCCTCGGTCTGTTTGCGGCGTGGCGCCGGGGGCGCGCCCTCGACGTCAGTGCCCTCACCTTCAGCCTGTTCATGTGGTCGCTGCCGACGTTCTTCCTCGGCATCATCCTGCTCATCATCGGTGCGAACTGGTTCGGGCTGCCCACGGCAGGACGAATCACCATCGGCGCCGGCTTCGAATCCCCGCTCGACGTCGCGATCGACGTCGGTCGCCACCTCATCCTCCCGACGCTGACCCTCACGCTCGTTCTGCTGGGCGAGTACATGATCATCATGCGCAGCAGCGTGCTCGACGTCTTCGGCGAGGACTACATCCTCACCGCGCGCGCCAAGGGCCTCTCCACGTATCGCATCATCCGCCACCACGCGTTGCGCAACGCCTTCCTGCCGATGGTGACCCTCATCGCGCTGAACCTGGGATTCACCGTGTCCGGCGCGATCCAGGTCGAGGCGGTCTATTCGTGGCCGGGACTCGGTGCACTCACCGTGAGCGCCGTGGGCGACCGCGACTTCCCCGTGCTCCAGGGTGCCTTCCTGCTCATTGCCGTTGCGGTGGTGATCGCCAACCTCATCGCGGAGCTCGTCTACGGCTGGCTTGATCCGCGAGTGAGCGAGGCGTGAGCCGATGACCGTCCTGATCGAGGCAACGGCTCCACCGAGCGTCGAGCCGCGTGGCGCCCTGCGGCAGTTCCTGCGTCACCGGATGGGCATGATCGGGGCGGTGATGCTCCTGGTGGCGGTGTTCGTGGCGGTCGCGGCCCCGGTCCTGGCGCCCTACGACCCGTACGAATACGCGCGTGTCACCATTCTCGATATCTACCAGAAGCCGTCGGCCGAGCACCTGCTGGGCACTGACGACGGCGGCAAGGACGTCTTCTCCTCGCTGCTCTACGGCGCGAGGGTCTCGCTGATCGTCGGGTTCGCCGCCGCTGCGATCGCCCTCTTCATCGGCGGCCTGGTGGGCATCGTGGCCGGCTACCGGGGCGGGTGGGTCGGCTCGCTGCTCATGCGCATCACCGACTTCTTCCTGGTGATCCCCGACCTGGCGCTGCAGATCGTGCTGGTCGCCATCATCGGGCCGTCCCTGGGCACGATCATCTTCGTCATCGGCGTGTTGGGCTGGACCACGACCGCGCGACTCGTGCGGTCCCAGGCGCTGACGGTTCGCGAGCGCAAGTACGTCATGCGCGCCCGCGCGATCGGGGCGGGAGACACCCACATCTTGCGGCGTCACATCCTGCCGGCCGTGCTACCGCTGATGCTGGCGAACATGGTCCTGGTCATCAGCCTCGCCATCCTCTCTGAGTCGACCCTCGCCTTCCTCGGCCTCGGCGATCCGACGGTGATCAGCTGGGGCCAGATGCTGAACTTCGCCTTCAGTCGTGGCGCCGTGACCGCGGGGGCGTGGTGGGCGCTCCTGCCGCCGGGCTTCGCCATCGTGTGGGTCGTCCTGGGAACGACGCTCCTCGGCACCGCCCTCGAGGATGCGCTCAACCCGCGGCTCAAGCGCCATCACCTCGAGGCGGCCGGGTCGGACGTTGCGCGGGGCCGCGACGTCCCGGCGCTCGACGCGCCGACGCTCGCCATGCCCGGCAGCGCGGCCGATGCGACGCCGATCCTCCGCGTCCGCGACCTCTCGATCGAGTTCGACACGCCAGCCGGACCGAAGCTGGCCGTGGAGCGCGTGAGCTTCGACCTCAACCGTGGGGAGACGCTGGGGCTCGTCGGCGAATCGGGCTGTGGCAAGACGACGACGGTCCTCGGGGTGCTTCGGCTGCTGCCGCCCGGAGGGCGCATCGTGTCGGGGAGCGTGTGGTTCGACGGGGACGACCTGCTGGGCCTCGACGGGCCGGCGCTGCGATCCTTCCGCTGGACCCGACTCTCCATGGTGTTCCAGGGCGCGATGAACGCCCTCAACCCGGTCCGGACCGTCGGGGACCAGATCGCCGAGGCGGTGCGTCTCCATTCACCCGCGACCACGAAGAGCGAGGCGGCCGACCAGGCCGCCGAGCTGCTCGAGCGGGTGGGGATCGGGCGGCGTCGCGCGAACGAGTACCCGCACACCTACTCGGGCGGCATGCGCCAGCGGGCGATGATCGCGCTGGCGCTTTCCTGCGATCCGGACGTCATCGTGGCGGACGAGCCAACGACGGCACTCGACGTGATGATCCAGGCGCAGATCCTCGAGCTGCTCGGGGGGATCGCGCGCGACTTCGGGACCGGCATCATCGTCGTGACGCACGACCTCGGCGTCGTGGCCCAGGTGTGCGATCGCGTGGTCGTGATGTATGGCGGCGGCATCGCCGAGGAAAACAAAGCCACCACGCTGTTCCGCGAGCCGCAGCATCCCTATACCCAGGAGCTGCTGCAGTCGTTCCCTGACCTTGCGCATCCGGATCGTCCGCTGCGCGGCATCTCAGGGTCGCCGCCGCGCATCGACGACATGCCGCCCGGGTGCCGTTTCGCGCCACGCTGCCCGCATGCCTTCGACCGCTGCCGGGGCGAGCGACCGGCCGACTACCCGGCTGCCGGGGGCCGTGCCGCGTGCTTCCTGCTCGACCCCGGGGAGGAACGATCGTGACCGAGCCGCTGCTGCGGGTCGAGGGGCTGACGAAGGAGTTCCCGGGCCGTGCCACGCTCAGCGACGTCGTCAGGCGGCGTGCCGTGCCGCCGGTGCGCGCCGTGGATGGCATCTCGTTCGAGCTCCGTGCGGGCGAGGTCCTCGCCATCGTCGGCGAGTCCGGATGCGGCAAGACGACGACCGGGAATCTCCTCATGGGGCTCCTCCAGCCGAGCGACGGTCGCGTCATGCTCGATGGCGACGAGGTGGGCGCACTCTCCGGCCGTGGGCTGCAGAAGCTTCGGCGTCGCGTACAGATGGTGTTCCAGGATCCGTACGAGTCGCTCAACCCGCGGATGCGGGTCGGCGAGATCGTCGCCGAGCCGCTGCGCGTGCACCGCGTGGCAACTTCACCCGCAGACCTCGACGCGCGCGTCGCCACGGCGCTCACCTCCGCCGGCCTGACCCCGCCCGATGCCTACGTCGACCACTTCGCGTTCGAGATGTCGGGCGGGCAACGCCAGCGCGTGGTGATCGCCGCCGCACTTGCCCTGGAGCCGATGCTGCTGGTCGCCGATGAGCCGGTCAGCATGCTCGACGTCAGCATCCGCGCCGAGATTCTCAACCTGCTGTCGGGGCTGGCCCGGGAGCAGGGGATCGGCATCGTGATGATCACGCATGATCTCTCGACAGTCGCCGCGTACGCGGACCGGATCGCCGTGATGTATCTCGGCCGCATCGTCGAGCACGGTCCCACGCGCCAGGTGCTGTCGGATCCGAAGCATCCCTACGCCCGCGCGCTCCTGTCCGTGGTGCCCGTCCCCGACCCGTCGGTGCGACGCACCCCGGTGATCCTGAGCGGCGAGACGCCCGACCCATCGCGCATCCCTGCCGGCTGCCGGTTCCATCCGCGATGCCCGGTCGCCTTCGATCGCTGCCCCCAGGTCGACCCCGCGCTGGTCGTCGTCGGTCCGGACCACGAAGCTGCCTGCCTCCTGTACGGCAACGAGGCCGAGGTCGACGGCCCGATCAGCTGAGGCGATCAGCCGGGCAGCACCACGCCCACGGTCGCGATCGCGGCCACCACGCCCACCGCGAGCGCCGGGGCGAACCGCACGATCCGTGATCTGAGCCGCGCGGCGATCGCGCCCACCACTCCGGCGGCGGCACCCCCGGCGATGCCGCCAATCGCCGCGGCGACCCCGTGGGCGAGGGTCGGCGACGCAACACCGACCTGCCGCTCCCCGGCGCTGACCACGCCGATGACCACGACCACCAGCGCCCCGAACAGCGCCGAGCCGAGTGCCGCGGTGCCCGCCCGCGCGGCCCCCAGCTGCGTCGCGCCGGTCGCCGCCGCTCCCGCGGCGATGAAGGCTCCGACCAGGTAGGTGGCAGTCATCGCCCGCGCGGCGTCCTGCGGCGGCGCGACCACGAACCAGGCGAGCGTGGTGATCGGTCCGGCCAGCATGCCGAGCGCTGCGACCCAGGTCAGCGGCCGCGTCCAGTCCTCGGGGTCCTCCGGCGGCACCACCGCGCCGAGCTGGACGCTGACGGGGACGAGGTCCTCGCCGTCGCTCGCGCTCATGCCGCCGTGCTGGCGCTCACGGCATCGGCCTGCGGGGCCAGGCGCAGGCCGAGGATTCGGCCCCCGAGCTCGGTCACGGCCTCGCCGGCAGCGACCACCGTTGCCGGTTCGTCGCTCTCGAGAGCCAGCTCGGCGAGCGCCGCGAGCTCCGTCATCGCACGCGGCGTGTCGAGATCGTCGTCCATGGCCGCGAGGAAGCGGCGCCGGTGCTCGGCGACCTCCGGGGGCGAGCCACGACCGGCGCCACTGGCTGCGAACTCGTCCGCCCGCAGACATGCCTGTCGGAGGCGCGCCACCGCTGCGGCCGATGCCTCGATGTCTCCGTCGACGAACTCGATCTCGGTTCGATAGTGCTGGGAGACGAGGTAGTGGCGGATGGCGTCGCCGGGGTATGTGCACAGCAGGTCGCGCACGAGCACGAGGTTGCCCAGCGACTTGCTCATCTTGTGGCCCTGATAGCTCAGCATCCCCGCATGCGTCCAGAAGGCGACGGCGGGCCGATCGCCGGTGGCGTGCTCTGACTGGGCCAGCTCCGACTCGTGGTGCGGGAAGAGCAGGTCGCCGCCACCGCCGTGGATCTCGAACCGCGTGCCGAGGTAGGCCATCGCCATGGCCGAACACTCGACGTGCCACCCCGGGCGCCCTGCGCCCCAGGGTGACGGCCAGGCGGGCTCATCGGGCAGGGAGCGCTGCCACAGCACGAAGTCGAGCGGATCGCGCTTGCCGGGCATGTTCGGGTCGTTCCCGCGCTCGTTGGCGATCGGCAGCATCTCCGCCAGCGACAGCTTCGAGAGCTGGCCGTAGGACGGATCGGCAGCCACGTGGAAGAACACGTTGCCATCGGCGGCGTAGGCAATGCCCTTGTCCAGCAGCGAGCCGATGAGCTCGACCATGTGCGGGATGTGCTCGGTTGCGCGTGGATAGTGATCCGGCGGCAGCCAGTTGAGCGCCGCCATCTCGGTCAGGAACGTCGTCACGTGCCGATTCCCGAGCTCGAGGTAGTCCTCGCCGGTCTCTCGGGCCTTGCGCAGCATGTCGTCGTCGACGTCGGTCAGGTTCTGGACGTAGGTCACGTCATGTCCGAGGTACTCGAGGTAGCGATGCAGGACATCGAAGCCGACGTAGGTGAACGCGTGGCCGAGGTGGCCGGTGTCGTAGGGCGTCACGCCGCACACGTACAGGCCGATGGATGGACGGTCGCCGACCGGCGCGAACGGGTGGAGCCCACCGCGGCGGGCGTCGTGGAGTCGGAGGGTCACACTGCGAATTCTAAAGCGATGGAAGGAATTCGCCCGGAGGGCTGGACGCGGCCGATAGAATCGCCGACAGGCGGGGGTCTGCTGCCGACCATCTCACCGCTACAGGAGCGCGAACCATGGAAGTCCTGCGCTGGCTGCTCTTCTTCGCGATCGCGATGTTCCTCATCGTGGCCGGGATCTTCTTCGTGATGGGCCGACCCCTGCCGCTGCCGCGGTTCTGATCGGCGCGGTCACCAGAGTTCCGGTTTCGTGCTCATCAGGAAGCCGATCACGCCGATGACGGCCGCCATGCCGTAGGCGACACGCCGCTGGCGACGTGCTCGACGCGCCCAGGTCTCGTCGGAGGTCTCGCCCCGCAGCCCCACAAGGCGGCGCAGGTTCGGCCGGCTCACGAACGCCGCGACCGCGAGATTGAGGGCGTAGAGGCTCAGCGCGACGAGAAGCCACGGCTGCGTCAGCAGCTCCGGCCCCAGGATCCAGAGCATGGCGGCGCCGGTGACGGCCAGGCCGCCGGCGATGATGATCGTGCCCGTCCCCTGGGCCGTCATGAGCAGCCGCGTCAGCGGACCGGCCTGCCCGTCTCCACGGCGCAGCACGAACGGCAGCAGGACGCTCGGCAGCAGGAGTGCGACCGCCAGCGCGATATGGGTGACCAGGAGGATGGGAAACCAGTTCACGGTCTCCCGATCCTAGCGCAGGATCGCTCAGCGTCCCTTGGTGAAGCCCCGGTGCACGCCCATCCGTCGCAGGAGGGTGGGGATGTTGACCGCCCACCCGACGCCGAGCGGGCGCGGCGTGAAGATCTTCGGCGACTTCGGGTTCCAGTAGGCGCTGCGCACCGACTCCAGGGACGGTAGCCGGAAGTCGTAGGGCACGACCCCCAGCAGGCGCCCGTTCCACGTGCGGTCGGCCTTCGGCTTGCGCAGCTCGACGTAGATTGCGCCGATCACGGCGCCGAAGACGGCCATCTTCAGGAGCGAGGTCAGTGCGTTGAGCTCGCTCCGCGTGGTATCGGCCTTTCGTGCGAGGTCGTCGCGGACGTTATCGATCATGGATCCTCCTTGCGCCTGCATCACGCAAGCGCTGTGCCGCGCCTCGTGCTGCGTAAACTCTACCGCGCCACCCATGACCATGCCCGATGCCCTTCCCTTCCTGAGCGGCGATCGCATCCGCTCCGCAGTGCCGATGCCCGACCTGCTCGACGCGGTGGAGGCCGCCTACCGGGATGTTGCGGCGGGGCGCGATCGCTCACCCCTTCGCTCGCACGTCGAGCTCGGGGACGGTTCGCTGCTTCTCATGCCCGGCGTGCGGACGGGCGGGGACGGTGCGAGCGTGAAGCTCGTCACGGTCATGCCGGGGAACGCCGAGCGGGGCCTTCCCACGATCCACGCGCTCGTCGTCTGGTTCGATGCCGTCTCGGGTCGGCCTCTCGCGCTGCTCGACGGGGCGGCGGTGACCGCCATGCGCACCGGTGCGGCCTCCGGCGTGGGCACGCGCCTGCTGGCTCGTCCCGATGCGGAGACGTTGACGGTGATCGGTGCCGGAGCCCAGGCCGAGTGGCAGATCCGGGCCGTTGTCGCCGCGCGTCCGATCCGGCGGGTGCTGGTGGTGGGGCGTGATGCCGACCGCCGCGAAGCCTTCTCCTCCCGCATGGCCGATGCATTGGGCCTTGATGTGACTGGCGCCGACGATGTGGAGAGCGCGGTCCGCCAGGCCGATGTGATCTGCTGTGCCACGACCTCGAGCACGCCGGTGTTCGACGCGGCCTGGCTCGCGCCGGGTGTCCACGTGAACGGGATCGGCGCATTTCAGCTCTCGATGGTCGAGATCCCGCCCGAGGCCTTCGCCCGAGCGTCGCTGGTGGCGATCGACTCGTGCGAAGCCGCCATGGCCGAGGCGGGTGACGTCGTCTCGGCGATCGATGGCGGATTCATGGAGCGTGAGGCACTGGTCGAGATCGGGACGGTGGATCGGGCGTGGGCCGGTTCTCGCCCACCCGGCGCGATCACGGTGTTCAAATCCGTCGGCCTGGCGATCCAGGACGTGGCCGCCGCCGAACTGGCCGTGTCCCGCCTGATCGGATCGTCCTAGCCGCCGAGCGTCAGCCTCGCGGGAAGGTGCCGAAGCGCTCGCTCGACGACGAGCCGCGTGATGACGAGACGAATCGTGGTGGAGATCCGCGGTGCCCTCCATGAGCCGCGCATCAAGACGTCGGCGCGAAGGTCGGCCAGGTGCTCGAAGCGCACGACCGCGTGGTCGGCCATGAGACGGATGTCGACCACCGCGGCGGTGAGCGCGGGCACGCTGCCGGCCGTCGACTCGATGCTGGCAGCTCCCGCATCAGCCACGCTGACGACGATCGGCTTGGGGTTCGGCGGCGGTGGGGGCGGTGGAGCCACCAGTCCGGCCTGGCCACCTCCAGGTGACGGAGTCAGCGGCGGTGGCGCGGTGGGCGTCACGGTCGCGACGGGGGTCGGCGCCGGTTTGGGTGGCGCCGTCGGCGCGGGGGTCGGGACGCCCGCCGATGGCGGTGGTGTCGGCGCGGGGGTCGGAACCGGCGTCGGGGAGGGAGTCTGTACCGGTGTGGGCGCCGGCGTGGGCGGAGGGGGAGCCGCGGGTGGCGCGGCCGACACGATGACGCCCGGGTAGTAGGTGGCCATGATCTGGGCGGCGGACTTGCCGGCCAGTCCGCACGACTGCGTGCCCCACTGGAACATCTGCCAGCCGTTCGCATTCGCCCCGCACGCCTCCCCGGGGGAGCCGGCGTTGTAGTAGGTCGCGAACACGCGCCCATTCTTGTGGGCGAGCGTGCCCCAGGTTGCATCGACCGCCGAGGCCATGGCGGCGTAGGTCGGCCGCGACGGGTCGTAGTGTTGGTCTCGTGTCGAGTCGAAGACGTCGAAGCAGGCGCCGGCGGCGTTCACGTAGCCGCGCCAGTGGAGGACCTGGTACCAGGCGTAGTTCTTGACGGCGAGCGCGCCCGAGCGAATCGACTCGGTCGTCCACGAGCTGATCCACTCGCGAGACAGGACGTTCTTCACGTAGGTCCGGAAGTCGACGGTGTCCACGGTGCCGGTCGCGGTTCGATAGACGCGGATCGTGGGCGGGGGAGCGGTCTCGGACGCGTACGAGCCGCAGGCGCCGGCGGCCGCCGCGGACGAGCTCGTGGTCGGCAGGGCCGCAAGACAGAGGAGGATCGCGGCGAGGAGGCTCGCCACGCGGGGTGATCGCTGCATGGAGCGGCCACCCTATCCGCGCTTCAACCGCACCGCACCCCACCGAAAGTACCGGCGCCGTCCTCTGAGTCGATCGGTATATACGCGATATACGATCGCACCGGTCGTCCTCAATCGGCCCAGCGATGGACCCGTTCACGCACGGTGTCGAACCCGAGCTCGTCGCACAGCGCCACGAACTCGGCGCGGGGTACGCCGTGCCATTCGAGCGAGTCGAGGGTCGGGGTGCGAGAGATGTCGGCGTCGCGGTTCAGGATCGCCAGGCGCCGATACAGGAGCGCCTCGGCCCGCTGCTGGTCGAGCGTTGCCGCCAGCCGTGAGGCATTTCGCAGCGGCACCTCCCAATCGAGCGCCGATGCCGGGATGCCCTCGAGGTGCTTCCATCTCGCCAGCACCGCCGATGCGCTCTTCGCGCCCCAGCCCGGCAGTCCGGGGAAGCCGTCACTGCTGTCGCCGACGAGTGCGAGATAGTCGGGGATGCTGCCAGGCTCGACCCCGAACTTGCCGATGATGCCGGCTTCGTCGTAGGTGATCTGCCGCATCCGATCGCGGAGCACGATCCGATCGCCGGCAACCAATTGCCCGAGGTCCTTGTCGACCGAGCAGATGACGATCTGCTCGATCCGCGGATCGCTGCCGAACTGTTCGATCGCGGCCGCGATGCCGTCATCGGCCTCGTCGGCGACCATCGGCCAGACGGCAATGCCCAGGGCTTCGAGCGCGCGCTCGGCGTCGCGGAACTGGGCCAGGAGATCGGGATCCATGCCGGCGCTCGACTTGTAGCCGGGGAAGAGGTCGTTGCGCCACGACTCGATCACGTAGTCGGTCGCCGCGCCGATGTGGGTGACGTCCGGTTCGCGGAGGAGCGACAGCATCGAGTCCACGATGCCCTGAACGGCGTTCACCGGCCGTCCGTCCGGCGCGCGGCGGGGTGGGCGGGAGTAGTAGGCGCGGAACAGCTCGAACGTTGCGTCGACGAGGTGGAGCTTCATCGGCTCAGGAGCATACAGGGGGGTTGACACGTCGCGAGGTCGCTGTATAGTTCCAA
>JAGXHP010000102.1 GCA_024636135.1 Chloroflexota bacterium
CGGCCACGACGTCATCGATCCCGACTCGCGACACGATCGCCACCCCGTTCCAGCGCCCCGGTCCATGGTGCGCCACGTCGTAGCCGAGCGCTCGGAAGGCCATCATCGGCACCTGGGCGTCGGACAGCTTCGTCTCCTGCAGGCACAGCACGTCCGGCTGGTGGCGCTCGGTCCAGGCCAGTACGCGCTCCAGGCGCGCCTTCAGGGAGTTGACGTTCCACGTGGCGAGTCGCATCGGTGCGAGGATAGGCGAGATCATCCACATCCGAAGCAGAGGCGCACCGATTCATGATCCAGGGATTCCGGGAGTTCATCCTGCGCGGGAACGTCGTCGAGCTTGCGGTGGCGGTCGTCATCGGTGCGTCCTTCGGTGCCGTGGTGACCTCCTTCGTCAGCGATATCCTGACGCCGCTGTTGGGCATGGCCGGATCGCCGAACTTCGAGGACCTCGTCGTGACGATCGGCGCCGCGGAAGTCCGCTACGGGCTCTTCCTCAACGCTCTGCTGAGCTTCCTCATGGTCGCCGCGGCCATCTACGCATTCGTCGTGCGGCCGATCAACGCGCTCGAGGCGCGCCGCCAGGCAGGCGCCGAGCCGACGCCGACCACGAAGACCTGCACTGAGTGCACGTCGGAGATCCCGATTGCTGCCCGCCGCTGCCCGATGTGCACGCAGCCCCAGCCGATCCCGTCCGACAGGTAGCCACGGGCAGGCCCGATATGACCCCGGAGTCTTAGCCACGACCGCTCCCAGGGCCATGCGCACCCGGATATGACCCTCGGGCTATGCGTCGGCGCAATCCGCAACGGATCGCGTCAACGCTAAGACTGGCTGGTCATACAGGCAGGGCTGGGGGAGGGTTCGTCATAGAGCACCGAACGCGCGCCGACGGAGTCCTCGGGGCATGCGAACGGCCGGGGCATGCGGCCCGGCCGTTCCAGCGAGAGCGACGAGAGGGTCAGACTTCCTTGTACTCGCCCTCGACCGTCTCGCCATCTTCCTCGGCTGCGCCCTCGGCGCCGGCCTCGTCGGCTCCTTCGGCGGCCGCGCCACCATCGGTCCCGTTGCCGTCACCCGAGTCGGTGGCCTCGTAGGCCTTCGTGCCGATGCGCTGGAGCACCTCGGCCAGCTGACCCTTCGTGGAGTCCACGGCTCCCGCGTCCTCCCCGCCGAGCGCCTCCTTGACCGACTCGATGCGCGCGGTGACCTCGGCCTTCTCCTCGTCCGACAGCTTGTCGTCGAGGTCCTTGAGCAGCCGCTCGCCCTGGTAGACGAGCGCATCGGCCTCGTTGCGCGACTCGGTGGCCGCGCGGCGCGCCTTGTCCTCCTCGGCGTGCTCGGCGGCGTCGCGGACCATCTTGTCCACGTCCTCCTTGGCGAGCATCGACGAGGCGGTGATCGTCACCTTCTGCTCCTTGTTCGTGGCCTTGTCCTTGGCGGCCACGTTGAGGATGCCGTTGGCGTCGATGTCGAAGGTCACCTCGATCTGGGGCACGCCCCGGGGCGCCGGCGGAATGCCGTCCAGGCGGAACGTCGCCAGCTTCTTGTTGTCGGCGGCCATCTCGCGCTCGCCCTGGAGCACGACGATGTCGACCGACGGCTGGTTGTCCGATGCCGTCGAGAAGATCTGGGTGTGCGACGTCGGGATCGTCGTGTTGCGGTTGATCATCTTCGTGGCCACGCCGCCCATCGTCTCGATGCCGAGGCTGAGCGGGGTCACGTCGAGCAGCAGGACATCCTTGACCTCGCCGGCCAGCACGCCTGCCTGGATCGCCGCCCCGACCGCCACGACCTCGTCGGGGTTGACGCCCTTGTGCGGCTCCTTGCCGCCGAACATCTTCTTCACGGCCTCGACGACAGCCGGCATCCTGGTCATGCCGCCGACCAGGATCACCTCGTCGATGTCCCCGGGCTTCATGCCGGCATCGGCCAGCGCCTTCTTCACCGGCTCGGCCGTCTTCGTCACGAGATCAGCGACGAGGTCATCCAGCTTGGCGCGGGTGAGGTTGAGCACGAGGTGCTTCGGCCCTGACGCATCGGCGCTGATGAAGGGCAGGTTGATCTCGGTCGAGGTCGTACTCGACAGCTCGATCTTCGCCTTCTCGGCGGCCTCCTTCAGTCGCTGGAGCGCGATCCGATCCTTGGTGAGATCGATCCCCTCCGCCTTCTTGAACTCCTCGCCCAGCCAATCGATGACCCGCTGGTCGAAGTCGTCGCCGCCCAGGTGCGTGTCACCGTTCGTGCTGCGCACCTCGAAGACGCCCTCCGACAGCTCGAGGATCGAGATGTCGAAGGTGCCGCCGCCGAGGTCGTAGACGGCGATCTTCTCGTCCTTCTGCTTGTCGAGGCCATACGCCAGGGCCGATGCCGTGGGCTCGTTGACGATGCGCTTGACATCCAGACCGGCGATGCGGCCGGCGTCCTTGGTCGCCTGCCGCTGCGTGTCGTCGAAGTAGGCCGGAACGGTGATGACCGCCTCGGTCACCTTCTCGCCGAGATACGCCTCGGCATCGGCCTTCAGCTTCTGGAGGATCATGGCGCTGATCTCCGGTGGGCTGAAGTTCTTCTCGTTGCCGAGCTTCACCACCACGCCGTCGGACTTCGGGTCCTTGACGACGTCGTACGGCACGAGGCCCTTGCTGCGCTGCACCTCGGGATCGTCGAATCGACGACCCATGAAGCGCTTGATGGAGAAGACCGTGTTCTCCGGGTTGGTGATGGCCTGGCGCTTGGCGACCTGGCCGATGAGGCGCTCGCCGCTCTTCGGGAAGCCGACGACCGACGGGGTCGTCCGCCCGCCTTCCGCGTTCGTGATGACCTGGGGCTCCCCGCCCTCCATGACGGCCACGACCGAGTTCGTCGTGCCCAGGTCGATTCCGATGATCTTGCCCATAGGTCGTTCAGTGCTCCTTCGGGTTGTTCGCCACTCGGACGAGGCTCGGCCGGATGATCCGGTCGTGCAGGCGGTAGCCGCGCTGCAGCTCGCCGATCACTTGGTTATCGGGATGGTCGGCGGTCTCCTCGTGGACGACCGCTTCATGCATGTTGGGATCGAATTGCTGACCAACGGCCTCGATCTGGGCCACGCCCTCGGACTCGAGGACGCCGCGCAGCTTGCGCTCGGTGAGCTGGACGCCCTCGATCCAGGGGTCGTGCGCCTCGGCCGGAACGCTTTCCAGCGCCCGATCGAAGTCATCGAGCACGCCGAGCAGCTTGCCGATGAGAAGCGCGTTGCTGAACTGCGTGAGGGTGGCCCGCTCCTCGTCCGTCCTTCGCTTGTAGTTCGCGAAGTCGGCCGCGGATCGGTGCCAGTTGTTGCGGTGCTCCTCGTCGGAGCGGCGCACCTCGTCGAGCTCGCGCTCGAGCTGCTCGATGCGCTCGGCGAGCTCGGTGCGCGTCGGGGCCGCGATGGCCTCGGCGCGCTCCTGGCCGCGGGTCTTCGTGCTGCGGGCGCGGGGCCCGCCGTTGGTTGGTTGATCGGTCATTGGGTCTCGCCGTAGTGACTGTTGATGAGCTCGTCCATGAGTGTCGACAGGTAGCGGACGGTCGGGATCGCCCGCGGGTAGCGCATACGCGTCGGTCCCAGCACCCCGAGCAGGCCGAGTGCCCGGTCGGGCGCGCCGTACGGCGCGAAGATGAGGCTGACCTCGTGCATCGCGTCGTTCGAGTTCTCGCGACCGATGATCACATGCACGCCACCGCTGCGCGTCAGCACCGGGACGAGCTGTTCCAGGAAGTCGGAGCGCTGCAGCACCTCGAGCACCGGGCGCAGACGCGATCCCTCGGCGAACTCCGGCTGCTCCAGGACGTTGACGATGCCATCGGTGAAGACGTCCTCCACGACGACCGAGTCCGCCTCCTCGAGGAGCTGGATGATGTCAGCTGCGATCCGCCTGGGAAGGCCGGGAAGCTTCTCCGACCGCCGCCGGACCTGCGGGGCCGCGAGGCCCGCGAGCTCCGAGTTGAGGAGGCCGGCGGCGGCATCGAGCTCTGCCTGGTCGAATCGGCTGTCGGGCAGCTCGCGCTGGAGTGCCCCACGATCCAGGCGCCGCTGGGTCACGTTGCCGTCGCCGAGGACCAGGACGACGAGGCGCGTTCCGTCGTCGAGGGCCACCAGCTGCACGTGACCGAACTTGGCGCGACGCGAGCGAGCGGGGGTGACGACCGCCGCCGAGCGCGTGCTCCCCGCGAGGATCGACGCCGCCAGCCGGAGCCACTCGTTGCTCGTCAACTGGACCTGGCTGAACTGGTGGCGAATCATGAGCCGATCCGCCTGGTCCAGCTCAGCCTCGCGCATGAGCGACTCAACGTAGAGCCGGTAGCCGAGGTCGGACGGCACGCGGCCGGCGCTTGTGTGCGGGTGGCTCAGCAGCCCAAGAGCCTCCAGCTCGGCCATCGCACTCCGAACGGTCGCCGGCGAGACGCCCAGCGCATAGCGACCCACGAGCGCCTTGGATCCCACCGGAACCGCCGTGAGCACGTAGTCCTCGACCACGGCACGCAGCACGGTCCGCTGCCGGTCCGTCAGCTCGTGGGCCTGCCGGACCGGTTCGGTACGCTGGCGCGGCGCGGGGCGCTCGCTCGTCATGGCGACCTCCGGTACTCGGTTAGCACTCTATGGTGGAGAGTGCCAAGTGGTGATTGCGGCATGGTACCGCCCCCCGGAAGCCGATGTCAACGCCGGACGGCGACCTCCGGCACGAAGGCCAGGAGCACCTCGCTGGCCAGCAGCCGTCCCCGATCGGTCAGGGTGACCCGGTCGCCGTCCACCTCGAGCAGGCCGGCGCGTACCACCTCGTCGACCGCCGCCGGGTCGCGATCGAGCGGGTCCTCGCCGAACTCCGCCAGCACCTCCGAGCGCCGAATCCCGGCGACGCGACGCAGGCCGAGCGCCACGGCCTCGAACGCGCGCGTCGCGTGGTCGAGCTCCTCGCGCCCCGCCACCGGGCGCTCGCCCGCCTCGACCCCGGTCAGGTAGGCGTCGAGATCCCGCTCATTCCACGAGCGCTCGGCCGCGCCGTCGTACGAATGCGCCCCCGCACCGATGCCGGTGTACGGTCGGCGGGCCCAGTACGCGGCGTTGTGACGGCTCTCGTGGCCGGGCCGCGCCCACGAGCTGAGCTCGTACTGGATAAATCCGGCTGCTGCCAAGATCTCGTCGGCGATCCCGTACTGGTCCACGGCGAGCTCGTCGTCCTGCCGACGCACCATCCGGTCGCGCCAGCGCAACGCACCGGGGCGTGGCGGGGCCGCCCACTCGTCCGGCTGGAGCGCCAGCTGAAGCGCGTAGCAGCTGACGTGGTCCGGTCCGAGCTCGATTGCCCGCTCGAGTCCGTCGCGCCAATCGGCCAGCGACTGGCCGCCGATCCCGTAGATGAGATCGATGCTGATATCCCGGAACCCTGCCGCACGAGCGGCCGCCAAAGCGTCGCGCGCCTCGTCCCCCGTGTGCCCGCGTGCAAGGGAGGTGAGCTCTTCGTCGCGCAGCGACTGCACCCCAAGGCTGATCCGCGTGACGCCGGCATTGCGATAGCCGTCCCAGTCGGGCGTCTCCCGCGAGCTCGGATTCGCCTCCAGCGTCACCTCGTCGAGCGCGGACATCGGCCACCGCACGCGCGCCGCGTCCAGGATCGCCCCGATCGTGGCGCCGTCGAGAAGCGATGGCGTGCCGCCGCCGAAGTAGACCGTCCTCAGCTCCCCCGGCGCCGGTCGCAAGTCGAGCTCGCGCCGCAGCGCATCAGCGTAGCGCCCGACGTCGTGCGCGCGCCCTCCCACGGTCACGAAGTCGCAGTACGCGCACACGAGCCGGCAGAACGGCACGTGAACATAGAGGTGATGCGACGGCTCCATGGGCCGAGTCTACGACCGTTGACACCAACGTCCGCCGGCCGCCTCGGCGGTGCCTGCGCCAGTGTCAAGTTCGACCCCATCCAGTGTCACCCGAGGGCCCTAACTGTCGATTACGCTCGCGTTGCCGTTCTGGTCGATCTGAAGCGTCAGGTCGTTAGTTGGATTGCCGGACGGCCAGTCCTCACTCCGCGTGACCTCCGTGCCGTCCACGACTACGTGCCACAGCAGCGATGGCCCGTCGAACACCACACGTGTGTCCTCGTGCGGCTCAACTGTCAGTACGGACCGCTCGTCGGCTCGACCGCCCCACTCGAAGAGGAGTTGAACCTCGCGGGCGCTTTCGTTCACCACGCGGAGGTCGAGCTTCGGGTCCCCGACGACGCAACTCGGGATCGTCAGCAGGGCGATTGCCAGGACGGCCGCTGGGAAGAAACGTGTCATCGGGCGCAAAGCTAGCGTGTGAACGATTAGGACGACGTCGCCGCCCAGAGGTAGCACCAGGGAGACACTGGGTCGAGCGGGCGAAGCAATGGCCCTTACGCCACTGTTAGGTTTCGCCCTTGAGAAGGATTCGCCCCAGGGATGAAGCCGTAGTGCCGGCGGCGGTCATCGCCCGTGCGCGCCCGCGGCACAGAGCCGGTGCGAGACTCTAAGGATTCCCGAAGAGTGTGAGGGCGACTTCGTCGAAGGCGTCACGAGCGAGACGCACCGACGTGCTCTTGTGCGAGAGCGAGTGAAGACCTTCAGCTGTCGGCCGGTGGAATGTTGGCGTTGAAACGCAGCCGGTTGGCTGGATCGAGGCGACGCTTGAGCTGCCGCAGCCGGTCCCAGGTCGCTGACGGGAATGCTGCGGCTACCCGCGCAGCCGTCTGATCGAGCTCGGGATAATTGAGGTAACCACCGCCTCGAAGCGAGAGAGGCGCCACTGAGTCGGCCGTGCGGCGCGCCCAAGCGATCTCCCGCTCGTCGGCCTCCGCGTCATTCCAGATGGCGAGCGCCGTCACATTGGCAACGGCGGCACGTCCGCCAAATGCCGCGGAGGCCTCTGGAATGCGGTGGGCGACGCCGTGGATGAGCTCCACGAGGCAGAATGA
>JAGXHP010000103.1 GCA_024636135.1 Chloroflexota bacterium
CTCCCTAGTCGCCTCGTCGGACGAGCCGGCGCAGCGATCGCCGCACCGTCAGCCAGACCAGGGGCAGTCGCAGGCGTGCCCATGCCTCGTCGAGGCGGGAGGTTGCCGCCGCAGTCATGCGCTTGCCGGAGTACGTCTGCCACACCTTCCCATCGGCCACGGTGCGAATCGGCTCCACCTGCGCCGGCAGCTGCTCCTCGAGCCAACCGGAGTACTCGTAGATCGTCTCCGAGGGCCGTGGCCCGACGCCGGCCCGATCGGCGGCCAGCGTCAGCTGCTTCCAGGCGCGATCTCCGGCCGGAAGGAAGCGCCAGCTGCGGCGCGCGCGCCGCATCCGGATCCAGACGAACGCGGCGGCGCCGACCAGCAGAGCGCCGACCAGCAGGGCGTTGCCGCCACGCGCGGTATCGGCTGCTCCGGGGGCGTCGGGCCGGGCGGCATCCACGCCGCCATCGATGAAGTCGACCGACGGCAGCGCGTTGATCCCGCGGCGATCGGTCGGATCGAACTCGAAGTCGAGCAGCGGATCGCGACCGTTGCCCGGCGGGGTGACCGTGGACGGGTCGCCCGTTGGCCGCACGAACCGCGGGTCGATCGACTTGGTGGACTCGAAGATCTGCCACCCGTACCCCGGGAAGAAGACCTCGCCCCAGGCGTGGGCATTGGACTCGCGGACAAGGTACGTGTCGTTCTCCAGGAGGTCGCCCGGGGCGAACCCGGCGGCGACACGCGCGGGCAACCCGAGCGACCGCGCCATCATCACGAACGAGCTGGCGTAGTACTGGCAATACCCGCTCCGATCGCTGTCGGGGTCGAACAGGAAGAAGTCCACGAGGTCCTCGTCCGGCCCGGGGACCGGCGCGATCGTGTCGTACGTGAAGCTGTCGTCCCGTTGCAGGTAGGCGGCGAGCGCCTTGGCCTGCTCGTACGGACTGTCGAGCCCGGCGGTGATCTCCTGCGCCAGCTCGCGGACGCGATCGGTCACGCGCGCGTCGTCGAGATAGAGCGCGCGAACGGCCGCGGGATAGTCCGTGCCGGCGGCGGTGAGCTGCGCCTCGTCGGCCGTCGAGATCGCCACCGACACCTGGTAGCCCTCTCCGGTGCCGATCGGGTTTGCCGCGTCGATACCGCCGAGCACGGGCTGACCGCCGGACTCGTGGATCACGACCGGCGCGAAGACCTGGAGCGGCGAGCCGGCGGTGAACAGGTTGCGGCCGAACGTCTGGTGCATGCTCAGGGTGATGGTGGCGATGTCGTAGGCGTCACCCGGGCGCTCCGACGTGCGACCGGAGAACAGGCGTTCTCCCGGTGCCACCTGCCGGCGCGGGCCGTCGGAACGATCCCACCCGCGCCCGGTATAGATGTCGTAGGTCGTGGTTCGCAGGTAAAGCGCCCGCGGCGCCGCGACCGTCAGGACCGGATCGTCCTTGCTGACCCACTCGCCCTGGACCGTGAAGCTGCCACCGAACGTGCTGCCGGTGAGGCGTGACTGCGCGTTCGTCAGGTTGCCGAAGACGCCCTCGAACTGGTCCTGGACGCCCGTCCAGACCCCGTCGAGCCCACGCCAGGCGCCGGTGAGCGGGGCGGCGATGGCGACGCTGGTGAGGACCCATGCCAGGGCGATGCTCGCTCCGGCGAATACGATCCCGGAGCGCATGATGGCCGCCGGGACCTCGAGATTCTCGTTGACTCGTCGGCGCTGCCAGCCGTCCTGGCGATCGACGAGCGCAGCACGCAGCCAGAGCAGGAGGCTGGCCGCAACGAACAGCAACAGGTGCGGAAAGAGGTTCGTGAGGGTTGCCGACAGGTTGATCACCATGGCGGTGCCAAGCAGCAGGATCGCGTCGATCACGCGGTGGTAGCGATAGACCGCGTACGCGGCCATGAAGGCGGTCGACCACATGAGGACGCCAAGGCCCACGGCATACGGCGACATCTCCGCCGGGAACCCGGTGCGGAACACCGTGATCGTCCAGCCGATGAGGTCGGTACGCAGCGCGTCGAGCCGCGCGGCCTGGCCCAGCTCGGGGTGATACTCGCCGCCGATCGCCCACAGGACGACCCCGACGCCGATCATCGCGCTGAGCGGCAGGGTGAAGACGATGCTGATCCGCAGGACGCCGAGCAGCGCTCCGATCACCATCGCCCAGAACGCGACCGGCGGCAGGAACTCGAGCTCCTCGAGCCACGCGGCGCCCTGCACCGCCCAGGACAGAGCCAGCCCCATCACGATCAGCAGCCCCAGGCTGAGCCAGCCCGCCCGCGGATACAGAACGCGCTCCCGGAGGTCAGCCACGAGTGCGCACCCTTCCGCCGATCGCCTCGGCGATGTCGTCTCCGCGTCGCACGAGTCGATGCTCGATGTCGTACTCGGCCAGCGCGTGCCGCACGGCCGCCAGCTCGGCACGCGCGTGGTCATCGGCCTCGGAGCTGATGAACGAAGAGCGATCGAGAAGGATCACGAGCGCGGCGACGCCACGGCGGCGCAGCGCCGACAACCCGCGCACCCAGGCACGATCGGTCGAACCGGTGATGAGGCACAGCGTCATGCCACGGCGCAGCTGGGGCAACGTCGCCGTGATCACCTCGGCCAGGGATTCATGGCCGTCGGCCTGGACGTTGGCCAACAGGTGGAGCAGCTTCTGCTCCACGCGCGGGCCGCGATCCGGCTGGTGGACGACAATGCGCCGCGCCGATGCCGTCATGGCCACCGCTCGGTTGTCCGACAGCGTGCGCATCGCCACCGATGCCGCGATGGTGACGGCGGTCTCGACCGAGGCTTCGTTGCCGATGCCGGCGTGCACACCGCGGTCGAGGTCGAGGGCGATCCACAGGTCCGCGGCCTGCTCGAGGTCGAACTCCTTGACGTGCAGCTCGCCGTGTCGGGCGCTCGAGAGCCAATGGATGCGGTTGATCGAGTCGCCGTGAACGTAGGGACGCACGCCACCGACCAGGGGAGTTGCCGCCTCGTACCGCCGATTGGCTCGCGCCGTCCCGTCGATCGGCGAGGGTGGCAGGCGCCAGTGCGGGAGCGCGACCACCTCCGGGAAGACGACGACGTTCGTGGCCGTGCCGACGGTCATCTCGCTCTGGAACAGCCCGAACGGGTCACCGGTCCGCACGCGCAGCGCGCCGAGACGGTAGCTCCCGCGGCGCGTGAGGGTGACCTTGGCCAGCCATTGGCGCGTGCTGCGCGCCGGGACGCCGATGACCCGGCCCGGCAGGCTGGCGGGGAGCGTCGACTCGTTCCAGCACTCGATCCAGGGCTTGCCCCAGCGATCCCCGTTCTCGATGCGGTAGATGGCCTGGAGCACCTCGCCGACGTGCGTGCGCGGGTTGAGGACGCGGTAGTCGGCCCGGACGTCGCGCAGCCCGCGCCGCGCGTAGAGCCAGGAACCGAGACCGATGGCCACCATGAGATAGGCGAGGAAGAAGAGGAACTCGATGCCGGTGCTGAAGGCGGCGACGACCAGCGCGGTGCCGAGGAACAGCAGGCGCAGGTGGCGGCTGACCAGCCCCATGACGAGATCAGGAGACCCGGCTGCGACCGGTCTCTGCGGCTGCGGCTGCGTCGGCCACCGGGACCGAGGCGAGGATCTCGCGCACGATCTGCTCGGGATCGACCTCGCGCAGGGATGCCTGGCTCTTCACGATGAGCCGATGCGCCAGGATGGCGACCGCCAGCTGCTTCACGTCATCGGGGATGACGTAATCGCGGCCGTTGAGCGCCGCATGAGCCTGGCAGGCGCGGTACAGGTTGAGCGATCCACGCGGTGAGGCGCCGAGGTAGACGTCGGGATGGTCGCGCGTGGCATGCACCAGGCGAACGATGTACTCCGCCACGGCCTGGTCGACGTAGACCTCCTTGATGTTCGCCTGCATCTCCAGCAGCTCCTCGAGGCCGAGCACCTGCTCGACCTCCGCGAGCGGGTGGCGGCGCTTCTGCTCGTCCAGGATGACAAGCTCCTCCATCGGCTTCGGATAGCCGAGACGCAGCCGCAGCATGAAGCGGTCGAGCTGGGCCTCGGGCAGTGCGAAGGTTCCCTCGTACTCGATCGGGTTCTGGGTGGCGATGACGAGGAACGGCTGGGGCATCGGGTAGGTGGTGCCGTCGATCGTGGCCTGCCGCTCTTCCATGCACTCGAGCAGCGCGCTCTGCGTCTTCGGCGTGGCGCGGTTGATCTCGTCGGCGAGAACGACCTGCGCCATGATCGGGCCTGGTCGGAACTCGAACTCGGTCGTCTTCTGGTTGAAGATCGAGAGGCCGGTCACGTCCGATGGCAGGAGGTCCGGCGTGAACTGGATGCGGCGAAAGGAGCAGCCGATGCTCTGGCTCATGGCCTTGGCCAGCATCGTCTTGCCGACGCCGGGGACGTCCTCGATCAGGATGTGGCCCTGGCACAGCAGCGCCACGAGCGCCATGCGCACCTCGACGTGCTTCCCGATGATCACCCGCTCGACACTGGCGACCACGCGCTCGGCGGGTTGCTGGACGTTCTTCACGATGTGGTGATCTCCCCGTTCCGGTGCTGAGGCCGCCGATTCCGGGGCGCGGTCCTCGTGCAGACAATACCCCACGACGTTACGGATCGGTTCAGCCGCCCTCGTGAGGACCGACCCGCAGCCGGCCTAGGATCCCGCCGTCAGGCGCAGCCACTCCGCCATCACGCGACCAGCGATCGGAGCCGCGCCGGCGGATCCGGAACCCCCTCGCTCCACCAGCACGGCGATCGCAATTCGGGGCGTTGCATCATCCTCGGCCGGAGCGAAGCCGATGAACCACGAGTGCGGCGCCTGCTCGCCCCCGAGTTCGGCGGTGCCAGTCTTGCCGGCGGACCGCGCATCGCCGATGCCGTACAGCGTGACGTCCGCCTGGCCGGCGTAGAGGCGGCCGAGCTCGCCGTTCACGGCATCGACCATCGCCTGGCGCGTGGCGGCCGCCGCGGCGCTCCCCACCACGCGCGTTCCGCCGCCGGAGCCGAGGGTCTCGAGCACCTGGTCGCTGAGCGAGCCGTCATCGGAGTGGGCGCGGACGTCCTTCACCACGTAGGGATTGGGCGCCACCCCATCACCGGCGATCGCGGCGGCCAGCATCGCCATCTGCACCGGCGTCACCGCGGTGCGGCCCTGGCCGAATGCCGCGCTCGCCAGCTCGACGTTGTCCCGGAAGGGACCGCAATCGCCGTCGACGGCCTCGGTCACGAAGCTCGTGCCCACCGACAACCCGCGGTCGGGAGGTCCGATCCGCATCGGCGCGCAGAAGCCGAAGCGACGCGCGTACTCGAGGAAGTTCTCCTGCCCGAGCTCGAGCCCCACGTGGGCGAAGTAGATGTTGCTCGACACCTGGAGGGCCGGTGACAGTGCCCACAGCGCCGGCTCGATGCCCCCGAGATCGTGCTCGCGGATCGCGAAGCCGTCGACGACGAAGCCCTCCCGCTCCTCGCGCGGCTGGTTGTCGAACGTCGTGTCCGGCGTCGTGACCCCCGCATCGAGCGCCGCGGCGGCCGTGAAGACCTTCATGATCGAGCCGGGGACGTACAGGCCCTGGCGCGCGCGGCTCAGCAGCGGTTCGGCGGGATCGTTGCGCAGCGCATCCATCGCACCCTGCGCGCCATCGGGATCTCCCGAGATCGGGGTCGCGTCAAACGTCGGCGTGGAGACCAGGGCCAGCACCGCGCCGGTGCGTGGGTCGATCGCCACCACCGCCCCGGGATCGCCGCCCAGCTGCGCCGCGGCGAAGTCCTGGAGGCGCTGATCGATGGTCAGCGTCAGGTCCCGCGGTTGGGGCTGGCGGTCCAGAACGTCGCTGATCAGATCCCGAATCGGGTTCGGATCGGTCTGTCCGACCAGGATGTCCTCGAAGGCACGCTCGATCCCGGTTGTGCCAAAGCGCAGGCTCGAATACCCCAGCACGTGGGTGAAGGCCGGGTCGAAGTACGTGCGGCGGCTGAGTCCGTCGATGACCTCCGAGGAGGCCAGGACCTGGCCTGAGGCATCGAAGATCGTGCCCCGCGGAAGGCTCCGACGCGCGGCGATCACCTCGGGGTTGTCGGTCCGCGTGGCGAGGCTGTCCGCCTCGATCACCTGCCACCACACGGCACTGGCCGACACGACCGCGAACGCCAGCATGAGGTACAGGCCAAGCCGGCGGATGTTGGTGGCGATCATGACTCGGACGCCTCTTCCGCCGTACGGCTGCGGTGGCTGATGGCGAGGAGCAGGCCGATCATGATGAAGCTCGCCACCACGCTCGACCCGCCGTAGCTGACGAACGGCAAGGTGATGCCGGTCAGCGGGATGAGCTTCGTGTTGCCGCCGATGATGATCAGGGTCTGCAGCCCAAGGCTCGCGGTGAGCCCCACGGCCAGCAGCGCCCCGAAGTCGTCACGTGCCAGCGCGGCGATGCGCAGCCCACGGAACACCAGGACGGCCGCGAAGCCGAGCAGCGCAAACGCTCCGAGCAGCCCGAGCTCCTCGGCGATCGCGGTGAAGATGAAGTCGGTGTGGACGAAGGGAATGGTGAGCGAGCCACCCAGGGTGACGAGTCCCTGGCCCAGCCCCTCGCCGAACAGCCCGCCGCGGCCGAGGGCGTAGATGGCGCGCACCGGCTGGAAGCCCGCGCCGAGCGGATCGGCGAACGGGTCGAGCCACACGTCCACGCGGGCATGCACATGCCCGAACATCTGGTACGCAACGTAGAACCCCGCCACGAACAGGATCAGGCCGATGAGGACGTAGCTGCGCCTCCCCGTGGCGACGAACAGCATGGTCAGGAAGATCCCGAAGAACAGCAGCGCCGTCCCGAGGTCGTTGAGCCGCACGACGATCAGCATCACCGCGGCGAACAGGACGAGCATCGGCAGGAAGTACGGCAGCGGAGGGACGCTCAGGAAGCCGATGCGCATGCTCGCACTGGTCAGCAGGGTCCGCGTCTCGGCCAGGTAGCCCGCGATGAAGATCACGAGCACGATCTTGAGCAGCTCGCCGGGCTGGATGCTGACCGGGCCGAGGTCGATCCACAGCCGGGCGCCGTTGACCTCGTAGCCGAACAGCATCGTGGCGGCCAGCAGGGCGATCCCGACCGCCGCCCACGAGTACTTGTAGTGGCGCAGGATGCCGTCGTCGCGCAATCCGACGGCAATGGCCAGCATGGCGACGATCCCCACCGCGAACCACAGCAGCTGCGTGGACGCCATCCCGAGCTCGAGGCCGAATGCCCGGGTGCCGGCGAGATCCTGCGGCAGCCGATTGAGCATGATCATGCCGATCCCGCCCATCACCCCAACGGCCGGCAGGACCAGCTGGTCTCCGCGATGACCGGACGCCACGAGGACGACATGCGCCACGGCGATCAGCGCGACGTATCCGACCGCCATCGTCAGGTCGCCGGTCTCCAGCGCGCCGCTCAGCGCGACGTTCGTGACAGCGAAGCCGAACGGAACCAGGAGCAGGATCGGCAGGAGAAGCTTCAGCTCCGCGCCGCGCCAGGCAATCCTCATGCGCCGGCGATCACCGGTCGAGCCGCATCCGCACGCGTCCGACGGTCAGCTCGTCGCCGAAGCTGAGCGCGACGGCGCGCTCGATGCGATGGCCGTTCACGTACGTCCCGTTCGTGCTCCCCTGGTCCTCCACGAACCAGCTCCGCCCGCGGAAGGTGAGCATTGCGTGGTTGGCGCTCACGAAGTCGTCCTCCACGAAGATCGTGTTGTTGACGTTGCGTCCGATCGAGTTGATCGGCCCCAGGGCGATCGTGCTGCCGTCGGGTGGCTCATCGGCGGGCGACTCGAGCACCGAAAGACGCCCGATGCCCGAGCGCGACGTGATCTGCGCCTCCTCCGCGCTTCTGAGGTCGCGCAGGAGCGAGCCCGCGAAGCGCATGAGCACGATGTACAGCAGGGCCACGAACCCGAGCTGAGCCAGCAGCAGGAGCACGCGCACGATGTCCGACGTCATGCGCGGACCTGGAACTCGATGCTGGTGTCGCCGATCTCGATCACGTCGCCCGGGCCGAGGGCGATCTGGCTGACCTGCTGACCGTTCACCGACGAGCCATTGCGACTGCCGAGGTCGGTGAAGCTGTACGCCCCATGCTGCAGCTTGAGCTGGCAATGGTGGCGGCTGACCATCGGGTCGTCGACAATGACGTCGTTGTCGCTGGCCCGCCCGACCCCGATGAGAGCCCCTCCGAGGTCGAACTGGACCGCCCGGCTGCCGCGCGTGCTCACGAGCAGGTAGGCGCGTCGGGCCGAGTCGGGCGCGTCGCGTCCCTCGGGTCGGTTGTAGACCATGGTGTCGGAGTTCGCCGGCATCGGCATCGCATCGGGCAGGCGCTCGCCGCGCTCGTCGATCACGTTCGCCGCCACCCGGATCTCGCCGCGACGCGTGTCGTCGTCGGCCAGGATCTGGACCTTCGGCCTCGCGACCAGGCTGTAGCGTTCATGCCGGGCCCGAGCAAGCACCCCGTGCGCCAGGTCGTCCTCGAGCGAGGAACGGTAGGAGGCGAAGGCCGCGAAATCGCCCGGGTGGAGGTGGAGGTCATAGTGATTCGGCACGATCACCCCGGTGTCCCGGTAGATCTTGTTCGTGTCCATCGCTCGCTCGATGCGCTTCGCCAGGCTGACCGGCTGGATCGAGGCACCGAGTCGCCCGGCCGGGGCTTCGAGGAAGCGCTCAAGAAACGACTCGACGCGCGAGAGGATGCCCATCGCGGCCGATCCTAGCACGCGGGGTACGAACGGCCGCCTCGGCGGTACGAATGCGTTCTAGGGTCCGGCCGTACCCCGTGGCTATACTTCGGGACCCTGATCGATGCCGCCTCCGGGAGAGACCGCACCACCATTGGCCGACACCCTCACCGAGTCATTCTGCGAACGCTGCGGGACGCGCTATGAATTCCAGGCGCCGACCCGCCTGAATCCGCTGCGCAAGACGCGCGGGTTCATTGGAGGGCTGCGCAACTACCTCACGAGCCAGGATGCGCTGTCCGACGCCATGGGCGACGCGATGCGATCCGAGGAGAGCGGCCTGGCCTTCGCCCAGCTCGAGGCGTTCCACGAGTCGTTCAACTTCTGCATCGACTGCCGCCAGTACACCTGCGTCAACTGCTGGAACGACGATGCCGGACGCTGTCGATCCTGCGCGCCGATCCCCGGTACCGACGACCTGGCCGAGCGACTCGCCGCATCCGCCGCTCCCGTGCCGGTCGTCGCGGCCGAGCCGCCCAACGGCGATGTCCATGAGCATTGGGCCCCCGAGGCATGGCCGATGTCCGATCTTCCGGCCCAGGGTGACCAGGTGCATGTCGCCGCCGAGGTGGAGCCCGAGCCCGAGCCGGAGCCCGTCGCCGCAGAGGTGGAGCCCGAGCC
>JAGXHP010000016.1 GCA_024636135.1 Chloroflexota bacterium
CGCGCAGGCCGTGCCGGCGATCAGGCGTCGTGCGTCTCGCCCTTGGCGTCGGGATCGGCGTCGGATTCGGGTGGGATGTTCGCCTCGTCGGCGTCGGTCATCTCCGGGTCGTACGCCATGCCCTCGTCGGGTGGCTGGTTCTTCGGCTGCTCGACGCTCCGGGCGTCGGGTTCGCGATCTGTCATCGGACCCTCTCCTGCGTACTGCCCGGCCTCTTGCAAGGCGCGCGCCGGATCAGGCGCTCAGTTGTTGTAGGCCGACATGATCCGGTCCTTGGCGCCGGTCCGATGCTCGGGATCGGTCTCATGCGTGTCGGTGCTTCCGGGCGCGGGAACGGCGGCGGCGATGTCCACGCCGGTGTCCACCAGCAGGGCGTTGAGGGCGTCCACGTACGCGCCCACCGACGCCTCGAGGATGTTCTCGCTCACGAACTCGCCGGGATAGACCGGTCCGTCGTCATCCGAGCGGCTGCGGATCGACACGGTCACCGAGCCCTTCGTCTCGTGGCCCGGACCCTGGGCGTGGACGTCGTAGGCGACCAGCGCGATGCCCTCCCCGAGCAGCGGAGCCAGGGCATCGTCCACGGCCCGCATGAGCGCGTCGACCGCGCCGTTTCCGTCGGCATGGGCACGCCAGCGGTGGCCGCCGCCATGGAGCACCAGGGACGCACGGCTGCCGCGATCGCTGCCGCTGGTCGCCGACCAGCGCTCGATGCTCAGGCCGTCCGAGGCGCCCGGGTTCGCGTCGGTCTGGGAAGTGGTCATCGGGTCGTGTCTCCTTGCTGGGTCGTCCGCGCGCGGCGGTCAGATCGGCGTGAGCCAGGATGCGTAGCGGTCATCGCTGCCGCGGACGGCTGCGAAGTAGCGCTGCTGGATGTCGAGTGATGTCGGGAACTCCCCCGTGCCCACCGGACGATCGTCGACCGAGGAGATCGGCGCAACCTGCACGCCGGTCCCGGTGAGGAAGATCTCGTCCGCCAGGTACAGCTCCGAGCGGTCGATTCGGCGCTCGGCGACGTCGTGGCCCGCATCGGCGGCGATGCGCAGGATCGCTGCACGGGTGATGCCGGCCAGGACGTCATCGGACAATGGTGGCGTGGCGATCTCGTTGCCGCGGACCACGAACAGGTTGGCGGCCGACGCTTCGGCCACGTGCCCGTCGCCGGTCAGGAGGATCGCGTCGTCGTAGCCGCCGGCATGCGCGTCCTCGGCGGCGAACGCGGCGTTCACGTACGAGCCACTGATCTTGCCCCGTGCCGGGATCGCGTTGTCGCTGACGCGCTGCCAGCCCGAGACCGTGACCCGGATGCCGCCGGTCGGCAGGTAGTCGCCCAGCGGAAGCGTGAAGATGCCGACCCGGTCCTCCATGCCACTGAGCTGGACCCGAATCGCGGGCGCCGACTTGTAGACCAGCGGCCGAATGTAGGCGTCGCCCTCATGCGCATTGCGACGCAGGAGGTCGAGAGTGATCTCCACCAGGTCGGCCGCCGACTCCGGCACGGTCGCCCGCAGCAGGCGCGCGTTGCGCAGGAGACGCTCGTAGTGCTCGCGAGCGAAGAGGATCGCGCTGCTGCCATCGGCCTGCCGATAGGCACGAATGCCCTCGAACACGGCTGTGCCGTAGTTGAAGGTGTGCGTCGCGATGCTGACCTTGGCCTCGCCGACGGGCACGACCGCGCCCTCGAAGTAGGCCCACGCTCCCAGGCCGGCGGCCGCCGACGCCGGTCGCGGTTCGGTGGCGGTCACGATGCCTCTCCGGCGGCCAGCCGATCCCGACGGAGCGCCGCGTCCGAGGAGCTGCGCTCGTCGCGCCGATGCGGCCGGGCATCGAGCCGCCAGATGGCGTACTCGAGTGAGTCGTGGAGCGCCGCCAGGCTGGCGGCGATGATGTTCGCCTCGGCGCCGGCCGTGATCCAGGTCCCGGTCTCGTGGCCGGTCTCGATGATCACCCGTGTCCGCGCCTTGGTCGCCGCCTCGCCGTCGATGATCCGCACCTTGTAGTCGACGAGATGGACCTCGTCGAGGGCCGGATAGAAGGCGCCGAGTGCCTTGCGCAGCGCGAGGTCAAGCGCGTTGACCGGTCCGTTGCCGTCCGCCGCGGTGTGGAGCACCTCGCCGTCCACCTCGACCTTGACGCTGGCCTCGGCGCGGGGGGACGCGCCGTTGCGCCGTTCGACGATCACCGTGAAGTCCACGATCCGGAATGGCGCCACGTAGTCGTCGCGCCGCCGCCGGACGAGGAGCTCGAACGATGCGTCCGCCCCCTCGAAGCTCGCACCCTCGGACTCGAGCTGCTTCACGAGTCGCGACAGCTCCGCCGGATCTAGCCCCTCCGAGGCCAGCTCTCCGAACTGGCGGACGCGCCAGGCGGCGTTCGCCTTGCCGCCCAGCTCGCTGACCACCAGGCGCGAGGTGCCGCCGACGATTGCCGGATCCACGTGCTGGTACGCCTGCTCGACCCTTGCCGTGGCCGCTCCGTGGACGCCGCCCTTGTGCGCAAAGGCGCTCGTCCCGACGTACGGCTGGTGCGCGTCGGGCGCGATGTTCGCGACCTCGGCCACGAACCGCGACAGCTCGGGCAGATGGCTCAGGTCGTCTCCGGCGGGAACCGTGGGACGTCCCAGCTTCAGCGCCAGGTTGGCCCAGATCGTGACGAGGTTCGCGTTGCCGCAGCGCTCGCCGTAGCCGTTGATCGTTCCCTGGACGTGACGAGCACCGGCCTGGACGGCAGCGAGGGAGTTGGCCACCGCCAGGCCGGCGTCGTCGTGAACGTGGATGCCGAGGGTCACATCGGTGCCCAGCTCGTCCCCCACGCTCCGCGTCAGGGCGGCCACCTCATCGGTGAGGCAGCCGCCGTTGGTATCGCACAGCACCACCGTCGTCGCGCCGGCCGCGACGGCTGCGCGCAGGGTGGCGATGGCGTAGGCCGCATCGGCCTTGTAGCCGTCGAAGAAGTGCTCCGCGTCGTAGACCACCTCGCGGCCGGCGTCGCGGAGGAAGGCGACCGACTCGGCGACCATCGCCAGGTTCTCCTCCGCGGTCGCTCCGAGGACGTCGGTGACGTGGAGCAGCCAGCTCTTGCCGAAGATCGTCGTCACCGGCGTCTCGGCCTCGATGAGCGCGCGCAGGTTCGGATCGTCCGCGGCACGGTTCGACCGGTGGCGCGTGGAGCCGAAGGCTGACAGCTTCGCGTTGCGGAACGTCATGCCGCGGGCCGCCGCGAAGAACTCCTCGTCCTTCGGGTTCGAGCCGGGCCAGCCGCCCTCTACATACGGGAAGCCGGCTTCGTCGAGCCGTCGCGCGATCTTCAGCTTGTCGGCCAGGGAGAGAACCAGGCCCTCGCGCTGCGTGCCGTCGCGCAGGGTCGTGTCGTACAGGAGGATCGGCTCGCTCATGCGGTCACCTCCAACCCTGCGCCGATGCGCGCCAGGAGAAAGCCGGCGACCGCCTCGGTCCCGTCTGACCCGCCGAGGTCCGCCGTCCGCGGGCCATCCTCGATCGCGGCAGTCACCGCGGACTCCAAATCGTCGGCGGCATCGGCCTCGCCGAGGCTCAGGCGAAGCATCATCGCGGCGCTGGCGACCGTGGCCAGGGGATTGGCGACGCCCTTGCCGGCGATGCCCGGCGCGCTGCCGTGGACTGGCTCGTACATGCCGAGCCGTCCCTTGGCCGTGGTGCGCGTGCCGAGGCTGGCCGATGCCATGAGGCCCAGTGATCCGGCGATGGCGGCTGCCTCGTCGGACAGGATGTCGCCGAACAGGTTCTCGGTGACGATGACGTCGTAGTGCGTCGGCTGGGTCAGGATGAGGTAGGCGGTGGAGTCGACGAGCGCGTGCTCAACGGTCACGGATGCATGTCGGGCGGCGACCTCGTTGACGACCTCGCGCCAGAGGCGGCTCGAGGCCAGCACGTTGGCCTTGTCCACGCTGGTCAGGTGTCCGCGCCGGCCCTCGGCGAGCTCGAACGCCAGCTCGACGATGCGCTCGATCTCGGCGCGGGTGTAGCGCAGGGTGTCGACCACCGACTCGACACCGTCGTGTTCTTCCCGACCCTGGGGGCGGCCGAAGTAGAGACCGCCGGTGAGCTCGCGCAGGATGAGGATGTCGGCGCCGTCCCGCACCTCCGGACGAAGCGGGGAGGCCGCAGCGAGCGCCGGGTGCGCCGTGACGGGGCGAAGGTTGGCGAACAGCTCGAGCTCGGAACGCAGGGCCAGCAGAGCATCCTCGGGTCGGGCCGCGGCCGTCGGGTCGTCCCAGCGGGGTCCGCCGACGGCACCCAGCAGGATCGCATCGGCGGATCGACACGCCTCGAGCGTCGCCGGCGGGAGCGCGCGGCCGGACTCGTCGATCGCCCTACCGCCCACGCTCTGCTCGTCCCAGCGCACGTTGAACCCGAACGCGGCGCCGGCCGCGTTGACGCAGCGCCGCGCCACGTCGCAGACCTCCGGCCCGATCCCGTCGCCGGGCAGATAGGCGACCGAGTGCGTCCTCATGGATGGCTCCCGGCGGGGGTCGGGACGGGATCAGGGTCACCACCGGCGCGCCGCTGTCGTGCGGCGGCCACCGCATCAGCTGCCGCGGGGTGCTCCGCGATCAGCTTGTTGACTGCCGAGATGTACGCACGCAGCGAGGCCTCGACGACGTTGGTGGAGAGGCCGTGGCCGGTGAAGGTCTGGGGCACGTCGCCGTCTCCGGCCGGTGCCGAGATCTTGACCGTCGCCTCGCCCTGCGCGTCCTCTCCGGACCCGACCGAACGCAGCTGATAGTCCACGAGCTGCGGACGCCCGCTGATGATCTGCTCGAGCGCGTTGTCCACCGCGGACAGAAGCGCGTCGACCGGCCCGTTGCCGCCGGCGAATGCGCGGAACGTCTTGCCCTCGTAGAAGAGCGACACGTTGCCGGAGCTCGACTCGCCCTGGCGGCTGGCTGCTGCCCAGTGCTCCAGCCCCACGAGCTGCGGGACGGGATCGGCGTGCTGCTCGGCCAGCGCCAGCAGGTCCGCGTCGGTCACCTGCTTCTTCTGGTCTCCCAGCGTGATCGCCTCGGCGTAGAGCGTGTCGAGCGTCTCTGGCTCGACGTGGATCCCCAGGCGCCGCAGCCGCTCGTCGAACCCGGCACGGCCCGAGAGCTTGCCCAGGGTCAGCGTCGACCCGGACAGGCCCACCGACTCCGGCGTCATGATCTCGTAGGTCAGCGGGTTCTTCAGGAACCCGTCCTGGTGGATCCCCGATTCGTGGGCGAACGCGTTCGCCCCGACGACGCTCTTGTTCGGCTGGACCACGATGCCGGTGAGGTAGCTCACCAGCCGGCTCGTGCTCGTCAGCTGCTCGGTGGCGACGCCGGTGGTCGCCGACCGGAACTGCCCCGGACGAGTGCGAAGCGCCATCACGACCTCTTCGAGCGACGCGTTGCCGGCGCGCTCGCCCAGGCCGTTGACCGTGACCTCGACCTGGCGCGCACCGGCCTGGATGGCGGCCAGGGTGTTTGCGGTCGCCAGCCCGAGGTCGTTGTGGCAGTGCGTGCTGACGATGGCTCGCTTGCCGACGAGCTTCACCACCTGCTTGATGACCGCCGCGTACTCCTTCGGCTCGGTGTATCCGACGGTGTCCGGCACGTTGATGACCGATGCGCCGGCGTTGACCGCGACCTCGTAAGCCTCCAGCAGGAATGGCAGCTCAGAGCGTGAGGCGTCCTCGGCGCTGAACTCGACGTCGTGGTCGTCGCCCACCATGCGCCGCGCCTGCGCCACGCAGGTCCGGATGCGCTCGAGCACGTCCTCGCGGGTCGTGCGCAGCTTGTGGGTGATGTGGATGTCGCTGGTGGCGATGAAGACGTGGAGCTGCCGCCTGCGCGCCGGCTCCAGTGCCGCCGCGGCAACCGTCACGTCGGCCGGCACGCAGCGGGCCAGCGCGGCGATGGCGGGAGCGTCGTCGGCTGCACCGACCTCGGTCGAGATGCGACGCACGGCTTCGGCCTCGCCCGGCGATGCGGCCGGGAAGCCCGCCTCGATGACGTCGACCCGGGTGCGTGCCAGCTGGCGCGCCACGGTCACCTTCTCGTCGACGGTCAGGGAGGCCCCGGGGGTCTGCTCGCCGTCGCGGAGGGTGGTGTCGAAGATTCGGATCCGGGGCATCAGCTCCTTACCTCGCCGCTCGGGGCGTCGGCGGTGCGGCGGTTGCCATCGGCCCAGCCGTCGGGTGCCTGCTTCGGGCCGATGAAGGCCATGTGGGACCGCAGCTCGGCGCCGACCTCCTCGAGTCGTGAGCCCGCGTTCTCGGCCCGCATCCGCTTGAACTCGGGAGCGCCGCGGCGGCCCTCCTCGATCCAGCGCTTCGCGAACGTCCCGTCCTGGATCTCGGTCAGGATCCGCTTCATCTCGGCGCGGGTCTCCGCGTTGACGATCCGCGGGCCTGACACATAGTCGCCGTACTCGGCGGTGTCGCTGATCGAGTAGCGCATGTACTGCATGCCGCCCTGGTACATGAGATCGACGATGAGCTTGAGCTCATGCATCGTCTCGAAGTACGCGAGCTCGGGCTGGTAGCCCGCGTCGACCAGCGTCTCGAATCCGGCCTGGACGAGCGACGTGACGCCGCCGCACAGCACGGCCTGCTCGCCGAACAGGTCGGTCTCGGTCTCCTCTGCGAACGTCGTCTCGAGGATGCCGGCCCGTCCGGCGCCGATCCCCCGGGCGTAGGCCAGCGTCCGCGTCCGTGCGCTCCCGGTGGCCTCGCGATGGACCGCGAACAGCGCCGGGACGCCGCCGCCTCCCTCGTACAGCCGTCGGACCAGGTGGCCCGGGCCCTTTGGGGCCACCATCCCGACGTCGATGCCGCCGGGCGGGTCGACCTCTCCGAAGTGGATGTTGAACCCGTGGGCGAACATCAGCAGCGCGCCATCCTGAAGGTTCGGCTCGATCTCGCCGTGGTACACACCGGGTGCCGCGGTGTCCGGAACGAGCACCATCACGACGTTCGCACGCTTCGTGGCGGACGCGGCGTCGGTGACCTCGAGCCCGGCCTCACGCGCCCGCTCGGCCGATGTCGAGTCCGGTCGTAGGCCAACCACGACGTCCACGCCGGACTCGGCGAGATTGCGTGCGTGCGCCTCGCCCTGGCTCCCATAGCCGATGACGGCCACGGTCTGGCCGTCGAGTGCCGATGCGTCGATGTCGGCGTCGTAGATGAGCTTGGTCATTCCGGTGTGGCTCCGTTCTCGATATCGCTGGATGAATCCGCTGCCATGGCCACGGCACCGGCACGCACGAGGCGGCGCAGACCGTGGCTGCGAAGCGCCTCCAATGCGCGGTTGATCGCGTCGGGTGCGGCCGTCAGGCGGGCGCGCCAGACTGATGCGTCGCGGGTCAGGATCTCGCCGCCGGCCGACGCCAGGACGCCCTCCAGCTCGCGCTTGTCGGCCGTGCCGCGCGGCGGGGTGAGCTCGACGAGCACGAGCTCCAGCTCGAGGTGGGGACGTCCGGTGAGATCCGTCACGTCGAGCACCTCGATGAGTCGCTCGAGCTGCGCGAGCACCTGGCGCAGGTGGCCGTCGTCGCCGCGGATCGCGATCGTCATGCGCGAGTGGCCCGGTTCGTGGGTTGTGCCGACCGTCAGCGACTCGATGTTGAAGCTCCGCGCACGGAGCAGCCCGGAAACGCGGTTGAGCGTGCCGGGCCGATCTACCACCAGCGCACTCACCACGTGCCGGCGGTGGATCGCATCGGCCTCGCCGGCCGGTCGGGTCTGACGGGCTGCCATTGCGCTCACTCGGCCGCGCCTTCGACCATGTCGGACAGGCCCTTGCCGGGGAGCATCATCGGATAGACGTTCTGTGCCTCGTCGAGGTGGAAGTCGATGAGCGCCGGTCCGGGAGCCTTGCGCGCCTCGGCGATCACGCCGGCCACCTCATCGGGTCGCGTCGCGCGCCAAGCCGGGATGCCGTAGGCCTCGCACAGGCGCACGAGGTCGGGACCCAGCAGCTCGGCCGAGTGGTAGTTCTCGTCGTAGATGATCTCCTGCCACTGCCGGATCATCCCGAGCCGATGGTTGTTGAGGACGGCGATCCGCACGGGGATCTGGTCCTGCACCAGCGTCGCGAGCTCCTGCATGGTCATCTGGAAGCCGCCGTCGCCGACGACCGCCCACGTCTCGCGCTCCGGCGCGCCGAGGGCAGCGCCCATGGCCGCGGGAACGGCGTAGCCCATGGTGCCGAGGCCGCCGCTCGACAGGTGGTGGAACGGCTTGCGGAAGCCGAAGTAGCGCGCCGCCCACATCTGGTTCTGGCCGACGTCACTGACCAGCGTCGCCTGGTGGTCCGTCGCCTCGCCGATCTGGTCGACGACGTAATCGGCCGAGAGGCGGCCTTCGCGCCAGGCGCCCGAGCCGTGCCACGAGCGCGCCTCGCTGACCTCGCGCCAGGAGGCCAGCTGCGCCATCCACTCGGTCCGCGGCTCGGACTGCGGCAGGCGCCGCAGCAGGGCGGCGAGCAGGTCACCCGCATCGGCGACGATGCCGAGGTCCGTCCGGACGTTCTTGCCGATCTCGCTGCGGTCGACGTCGACGTGCACGATCTTCGCGTTCGGCGCGAACGTGCTCGTCTTGCCGGTGATCCGGTCGTCGTATCGGCAGCCGATGCCGATCAGCAGGTCGCACTGCTGGATCATCTTGTTGACGTGCATCCAGCCGTGCATGCCGGCGTACCCGGCGCTCAGCCGATGCGTCTCGTCGATGTTGCCGATGCCCAGGAGGGTGTGCGCCACCGGGATCTCGGATCGCTCGGCGACCTGGCTCAGCAGGTCGGTGGCATCGGCGATCTGCACGCCGTGACCGGAGAGGATCAGGGGGCGCTCGGCGGCCGCGATCATCTCGGTGAGCTCGTCGGCCTCGGGGACGTCGCCTCGGACGGGTCGCAGCAGGCCGGGCAGGCGAAGCTCGTACGGCTCGGGGTGGGGGACCCGTGTCTCCTCCTGGAGCACGTCCTTGGGGAAGTCGAGCAGGACCGGTCCCGGGCGCCCGCTGCGGGCGATCTCGAAGGCCTCTGCCACCGCGAACGGGACCTCGTCAGGATCCATGACCACGGTCGCGAACTTCGTGACCGGCAGCGCGATCCCGACAATGTCCGTTTCCTGGAAGGCGTCCTTGCCGAGCAGCGCCCGCGGAACGTTCCCGGTGATGGCGACCATGGGAACGCTGTCCATCATCGCCGTCGCAAGCCCCGTGACCAGGTTGATGGCGCCGGGGCCACTCGTGGCGATCGCGACGCCGACGCCCCCCGTTGCGCGACTGAACCCGTCGGCGGCGTGGGCACCGCCCTGCTCGTGTCGGACCAGGATGTGGCGCAGCGGAAACTCGCGCAAAACGTCGTAGATCGGCAGGACCGTGCCGCCCGGGTAGCCGAAGATGGTCGTGACGCCCTCGCGCACGAGCCCTTCGCACACGGCGCGCGCGCCGATGCGGGGCTCGACCTGACGTTCGGGCTGTGGGGCTGACGGATGGGGGACGGCTGTCATGGTTCTCGGGTCCTCTGGGAGAAACAAGAACCCCGCCTGGCTCTCGGCCTGGCGGGGTGGCGGTTGCGCTGTTCGGGTTGCCTGTCCGGCTACTCGGTCGAGCGTCCTCCATCCCGCCATCCAAGAAGGATGACGAGCCGAAGAATGCTGATAAGTACGAGCACGCCGAGGAGCCCGGCCTGGACCGGGCGCACGGTGGACTTGGCGGCGACGGTGCCGCGCTCAGTGGACATGGGGCGACCCTACCAGTGCTGTCAACCCCGCGCAATCTTCGTGCTCAGGGGTGAGCGCGAGGCTGACTGTCTGATGCTTGCCGTCCTGGTCGAGCGCCCGGCCGACGCAAGGGTGCCAGGGGATTAGCGGCTGCGCTCACGCAGCGCCGCCGTCATCCGCGCGCCCGTCGTGACAGCCCCCTCTGATGCCGATGAGACGAGCGCCGCGTACTTCGCCAGCACCCCTCCGGGATATCGAGGCTCCGGCGGTGACCAGGCTGCCAGTCGCCGCGCCACCTCTGCGGCGTCGACCTCCAGGTCGAGCTTTCGAGCCTCGACGTCGATCGACACGATGTCACCCTCCTGGACGATGGCGATCGGTCCGCCCAGGGCTGCCTCCGGCGCTACGTGTCCGATCATCAGCCCGTGGGTCCCGCCGCTGAAGCGTCCGTCGGTGAGGAGGGCAACGTCGCCGCCGAGCCCCTCGCCGACGAGCGCCGCGGTGACCGAGAGCATCTCCGGCATCCCCGGACCGCCGACCGGGCCTTCATGGCGAATGACGACAACATCGCCGGGACCGATGCGCTGCGCGC
>JAGXHP010000104.1 GCA_024636135.1 Chloroflexota bacterium
GGCCGCGGCGCTGGCGGGCGGGTTCGCGTGGGTGGCCGGCGGTCGCATCTGGTCCATCGGGCCGTGGACCATCCTGACTTTCCATGTCTGGGCCGCACTCGCCATCATCCCGGTTCTGCTCGCCCACCTGCTGCCCCGGAGGGTCGCCCTGCTGCGACCACGCGGCGTCCTGGCCAAGCCGATGCGACGTCGGACCCTCCTCGCCATCGGCGCGATCGGCATGCTCGGCACGTTCGCGTGGGGCGGCGCGAACCTGCTCGACCGGCTGCGGAGCGGTGACCGCCGGTTCACGGGCTCGCGCTGGCTACCTGACGGCAGCATCCCCCCGCAGACCACGTTCTACGGTGAGGGCACGCCGGCCATCGACGCGCCGGACTGGCGGCTGCGCGTCACCGGGCGCGTGGCCGCTCCGCTGACCCTCGACCTGCAGCAGCTCACCGCCATCGGGCTGGTTGACCGCGACGCCGTCCTCGACTGCACCTCCGGCTGGGCGCTGCGTACGAGCTGGCGCGGCGTCGCGCTCAGCGAGATCCTGCGCATCGCCGGCGCCGATCCGGACCCAACCTTCGTGAAGGTTCGATCGGCAACCGGCTGGATGGTGCCACTCGAAGCGGCCGACCTTGCGGATGCGTTGCTCGCCACGCACGTCGCGGGTGAGCCTCTGCCGACGGCCAACGGCTGGCCGCTGCGGCTGGTGGCGCCGGGCCGGCGCGGGCTCGACTGGGTGAAGTGGGTGACGGAGGTCGAGGTGACGTGACTGCCGATCAGCTGATCGGCTCGAAGCGCGCGGTGAAGTGGCGCAACGCGGACGGCTGCTCGACGATCCGGTAGCCCCGCAGATCGGCAGCTCGCTCCGCAACCCAGCGGATGACCTCGATGCAGTAGTCGATGTGCGACTGGGTGTACATCCGGCGCGGGATCGCCAGGCGCACGAGCTCCATCGGTGCCGGCGTCTCGCTGCCATCGGGATGGAGGCCGAACATCACCGACCCGATCTCGACCGAGCGAATGCCGCCCTCGCGGTACAGCGCGGCGGCCAGCGACTGGCCCGGATACTCGAGTGGCTCAATCTGAGGCAGGAGCGCTCTTGCATCGATGTAGACCGCGTGCCCGCCGATCGGCTGGACGCACGGAATTCCCGCCTCGACCAGCGCCTCGCCGAGATAGGCGGTCGACCGGATGCGGTACCGCAGGTAGTCGTCCTCCACGACCTCGCGCAGGCCCTGGGCCATCGCCTCGAGATCGCGGCCGGACAAGCCGCCATAGGTCGGGAAGCCCTCGGTCAGGATGAGCAGGTTGCGACACTGCTCGGCCCATCCGTCGTCGTTGAGCGCCAACCAGCCGCCGATGTTGGCCAGCGCGTCCTTCTTCCCGGACATCGTCATGCCATCGGCCAGGGCGGCCATCTCGCGCACGATGTCCGGCACGGCCGCATCGGCATAGCCGTCCTCGCGCTGCTTGATGAACCAGGCGTTCTCGGCGAATCGGCAGGCGTCGAGGAACAGCGGCAGGCCGTAGCGATCGCAGACCTCGCGGACCGCGCGCAGATTCGCCATCGATACCGGCTGGCCTCCGCCCGAGTTGTTCGTGACCGTCACGAACACGACAGGGATGTTCTCCGCGCCCCGCTCCCGGATGAGCGCATCGAGCGCCTCGGTGTCCATGTTGCCCTTGAACGGGTGGATCGTGGCGGGCTCGCGGCCCTCCGCGATGACGAGGTCGACGGCCTCGGCGCCGGTGAACTCCACGTTGGCGCGCGTGGTGTCGAAGTGGGTGTTCGACGGGATGACCTTGTCCGGGCCCCCGATCACGCTGAACAGGATCTTCTCCGCGGCTCGGCCCTGGTGGGTCGGGATGACGTGGCGGAACGGCCACAGCTCGGTCACGGCTTCGAGGAACCGGAACCATGATGGCGAGCCCGCATACGACTCGTCGCCCCGCTGAATGCCGGCCCACTGCTCGCTGCTCATGGCACCCGTGCCGGAGTCGGTGAGCAGGTCGATCAGGACGTCGGCGGCGTGGAGATTGAACAGGTTGTAGCCCGCCTCGCGCAGCTTCGCCTCGCGCTCGGTGGCCGTCGTGAGGCGGATCGGCTCGACGCTCTTGATGCGAAAGGGCTCGATGATCGTCCGGAAGCGGTCCATGCGGGTCGCATGGTAGTCGCTGCGGGTCCACCCCAGCACCCCGATGGTCTGGGTGGCGTGGCGCCGAATCGCGGGCCATGATGCGCCGATGGGACGCGCAATGGCCATCGTGGGCTGGATGGCGTGGGTGATCCGCCGGCCGTTCGACCGACGCGGCTGGTCACGCGTGGGCGGCTTCGTCGCGCCCGGGCTGGCCGTCGTCCTGCTGGTCGCGGCTGCCGCACCGATCGTCATTCCCCTGCTGGACGCGCAACCCGAGGACGCGGCGGTCCAGCAGATCTTCGACGGTACGGTCACGCACCCCGAGGGCTGGGTCCGCCTGCGCGGGCGGGTCACGTCGCTGAGGGAATCCCCCACGGGCGAGCCGGGAACGTTCGGGCTCCTCATCGACGCGGACCGGCGCCTGCGCGCGGTCGTGGTGCAGGCCACCGGTCCTCTCGAGGCCGAGGCCGGGACCACCCTCTCTGGCACGCTGATGGAACAATCCGCGGTCGTGTCGGAGGAGCTGCCGATCGAGGCAACCGAGGCCGGGACCCCACCACGCGTGGTGCCGGACCGGATCGTGGTGCTGGATGAGCCGCCGAAGCCGGAGCGGGTGATCCTGTGGCCGCTCGCGATCGTGCCGGCACTCGTGGCGGTCAGCCTGCTCATCGGATCACGGATCGGCTATCCGGTCTTCCGGCCCTCGCTGGAGATCGACGTCCTGGCTCGTCCGCTCGCCACGGGCGAACGCGTGCCCACGGCGTACGGGGGCCGCGTCGGCGACAACCACGCGGAGCTCGGTGAGCCGGGCGCCGCATTGCTCCTGCTGCGGCGTGGCCCGCGCGGCCTGCTGCTCAGCGTCCAGCCGCTGGCCGAGGATGGCGGGCCGGCCCCGCGGCCCGTCCTCGTCGGAGGCAGCTGGTCGACGGGTCGCACCGGCTGGGTGCACACCGTGGCCGAGACGGTCGCGGCGCTCCATGTCCGCACCGAGCTCGTCGATGCGATCTTCCTGTTCGCCCGCAGCGCCGAGCGCGATCGGGTCGCCGCCATGGTTGCGGTCGATCGCTGAGCAGCCGGGGCTTGCCCAGGGGGCGAAGATGCATCCAGCAGCACGGGAGGATCGTCCGATGGCGCTGGTCCTGGGAGTGATTCGACGGTAACCGTCCACCGTATCGGTGGCATGCCGACCGATCCGCCGACACCGAGAACACCGACCCGCGAATCCGTGTGGGACTATCCCCGACCACCATCCGTGCGGCCGAGCGACCGTCTCGTGCGCATCGTGCACGATGGCGAGGTCGTCGCGGAGTCTCGGCGTGCCATCCGTGTGCTCGAGACCGCCGGCGCTCCGGTCTGGTATCTCCCTCCGGCCGACGTGCGACTGGATCTTCTTCGCCCATCGGAATCCCCCCACACCGTGTGCGAGTGGAAGGGCGTCGCGGTCTACCTCGATCTGAGGGTCGGCCGGGCCTCCGTGCCGCGCGCCGCATGGTCGTATCCCAGCCCGCAGCGCGGCTACGAGGCCATTGCCGGTCACATCGCGTTCTACGCAGCGTCGGTCGACAAAGCCACCGTCGACGGCGAGATCGTCCGGCCGCAGCCGGGCGGCTTCTACGGCGGCTGGATCACCGACGACGTCGTCGGTCCGTTCAAGGGAGATCCCGGATCCGAGGGCTGGTAGGCTGTTCCGGGAAGTATATACGGTATATACTCCCCGAACGATCAGATCAGCGCCGTCACCACGATCGTTGCCACGTAGGCCAGCAGCAGCAGGCCGCCCACCACGAGGTTGAGGTTCACGTTCGTGCCCATGACCGCCATCAGGGTGTACGGGCTGTCGTAGTTCACCTTGATGCCGCGGTGGACACGGAGCGCGATCGGCGCGGCCGCCAAAGCGATGAGCGTGGGCCATGGCAGGATGCCTGCCACCGCGCCGACGGCGATCACCGCGAACGCCACGATCGCCGCCACGAGGTAGGCGGTCTGGATCGTCGGCGGTGAGAAGCGCACCGGAAGGGTTCGCTTGCCGGCCTCGGCATCACTGCGCCGATCCGGGATCTCGTTCACGAACAGGATCAGCGCGATGAGGATCCCCGGCACGAGTGACAGGACGAACGGCTCGACCGCCAGCCGGCCGGTCTGCACGACATAGGCGCCGAGCAGCATGATCGGGCCGAAGCCGATGGCCACCGCGAACTCCCCGAGCCCGCGATACACGAGCTTGAGCGGAGGGGCGGTGTACGCCACGCCGACCACGATGCCGGCGATGCCGATCCAGAGCAGGGTCAGCGAGCCGGTGACCGCCACCAGCAGGAGGCCGATGAGCGCCGCCGCGCCGAACAGGGCGACCGACAGCTGCGTCAGCCCGCGGATGCTCACCAGGTCGTAGACCGCCACGCGCGAGCCGCCCGAGAACTGGGTCGGCGTGGTGTTGGCGTCATCGGCGCCGGAGAGCGTGTCGAAGATGTCGTTCGAGACGTTGATGGCCAGGTGCGCGAACGAGCCGCCGATGAGGGTCAGCAGCGCGGTCCACCAGGTGAAGGCGCCGTGGCTGGCGGCCACGGCGATGCCGAGGAGGACGGGAACCGCGGTCGCCGACAGGAACGGCAGACGGGTGGTGCGCAGCGCCAGCCAGAACGGGCTGAGCTTCGGCCGGATCGTGCGGCCCTTCTCCTCGGAGAGCTGGGCGAGATAGCGGCGCGACTGCGGCACCGAGCGTTCGGAGTACTCGAAGAACGGGACCTCGTTCTCGTCCCAACCCCAGGCACGGGACGGACTGAAGGCCGTGCCGTCCGACCGGCCCCAGAGCTGGACGTACCGACGCTGGTCGTAGCCGATACCCTCCTGCGGCCGGATGTGGCTGCCCATCACGTTGATATCGCGATCGGTCGGGATGGGCATGCCTGCCGGTGGAGCGAGCACGACGCGTCCGGCGGTGGCGTCAACCTCGGCCGTGGTGGCCACGCTGGTCGGATACCCGGCGTCGTCCACCCAGCTGACGATGACGTGCGGGTAGCTCGCCAGCTTCTCGAGGTCGGCGGGCGCCGCATCGTGTGCCGGGATGGAGCCCGAACGCATCTTCGTCGCGGTGGTCATCAGGCAGCCTCCTGCCCGGGAGCCACGGTCTCGACTGGAGCGCGATCGGTCTTGCCGTCCGCCCAGTACAGCGCTCGCTCCGGGGTGATCTCGATCACGGCGCGCTCGAAGAAGAGCGGCAGGGCCACACGCGCCTTGAGGAAGTCGTTGATCGCCGGCTCCTTCTGGCGCCACAGGTCGAGGATGAGCCGCTCCCAGTCGGAGTGCGGATCGTCTTCGATGACGCGCGCCGTGCCCTGGATCGTGGCGCGATCCGTATTCCCCTTCATGGCGACCGGGTCGGTGAGCGCCAGGCTCACGCGGGCGTCGCGCTTGATGTGCTCGAGCTTCTTGCTGAACAGCGTGGATGAGTGAAGGTAGATCTTGTCCCCGTCGTAGAGCGGGATGAGCGGATGCGTGATCGGTCGCCCATCGCGCCCGATGACGGTGAGCTCACCGACCAGCGCCACCTCCAGCAGCTGCTCAATCGGTTCCGGTAGCCATCCCATCGGGGTCTCCAAGGTGCTGAATAACGTGATACCTGATCCTAGCATAATTACGCTGGAATCCCGGATCCGCATCACCGGCACGCGTGATGCATCCGGCATTGCATGACCATTCAGCCGCCCCCCAACGACGAGACCCCACCGCCGACGCCGGAGCCCGATCCCACGCCGACGCCGATCGACACGCCGGACGAGCCCGAGCAGCGAGCTCCGGGCGAAAGTCACGAGCCGATGGGCGCGCCCCGCGACGAGCCCGACCCCGAGGGGTAGGACGAGAAGAGGCCCGGCACCGGGCCGGGCCTCTTCGGGCGATGTGATCCCCGCGACGCCCTACGGCTTGTGGACCTTGATCTGGCCGTTCCGAATCGCCTGCGGGGCCTCGTTGTCAAACACCACGTCGCCCGTGGCGAGATGCCAGATGCGCATCCGGAGGCGGTCGGGGCCATCGGTCACCGAGACCTCGAACCCGTAACCGCTGGCTCCGTTCACCGTCCCGGTCCCCGCGTAGCGAGCTGCCGACCCGTCGGGCTCGGCAACCAACCACGTGACGCTGCTCGATGCGAACGCCATGTCGGGGAGTGTGAACAGGGTGTCGCCGCTCGGAGCCAGCGCCTTGCCGGCGTACTGGGCCGACAGCTCGAACGAGGCAATCCCGCTTCCGGTCGTGATGCGTCCCCCGCCGGTGACCTTCGAGTGCAACTGGAGGTCGAGGCCCACGATCACCGGGTCGTGGTCCGATGAGCGATACGGGTCCGGCGCGTAGAGCGTCGTCTGATGGTTGGCCGACTTGAACTCGGTGTTGTAGTCCAGCACCGGTGGCTCGTCAGTGTTGATGTGCCATGGCGCCGCGTCGGTCACCTGCGCCGCGAACGAGGGCGTCGCCTGTGCATGGTCGAGGTACCCGGAGGCACCCTGGAACACATACGTGTAGGCCTCAGGGCCCTCGAGCTCCCACAGGAGATCGGTGAAGCCCGCGTCGTCCAGCGCCGCGATCGGCGTCTCCATTGCATAGCTGTTGAGGTCGCCGATGATCACCGCGTCCGGATCACCCGAGCCGGTCGGATCGGCCAGGACCCAGTCCGCCAGGGCAGCGGCGGCCGCGGTGCGTGTGCCGTTGCAGTTGCCGCCCAGGTGATCCGGCTGGTCATCACCGGTCCCGCAGCCCGAGCCCTTCGACTTGAGATGGTTGACGGCCACCGTGAAGACCGCTCCGCTCGAGGTCTCCGTGAACGTCTGGGCCAGTGCCGGACGGTTCCGGGTGTCGTCGAACCTCGGATCGATGCTCGAGTCGAGGATCGCGTAGGCGCCCGTCGGCGTCACCGCGGCCGGCTGGAAGATGATCGCGACCGCGATCGCGTCGGTGCCGATGACGCCGGTCTCGACGTAGTCGTACGTCCCGGCGCCGACGACGTCGTTCAGGCCGGCGACGAGAGTCTCGATGGCGGGCACACCATCCGCCCCGTCATTCTCGATCTCCATGAGGCCGACCACTTCGGCGTCCATCGCCGTGATGGCGGCCACGATCTTGTCGTGCTGTCGGGTGAACTCCGTCGGCGTGTTTGCGCCGCGGGCTGTCGGGAAGCCCCCGCCCACGCCATCGCCGTTGAAATAGTTCAGGACGTTGAATGCCGCGACCTGGATGTCACCACCGACATCCGGGGGGCTGACCGGGCGTGCGGCTGCGCCATCGAAGGTGACGTCGACGACCGGCTGGAGCCGATACGTCCCGAATCCCTCGTGGACGATTGCCGTCAGGTTCGCAACCGTCGACCCGGTTCGGAGGGTATTCGCGGCGGACAGGCCGCCGGTCGGGTACCGCGTCGGGTCGGCGTTCTGGGATGTGTTCGCATCGTCCAGGACGATGCGCGTCCGCGCGTTGAGATCCTGGACTGCCAGGGCATCGCCTCCGGGGTCGGCCGCATGCGTGCCCTGGAACTGGCGCCCCGTGGAGCTGAGAACCACCTCGCCGAATCGGCCGAGCGAGAAGTTCTCGGTCACCGTCATGGTCTGGCTGAAGCTGGCGAGCATGCCCTCCCAGCGCTCCCAGTCGCCGATCGTCGCGACGGGCAGCGTGATCGCCGCCGGCGTGACCGACGCACCCGAGTCGCAGACCGTCACATTGGCGACCTGGTCGATCTGGGTCAGGTTGCTGAACTCCGTCGCGCGTCCGGTGACGCTGACGACATCGCCGGGGACGACGTCGGTCGCCGAATGGAAGACGAAGATGCCCTCGGACGTCAGCGGGTCCGCATCGGCATCGGCATCCTCCTCCTGGACGAAGAAGCCGCGGAGGGTCGGGCTGGATCCCTGGTAGTCCCCGACCACCACGCCGTTGATCGTGACCGTCGTGCCGGAGATCGGGGAGCTGGTGCCGGAACCCTGCACCTCGTGAATCAGGCGCGTGGCGGGCGTGCAGACGACGCCGACGGTGAAGGCAAACGACGCGTCGGCCGCCATGTTGTCGGGCGGATCGGCGGCATCCTGGTCGGTGACGGCGGCCGCGAAGATGTCCACGTCACACGTGTCGCCGTTCACGAAATCGGTGTCGGGGTCGAGGGTGAAGGTCGTCGGGCCACCGGTCACGGTCGCCGTGTGCACGCCGCTCGTGCCGCAACCGATCGCAAACCAGTCGCCGGACACATTCACGGCCTCGCTGAAGGTGACCGTCAGGTTGGCGTTCTTCGCGATGCCGGATGCGCCATTGGTGGGCACCGTCGAGCTCACCGATGGCGCAGTGTCGCCGTCCGTCACCGAGTGCGTGCCGAGTCCGCCAAAGACGTCGGTCGCGTAACCGTCCCACTCGACGGCCGGATCAAAGGCGTCGGCGCCATTGGTGTCGCCGGCCTCGATCGCGGTCTTGCGCCGAAGCGTGTTGTCGGCGGTGCTCGTGAGGCCCGAGCCCCACTCGGTCCCGGGATCGAAGCCGATCTGGCCGATGACGTCGAGGACGGTCGTCCCC
>JAGXHP010000105.1 GCA_024636135.1 Chloroflexota bacterium
AGCCGAGCCCGACGCCGAGACGCCAGCCGAGCCCGACGCCGAGACGCCAGCCGAGCCCGACGCCGAGACGCCAGCCGAGCCCGACGCCGAGACGCCAGCCGAGCCGCCGCCGTCGGAGTCCGAGAGCGAGAGCGTGAGCGAGCCGCAGGTCGCCAAGAAGTCGCCGGCGCCGCCCAGCGGGCCCGACTTCGCCGCCTCGCTCGGCCTCGATACCCCGCTCGAGGCGGAACCGATGGTGGCGGAGGAGACCATGCTCTGGTTCGGCTCGCGCCCCGAGGCCGACCGGGCAGGTCAGGACGCCGCCGCGGAGATCGAGGTCGCGAGCACCGGCCGCCGGTCCAGGGCCGGCGACGACTCTCCGAAGCCCCTTCCCGGTGCCGCTGAGCTCAACGATGCTCTCGCGGCCCTTGCGAGCACGAATCCCGACCCGGAGCCGGCCCAGGCCGAGCTTGAGCCGCGGTCAGCGGCCCCGTCCGCACCGCAGCGCCCCGCTCCAGCTCCGCCTGAGCGTCCCCGGCCGGTCGAGCTTCCGAGTCCGGCATCGCGGGCCTACCGTCGCCTCCGACGGATCTTCCCGAATTGAGCGAGGACGGCTCGCCCCCTTTCGACGAACGCACGGCGCTCGTCATCGTCGATCTCCAGAACGACTTTGCCGACCCTGAGGGCAGCCTGTCGGTCGACGGCGGTGCCGCGATCATTCCTCGCGTGAACGATGCCGTGCGTCGCGCGGACGAGGGTGGCGCGCTCGTCGTGGCGACCCAGGATTGGCACCCCGAGCGCACGCCGCACTTTGCGACCGACGGCGGCATATGGCCCGTGCATTGCGTCGGCGACACGTGGGGCGCCGAGCTTCACCCGGACCTCGTGCTGCCGCATGGCGCCGTCCGCGTTCGCAAGGGCGTCAACGGAGAGGATGGCTATTCCGGGTTCACCACCCGCGATCCGATCAGCGGGGCGGAAGCGCCCACCGAGCTCGAAGGCATCCTCCGCCAGCGTGGCATCGAACGCCTGGTGATCTGCGGCCTGGCGACCGACTACTGCGTCAAGGCGACGGCGCTGGACGCGCGGCGCCTCGGCTTTGCCGTCGATCTGCTCGCCGATGCGGTACGGCCGGTCGACCTCGAGCCGGGCGACGGCGCGCGCGCCCTGGAGGAGCTCACGGCCGCCGGGGTCGCCACGAGCTGATCATCGGCGCGCGCGCCGCGTTCGATCGAGCACAACGAACCCGACGAGCACCGTGAGCGATCCGATCACTGCCCAGGTGGAGTCGGCCGTCATGAAGCTGCGCGGTGCGAACGGCAGGTTCAGGCCCTGGGCGATCCAGACGAGGCCCGACATGACGACGAGTACACCGATGACTCGTCCGATCAACATTCGTCGATCGTACCGCCGAAATCCACTTGCGACCGGCGAGGGCCTCGCGTAATACTCCCCGCGTCGGGCCGGACCATTCGGCGCCAGCAGCCTCTTCCTTCCTCTCCCCTCCACCACGTCCAATCGTCGGCCTCGGGGCAGCGGCAAGATCCCGGGTCGGCGTCGCACGGGAACGGCATGGTTGAGCGTTCATGTGTGGGAGGGGTCTGCGTGACCTACACCGATCAGGTGATCACCTGCAGCGACTGCAGCATCGATTTCGTGTTCTCCGCGTCCGAGCAGGAGTTTTTCGCCGAGAAGGGCTTTGCATCCGCGCCGAAGCGATGTTCGGCGTGTCGCGCCCAGCGGCGGGCGTCAAATGGCGGGGCCAGCAGCTATGGCGGTGGCGGGGGCTTCAGCGACAACGGGTTCTCCCGCGGTCCGCGCGAGATGCACGACGCGACCTGCGCTCGATGCGGCACGGAGACCCAGGTCCCGTTCCGACCGACCGGCGCGCGCCCGGTGTACTGCTCCGATTGCTTCCGAATGGTGCGCGGCTAGGTCCTTCGCAGGGCCCGCGCCAGCGGGCGGTCCCCGTGGCCGCCCGTTCACCTTGCTCGCTCGGCGGCCGATGTGGCGGCTGGCCGTATCATGGTGGTCCACACCACGATCCGGCAGACAACTTGCGGAGCCCCACCACATGACGAGTCAGCACGACGACTGGCGTGAGCTTGGCCAGCAGCTCCGCGTCGATTCGGTCCGATCCAGCAGCGCCGCCGGCAGCGGGCACCCGACGTCCTCCATGTCGGCCGCCGACCTCATGGCGGTCCTCATGTCGAAGTACCTTCACTACGACTTAGGCACGCCCGACGACCCACGGAACGACCATCTGATCTTCAGCAAGGGCCACGCGTCGCCGCTGCTGTACGCGGTGTACAAGGCGGCGGGCGCCATCACCGATGACGAGATGCTGACCTTCCGCCAGTTCGGCAGCCGCATCGAGGGCCATCCGACGCCGATTCTTCCGTGGGTCGACGTCGCGACCGGCTCGCTGGGGCAGGGCCTGCCAATCGCTGCCGCCGTCGCGCTGGCCGGGAAGTCGTTCGATCGGCTCCCGTACCGTGTCTGGGCGCTGTGCGGCGACTCCGAGATGGCCGAGGGCTCGATGTGGGAGGCGTTCGAGTTCGCCAGCTTCCATGCGCTCGACCACCTCACCGCCATCATCGACGTGAACCGGCTCGGCCAGACCGGCGAGACGATGCACGGCTGGGACCTCGACGCCTACCGTCGGCGCGCCGAAGGATTCGGGTGGAACGCGATCGAGATCGATGGCCACGACATCGGCGCCATCGACGAGGCGCTGGGCCAGGCGGTCGCCACCGCTGGCCGGCCCACGGTGATCATCGCCCGGACCGAGAAGGGTCGAGGCGTCAAGGCCGTGGAGAACCTGCCCGGCAAGCACGGCAAGCCGCTCGACGACGAGGAAGCCGCGATCGCCGAGCTCGGCGGCAGGCGGGACATCCACGTCGACGTTCCGAAGCCCGACTTCGTCGGCGAGCCTCACGAGTTCCCGACCGGGCCGCTGACGCTTCCCTCGTACGAACCCGGGACCAAGGAGGCGACCCGCAAGGCCTTCGGCGACGCGCTGGTGGCGCTCGGCAAGGCGCGTGGCGACGTCATCGCCATCGACGGCGAGGTCGGCAACAGCACGTACACCGAGGAGTTCAGCGAGGCGCTGTCCGAGCGATTCGTGCAGGTCTACATCGCCGAGCAGCAGATGATCGCGACCGCGGTCGGCCTGCAGGTGCGAGGCTGGAAGCCGTTCGCCGTGACCTTCGCCGCCTTCCTGAGCCGTGCCTACGACTTCGTTCGCATGGCGGCCGTCAGCCGCGCCAACATCGCCGTGGCCGGGTCGCATGCCGGCGTCAGCATCGGCGAGGACGGGCCGTCGCAGATGGCGCTCGAGGACCTCGCCAGCTACCGCGCCATCCATGGCTCGACCGTTCTCTACCCCTCGGACCCGAACCAGACCGCGGCCCTCGTGCCACAGATGGCCGACCGCGAGGGGATCGTCTACATGCGGACCACCCGCGAGAAGACGCCGATTCTCTACGAGCCGGGCGATGAGTTCCCGATCGGAGGCTCGCGGGTGGTGCGCGAGTCCGACGACGACGCGGTCACGCTGATCGGCGCCGGGATCACGCTGCACGAGGCGCTGAAGGCCGCCGACGCGCTGGCCGGCGAGGGCATCCGCGCGCGAGTGATCGACCTCTTCAGCCTCAAGCCGATCGATGCGGACACGGTCCGCGCGGCGGCGCGGGCCACGGGCGCCATCGTCACCGTGGAGGACCATTGGCCCGAGGGCGGCATCGGCGATGCCGTGCTCGAGGCACTCGCCGAGGAACAGCCGCATCCCATCGTCGTGAAGCTCGCCGTCCGCGAGATGCCCGGTTCCGGCAAGCCGGCCGAGCTGCTGGCCGCCGCCGGAATCGACGCGGCTCACATCACCGAGTCGGCCCGTGCGCTCGTCGCGCGCGCCACACCGAATCGAGAAAGCACCCAGGTCGGCTCCGGCCAGCCCGGGTAGTCAGGAGAACCCGATGACGAATTCGCTGCAGCGGCTGCACGCCGAGGCGGACCAGAGTCCATGGATCGACTTCATCGATCGAGACCTGATCGAGAGCGGCAAGCTCGAGCAGATGGTGGCCGATGGGATTCGCGGCCTCACCAGCAACCCGACGATCTTCGCCAAGGCCGTCGCGACCGGCCAGTACGACGACCTCGTTCGTCGCGAGATCGAGGCCGGAGATGATGCCCAGGCCATCTACCAGCAGATCGCGGTCGGTGACGTGGGCGATGCGGCCGACGTGCTCCGCGCGGTCTACGACGCGTCGAACGGCACGGACGGCTTCGCGAGCATCGAGGTCGAGCCCGATCTGGCGCAGGACAGCGACGCGACCCTCGCCCGCGCCCGCGAGCTGTGGGCGCTGCTCGATCGACCGAACGTCTTTGTGAAGATCCCGGCCACCGAGGCCGGCATCCCGGCCATCGAAGGGGCGATCGCCGAGGGCATCAACGTCAACGTGACCCTGATGTTCAGCGTCGAGATCTACGAGCGCGTGGCACGGGCCTACATCGCAGGCCTCCGACGCCTGCACGAGGGCGGCGGCGATCTGTCCCGGGTGGCCAGCGTTGCGAGCTTCTTCGTGAGCCGCGTGGACACCAAGGTCGACAAGATGCTCACCGATATCGGCACGCGCAGCGCGCTCGAGGCGCGCGGCAAGGCGGCCATCGCCAACGCCCGCATGGCGTACGACTCCTTCGGCCGGATCTTCGGGGGGGATGAGTTCGCCGACCTCCGCGCGGCCGGCGCCCAGGTTCAGCGCTGCCTGTGGGCCAGCACGAGCACGAAGAACCCCGACTACCGCGACGTGCTCTACGTTGAAGAGCTCATCGGCCCGGAGACGGTCGACACCATGCCGCTCGACACGATCACCGCGTTCGCTGACCACGGCGATATTCAGCGCACGCTCGACCGGGACGTGAACGGCGCCCGGCAGGCGATCCGCGAGGTGGAGGCCAGCGGGATCAGCATGGAGCGCGTCACCAATGAGCTCATCACGGAGGGCGTCGCGAGCTTCGCGAAGAGCTTCGACGAGCTGATCGCGACGATCGAGTCGAAGCGCAGGGAG
>JAGXHP010000017.1 GCA_024636135.1 Chloroflexota bacterium
ACGTTGAGACGAGCGGTGTCGCCACCACTGGCAATCTCGACGGTTCCCGACAGCTCCATGAGGCCGAGCATCTCGGTCAGCACGGTCTGCGCCGTCTCCAGCGTCGAGCGCTCCTCGTCGCTGAGCTCCTCCATCGGCTTACCCGACACGAACGGCGCGGGCTCCCGGCCCCCGGCGCGTGGCTCACGCGGAGGTCGTTCCGGCCGCGGCTCACGCACCGCGTGCTCGCGCTCTCGGCCATTACGTCCGCGTCCGCCGCGACCGCGACTGCCGCGGGTGCGTCGCGCGGCATCCGCGCGCTCAAGCTCAGCGACCTGCTCCTCGGCGACCGCAGCGGCGGCGTCCAGGTCAACCGGTCCCGAGGGCTCCTCGGTCGTGTCCGCGCTCGCGCCGCCGTCTCCGTCCTGGCGAGCCTCGATCGGCTCGTCCTCGCGGGCTATCGGCTCGCTGCGCTTCTCCGGCTCGGGCTCCGGCGCCAGGGCGGGCGGAGGGGCTTCGGCGCGCACCGAATCGGCGGCGGCGACGGCGGACTTCGGGGCGGCGAGAATGCGCGCGTCCTCGGCACCGACGCCGAGGACGCCTCGACTGCCCTGGGCCAGGATTTCGATATCGAGGTCACCCAGGTCGGAGCTGAACTCCGCCATGGCCGACCGGATGGCCTCTTCTACGTTCTTGCCAGTGAATTCTCGGAATGTCATCGCTTTCGGCCTCGTCGCTTGGCGCTGCCCTTCGCCCGATTCGCGGGGCGCGGCTTGGTACCGCGGTTCGCATTCGGAGAGGGCGCGCGTGATGGGGTGGGCGGGACTGCCTCGGTGGCCGCGGCATCGGATTCGATGCGCTTCGGACGCGGCGCGCTGATCGCCTCCGGCGACGGCGCCCACGATGGCTGCCAGCCAAAGAGCGGGAAGAGGTTGCCCCAACCCATGATGAGGAACTGCTGGACCACCAGGTACGCGGTGTACACGATCCAGTACAGGATCAGGCCCGACGGGAAGATTCCGCCCCAGATGATCGTGAGCAGCGGGAACGTGTAGATCATCGTGCTCGTCATGCTCGAGGTCGGGTCGTCCCCGTTCGGCCGCGGGCTCGTCATCTTGACCTGCACGAACTGCAGGATCGCCGCGATGACGGCCAGGAGAGAGAGCGCGAACCCACCGAACAGCGGGAGCGCGAAGACAGTGTCGATCTGGGCCAGGTCGAGCCCCAGCAGCCAGCCGACGGATGTGTTGACGTGGTCATTGAGCTTGACCGGGTCGATCAGCTGGCAGTTCAGCGGCAGGAACTGCGGTAGCTGGCTGTACTCGGGGAGGTTGCAGGCTCCGTCGAACGCCACGCGGTAGTGGTCCGCAGTGCCAGCCACCTTCTCGACGACGTTCGCTGACTGCAGCGCCTCGAACGAGGCCCGGTTTCCGTCGTCGACGTTAAAGCCCTGGATCACACCCGACGCGCGGATGAGCGCCTGGTAGAGGGCGAACAGGATCGGCAGCTGGAGGACGACCGGCAGGCATCCGGCGGCCGGGTTGACGCCGTGCTCCTTGTACAGCGCCATCGTCTCCTCGGAGACCTTCTGGCGGTTGCCCTTGTGCTTGCGCTGCACCTCGCGGATGAGCGGCTGCATCCGCTGCATCTCCTTCTGCGACCGGATCTGGCGCACGAAGAGCGGGGCGAGGATGGTGCGGATGATGATCGTGAAGACGATGATCGCCAACGCGAAGTCGAAGAACGGGATCTGGAACAGCGCGACGAGCAGGTTGAAGAGCGGCAGGAAGAAGACGTCCCAGGGCGGCGTGAAGTGCTCGATGCCCAGGAATCCGGCGCCGATGATCAGGGTCAAGTCGCTCTCTCTCGTCTAGCTGACCGGGTCATAGCCGCCCGGATGAAACGGGTTGCAGCGGCCGATGCGCTTCGCGCCCATCCAGCTGCCGCGCAGCAGGCCATGGCGCTCGATGGCCTGGTAGGTGTAGTGCGAGCAGGTGGGCGAATAGCGACAGCTCGGCGGCATCCAGAATGTCAGCTTCTGGTAGGCCCTGATGAGCCCGAGCCCGATGATCTTCATCCACCGATCTCCGATCGGGCCAGCAGCGCGTCGATCGCAGCTGCCAGCTCTGCATGGCTGGCGTCGCCCGCGGCAGGCCGCGCGATCAGCAGGAGGTCCCAGCCGGGGCCGATCCGTTCGATCCGCTCGCGAAGCAGGCTCCGCAGGCGACGTCGCACTCGATTTCGTTGAACCGCGCCCCCGATGGTTCGCGGTGTCGACAGGCCGATCCGCGTTTCCGCTCGATCGGTCCTCATCCAGCGCAGGACGAGAAGCGGAGTCGAGCGCGCGGTTCCGTCACGTCCGATTGCCTCGAACTCCGCGCGGCGCCGAAGCATCGGCAGCACAGGCACGGTCTCGAAAGCGTGACCGGGAATCAGACGGTGAGTCGCTTGCGACCCTTGGCCCGACGGCGGGCGAGCACGCGGCGACCGCCCTTCGTAGCCATCCGGGCCATGAAGCCATGCTCGCGCTTGCGCGAGCGCTTCTTGGGCTGATACGTCCTCTTCATGGATGCGTGCCGTTCCTCGTTCCAACGATGGCGGGTGTAGGCCGTCTAACACACGAAGGGCTGGCGTTCCGCCAGCCTGCGCACGATGATCCAGATGGCCCGTCTCGCTCTGGTTCGCGATTCTACCGACGCGTGCGTGCCGGGTCAAACTCGGCCGGGCCCGTCCGCGACGAATGCAGCGGGCTGCGGCCATCCTGGACGGTCAGCCGGCCCCGGCGGACCAACGACCCCGGCCCTGGTGGCCACGTTGTGCCGATCCATTGCCCCGCCGTTTGGGGCGCTGCTATAGTGGCGCGACCCCCGGCTCGGACCGCCCGAAATGACGTCCGATCTCGGCCCGGAGGCGGACTCATCAGCCCACGCGGGAAGCCCCGCAGATCGGTTCGGAGCACATCGTTTGATGGATGCCAATCAGGTTTGGCGCGCCGCCCTCGGCGAGCTGCAGGTCTCACTCTCGCCAGCCAACTTCGAGACCTGGCTGAAGGACACGGAGCTCGTCGAGATCGACGACAACCGCTACCGAATCTCCGCCCCGAACGGCTTCGCACGTGACTGGCTCGACAACCGCTACCGCCCCCTGATCAGCCAGACCCTGGCTCGCGTCGTCGGCGGCTCCGTCCAGCTCGAGTTCGTCGTCGCCGATGCTTCCGGCCCGCTGCCCGAGCAGGTGGACGAGGAGGCTCGAGTCCAGATGCCGCCGCTCAGCGCCGGCGGCAACGCGATCAACCTCAACACTCGCTACACGTTCAACAACTTCATCGTCGGATCGGCGAACCGGCTGGCCCATGCGGCCGCGCTCTCGGTCGCGGAGCGGCCGGGTCATGCCTACAACCCGCTGTTCCTGTACGGCGGGGTCGGCCTCGGCAAGACGCACTTGATGCACGCCATCGGCAACGCGGTGGCCGGCAAGTTCCCGCGCAAGCGGATCCTGTACGCGACGAGCGAGAAGTTCACGAACGACTTCATCAACTCGATCCGCGAGCAGAAGATGGAGGACTTCCGCGGCCGGTATCGGCGCATCGACGTGCTCCTGATCGACGACATCCAGTTCATCGCCGACCGCGAGCGGACCCAGGAGGAGTTCTTCCACACCTTCAACGCCATCCACGAGGCGGGGAAGCAGGTCGTGCTCAGCTCCGACCGCCCGCCGAAGGCAATCACCACCCTGGAGGAGCGCCTCCGCAGCCGGTTCGAGTGGGGCCTCATCGCCGACCTCACGCCGCCGGACCTCGAGACGCGCATCGCGATCCTGCGCAGCAAGGCGGAGGACCAGCTCCACCTCATCCCGTCCGAGGTCATCGACTTCATCGCCCGCAAGGTCGTCAGCAACGTCCGGGAGCTCGAGGGTGCCCTCAACCGCGTCGTCGCCTATGCCAGCATGAGCGGCATGCCGGTGAACATCGAGCTGGCCAGCGCCGTGCTGAGCAACGTGATGTACAACCCGCGCAAGCGCTCGATCACTCCCCAGCGCATCGTGCGCGCCGTCGCCGACTACTACGGGGTCAACCTCGACCAGCTGCGCAGCAGCAAGCGGGACCGGGCCATTGTCGTCCCGCGCCAGATCGCGATGTTCCTCATCCGCGAGGAGACCGACATCAGCCTGCTGCGCATCGGCGCCGAGCTGGGCGGCCGCGACCACTCGACCGTCCTGCACGCCTACGACAAGATCGCGCGCGAGCTGCAGGAGAACGACGAGATGCGTCGTGAGATCAGCGCGGTGCGGGAGATGATCTACTCCGAGTGAGAGCACCCGCCGGTTTGCGACCGAAACCGGCGCCTCCTGTCACCGTTGCGACCCTTTTGGTGGATAAGTGGCCCGTTCTCGTGGATATCTCGAGGTCGATGTGGACAATCGGCACCCACGTGGGTCGCCCCCGCTACGCTTCATCCACCGGATCTGGCCCGTCGTCCGCCGTCCGCCCGCAGTCGGCGGTACCGATATCGACATGCGCGGCGCGGTTATCCGCAGGCCGGGACCACGCTCGGACGAGCACAGGAAGTGGGCTCTCGTCCACACCGTCAACACGCCTACGGGTGACGGCGACGGATAGGTATTCTTCTCTTCGAACCATAGAACGTGAATCAACGAATCGTGGACAACACGGACGATCCACGACCCTTCAGATGAGGTCGGCATGAACATCTCGGTGATGCAGGAGAACTTGGCGCGCGGGCTTGCCACGGTCAGCCGCGCGGTCAGCAGCCGCGCCACGCTGCCCGTCCTGGCCAACGTGCTCCTCAAGACGGAGAACGCCGGCCTCAAGCTGACCGCCACCAACCTCGAGATCGGCATCAACTGCTGGGTTCCCGGCAAGGTTGCCGAAGAGGGCGAGATCACCGTCCCGGCCAAGCTGCTGACCGATCTTGTGGCATCGTTGCCCAACCAGCGCATCGACCTCGTCCTGTCACCGAAGGATCGAACGCTGAAGCTCACCTGCGGAAACAACCGCTCCAGCATCAAGGGCATCGAAGCCGATGAGTTCCCGGTCGTTGCCGCCATCGGCGACGCGCCGGCCACGAGCGTTGACTCCCGGGTCCTGCGGGAGGCACTGGGCGAGGTCGTGTTCGCGGCGGCGTCCGACGAGAGCCGTCCGATCCTGACCGGCGTCCTGACCAAGCTCACCGGCGACAAGATGACGTTGGCTGCAGCCGACAACTACCGGATCGCGGTGCGGACCCTGTCCCTCGCCACGCCGGTCAACCCCGAGGTCGTCATCGTGGTGCCGGGCCGGTCCTACGCCGAGCTCATGCGCATCCTGCCCGATGCCGAGATGCCCATCGAGATCACCGTCACGCCGAACAAGAGCCAGGTACTGTTCCACGTCGAGGGCATTGATCTCGTCAGCCGCCTGATCGAGGGCCAGTTCCCGAACTACGAGCCGGTCATCCCGGCATCCCACAGCTCCCGCGCGGTCATCGATCGCGAGGCGTTCCTGTCCGGGACGCGGCGCGCCAGCATCTTCGCGCGGGACAGCGCGAACATCGTGAAGATCGAGATCGGTGGCGACGATGCCAACGGACCCGGCGTCGCCATCACGGCACACGCGGCGGACGTGGGCGACAACGCGGACACGGTCGAGGCCGCGATCGAGGGATCGCCGACGGCAATCGCCTTCAACGCCCGGTATCTCATCGACGTGCTCAGCAACCTGGGTGCCGAGGAGGCCGTGCTTGAGCTCTCCGGCCCGCTGGCGCCGGGGGTCATCCGCGGCATCGGCAAGGACGACTACGTCCACGTCATCATGCCGGTCCGGACCGCGTCGTAGGGTCCGCATGGCACTGCGCGCCCCGTCGCGCGCCACCGAACCCGGGATGGATCTGACGCGGCTGGCGCTCGAGGACTTTCGGAGCTACACGAGCGCCGAGCTCCGTCCCGATCCTGGGCTGACGGTCGTCGCCGGTCCGAACGGCATCGGCAAGACCAACCTGCTCGAGGCGATCCACACCACGGTGGTGGGGCGTTCGCATCGCGCCGGCGTCGAGGCGGACCTGGTCCGGCACGGGGCCGCGTTCGCGCGCGTCCGCCTGGAGCTGGCCGGCGGAACCGGCGCGGGCGGATCGACGATCGAGCTCATCGTTCCCGGGGTCGACGCTCCGGCGGGCATTCGCAAGCGCCTGACCGTCAACGGCGTCCCGCGCCGCACCTCCTCGCTGTCCGATCTCGCGCGCGTCGTCCTCTTCCGACCGGAGGAGATGCTGCTGCTGGTGGGGTCGCCCTCCGAGCGACGACGCTTCCTGGACGGCATCGTCGCTCAGCGCGATCGGCGCGCGGCACGGGACCTCGTCGAGGTCTCGCGCGTCGTGACCCAGCGCAACGCGCTGCTGCGATCCATCCGTGCCGAGGAGGCCTCGATCGACAGCCTCGCGTTCTGGAACGAGCAGCTGGCCACGCTCGGGTCGCAGGTCATGCGCGCGCGGCTCGAGGTGCTGCAGGACCTGAATGCGCGGATCGGTGCGCTGCACGACGCCGTGGCCAGCCAGGCGCAACGCGGATCGGAGGTCGTCCTGGGCTACGTCGATGGGCTCAAGGAGGCATGGCCCGAGCGAGGCAGCGCCGCCATTCCGTCGCCGGACGAGCTCGCGGCGGCGTATCGGCGCCGGATCGCGGACGTCCAGCAGAAGGAGGCGTGGAACGGCGTCAGCCTGGTCGGGCCTCAACGAGACGACCT
>JAGXHP010000106.1 GCA_024636135.1 Chloroflexota bacterium
CAGCCACCCGGTGCCGCCTCCGAGTGTCGACCCGGCGACACCGATGGACGACACCGTCGGTCCGGTGGTCGCCAGACCGTAGTGTTGGGTGGTCGAATCGAGCGCCGCCCAGGTGGCACCCGCCTGAACGGTGACGCGACGCTCCTCGGGGCGCACCTTGATCCCGCTCATCGGCGACAGGTCGAGCAGGAGGCCGCCTGCACCGACGGTGTGTCCGGCGTATGAGTGGCCGCCGGCCTTGACGAACAGGGCCACGTCGCGAGCCGCGGCCCAGCGCACGGACGCGGCGACGTCCGCCGGGTTCAGGCAGCTCACGATCACCTCCGGCGCGTGATCGAACCGGGCGTTCCAGAGTCTGCGGCTGCGATCAAAGCCCGCGTCGCTCGGCCCCAGGACCTGACCCTCCACGAGGCTGCTCAGCTCACCGATGTTCATCAGACACTCCTGCTCACTGGTCGTGGCGCCGACGGTACTCAGCGGCGCTTTCGAGGCGCTTTCGTGGCGCTGCCGGGCGGCTCATCGACCCCGATCGCGAGCCGGTGGTTCGGCATTCCAGCTCCGCGCAACGTGCCCGGCCAATTCGACCAGCCGCGACTCGTCGTCGAGCTGCGCCCAGATGTCGCGGAAGTGATGGTGGAACAGCATGGCAGCCCCGTACCCCGCCGAAGTCCGGCTCGCGAACAGCTCGTACGCGGACGTCGGGTCGCCCAGAGCGGCGTGGACCAGCCCCGCCTCGACCGGATAGGCGCCGCTGTCGATCGTTCGCAGGGTAGCCAGTGCTGCCGGGCGGTCGCCGGAGGCGAGCTGGGCAATGGCCAGGGCAGCATCCGGCGACTGTCCCGCCCACGGAGTGGTCAGGCCGCCGGCTAGGGCGGTCGCAAGTGGCGTGAGCACCGACACCGCTTCATCGAAGCGCCCCAGGTCGTAGAGCGCGAGGCCGGCGTAATAGGCCGCCGTCGTGTAGCCCGGCGAAAGCCGATCGGAGCGGCGGGCCTCGGCCAAGGCGGGACCCGGATTGCCGACCGCGAGCAGGGAGTGGGCCAAGTTGCTCACCGCTTCGGCCGACAGCGGGTTGAGCTCCACCGAGCGTCGCGCGCTGGCCAACGCCTGCCCCGCGTTCCCGAGCGTCAGGGACATCCAGGCGTGCCAGCTGTGGGCGTCGGCGTGACCGGGGCTGAGCCGGATCGCCTTCTCGTACTCCGCGAGTGCCGCGGGCGCGTCGTGGCGCCCCTCAGCTATCAAGCCGAGGGACGGATGAACCTCGGCGGCACCGGGCAGCAGCGCCAAGGCGCGGACGACGGCCGACTCGGCCGCGGAGAGCAGCCCCTCGCGATCCCCGTAGCCGTAGTCGGCGGTCATCGCCAGCGAGTCGGCCAGTCCGACCCATGCCAGGCCGTAGGCGGGATCGACGACGACGGCGCGCTGGAACAGTTCGACGGCTGCTGCCAGCCCCTTCTCCGTCTTCCGGTCGAACTGCATCCGACCCTCGGCCACCAGTCGGTAGGCCTCCATGCTGTCCGTGGTCGAGGCCGCGGCTGGGGCGAGACTGCGAGAGAGCGCCGCAGCGATGTCGCTTGCCAGGTCGTGCTGGACCGCCAGCAGGTTGTGGGTGCTCAGCTCGTGGTCGTAGCTCTCCGCCCAGCGGTGGATGCTGGCGGAGGCGTCGACCAGCTGGACCGACAGTCGGAAGCGACGCCCCGAGGCCTGGATCGACCCGGTCAGCACCATGGCGACACCGAGGTCCCGGGCGATCCGTTCCAGCGGCGCGTCGCTGCCGTCGTACTTCATCGCCGAGTGCCTGCTGATCACCGTGAGCTCGCGGATCCGAGACAGCTCGGTGAGCAGGTCGGTGTGCAGGCCGATGGCAAGCAGCGCGGCATCATCCCGGCTTCCCATCACCTCGAAGGGCAGGACGGCCAGCGAGGCGGGCTCGGGTGGCCCGGTGGCACGGGGCTCGGTTGCCGCGGCTGCCCGAGGGGTGTCCGAGAGCGTCGGATCCTGTTGCAGGATCCGCTGGTGCAGCTGCTGGAGCTCCGGGCTGGGGTCGGCACCCAGCTCCTCGGCAAGAAGCGTTCGCGCTTCGTCGAAGGCGACGAGGGCCTCCCCAGCCCGGCCGGATCGGTAGAGGGCGAGGATGAACTGCCGCCAGAAGACCTCGTGGAAACCGTGCTCGCGGGTGAGCTGGCGCAGTTCGGCGATGACGGCCGCGTGGCGCCCGATGGCGAGGTCCGCCTCGATGCGTCCCTGCAGGGCCGCCAACCGGGCGTCGCTCAGTCGCAGTGCGTCGCCGCGCAGCGGGGTGTCATCTGCGAGGCCGCCGAGAGGGGGTCCAGACCACAGGCTGAGCGCCGCCGACAGCAACGCGCTTGCCCGGGACGGGTCCGAGGCCAGTGCCGCTGATCCCTCGTCCACCAGGGTTTCGAAGCGCCCAACGTCGAGGTGCCTGCGGTCGATCACCAGGGTGTAGCCGTCGCCCTGGTATCGAACCGATGCACCGACTGTCGCGAGGGGACGCCGCAGCTTGGAGACGTGGATCTGAAGGGCCGCGCGAGGGTTCTCAGGTGCCGCGTCATCGCCCCACAGCAGCTCTGCCAGCGTGTCTGCGGGCATGCCGCCCGGCTTGAGCGCCAGCGCCCCCAGCAGGAGTCGCTGTTTGGGGCCGAGGACCACATCGGCACCCGCGACCTGAACCGGGCCGAGCACCCGGATGCGGATCTCCGGCGGCACCATGCGCCGATTGTAGTTGGCGCGCCACTGGGTGGACGGACCTGACGAGTCACCGAGAAGGGCAAGGGCGCGTTGCGAGAGTGGCTCGGTACCCCCATCTCTCCAGAGCCTGCTTGAGATGCTCGGGCCGATAGGACGAACCGATGCGGCTCCAGGCCACCAGGTCAGCGCTCGGCGCGACCGCCGCCGTCGGGTCGAGCTGGAGCATCGTCAGCCGATCCACGAGGGAACTCAAGGCCGTCGGCCGGGCAGCATCGAGCCTTGCGCGCGGACGGCGATTCGCCGAGCCTGCGCCCTGGTCAGCCGGTGCACGGTCGAAGCCTGTGCCACGCGACGAAGCCCACCGTCACTCTTCTTCGACGGTTCGGGGCAGGGTGGGATAGTCGAGCACGGGATACAGCCCAGCGGCGAACCCATAGACCGTGTCGCCGGAGCGGGAGAGCCGGTCGAAGTCGTGGATCACCTGCTCGATGCGGTCCCAGAACGCCGCCGCCCGTGTCTCAGGAATTCGGGCATGCCGGATGAAGGCCCGCAGCTGGCCGATGTCGTAGGCCGCAACGGATTCCTTCGCAGCGACCTCGAAGTCATTGAAGTCCCGCGGAAGCGCGACGCCGTCCGCGCGTCTCCCCAGGGCAACGTAGAACATCCGCGCGGTGCGACCGTAGTAGCGCTCGTCGATGGCCCTGACTCGCCGGGTGCTAACGACGCGCAGCAAGCCAGCAGCGGCCAGCACGTTGACGTGGTGCGCCACCGTGCTCTTGGGGCGCCTGACGGCGGTCGCCAGCTCGGTCACCGTCGCCGCCCGCTCGTGAAGCAGCCCGAGGATCGTCGTGCGCAGGGGGTTGCTGATGGCCCGCACCCGGCGGCAGCCAGCCTGCTCACGCGCCGGGTGCTCGGCTTCCTCGACGGGATCCGATGAATCATTGCCGCATGACATCGCGCGGTTGCTAACCGCTTCGCCGCAGGTCGAATCCTGCCGCTGGAGCTGATGCTCTCTGCAAACCCGCGCGGCCGGTGTCATGTGCTCGTCCGAGGCGCCGCTCAGGCCGAGCGCGATTCCGATTCAGCCTCGAGTCTTCCCACAATGGGTATGTTTGCTAGTACGGCCCCAGCACCTGCCGGGGACGCCATTCGATGGCACTGAGCGGTATCAGCCAAACGGTTGAGGTCACGGCCGCGCTGAAGCACCCTTATCAGCACCCTTATGGGATCGCGCCATGCTTCCCAGAGGGACTCAAACGTGCTCAATCGACCCAGGTTGGCACGCATGACACGGAAACACTGCGCATCCGGTATGCGGTACCACCCCTTCAGCGGCGTGCCGATTTGTGCTCAAATCGCGTCGATTTCGGCTCCTTGGGCGAACTCGAGCACCCTTATCAGCACCCTTATGCGGTGGCATCGGTCGGGCGGGGGCTCGCGGATGCGTGACGCTGGGTACATTATGTGGCGTAGGGTCAGTCGCTGGTATCTAGATGTCGTGGTGGTGTGGTCGATCCGATTCCTTGGTCAGATCACCCGATCGCACACTCATTTCGACGGCTCCGAGATCCGAACAGCGGTTCTCCGAAGTCGTCAGTGAAGACGAGGCTCGTGGTCTTCGAGAGCGCGCCCAGCGCCTGAGGCGACGCACGGGGGCTACCATGGCCCGGTGAACTGCCGCTCCTGTGGCCGGGCGCTCGAGCCCGGCAGCCGGTTCTGCCCGAGTTGCGGCACGTCCGTCGAGATGGCGTGTTCGAACTGTGGCGCGAACCTCGCCGCCGACGCGCGCTTCTGCCCCAGCTGCGGCACGCTGGCGGTGGAGTCGTCATCGGCGCCTGAGGCAGCCGAGTCGCCCGACACCGGCCGCGAGCGCAAGGTGGCCACGATGGTCTTCGCCGACCTCGTGGGCTTCACCAGCCTCAACGAGTCGAGCGACCCGGAGCTGGTGCAGGCCCTGGTGACGCGAGCCTTCGACCGCCTGAGCGCCGAGGTCGCCCGGTATGAGGGAACGGTCGAAAAGTTCGCCGGCGACGCGATGCTGGCCGTCTTCGGTGTCCCCGCCGCCCACGAGGACGACGCCGAGCGCGCGGTGCGGGCCGCGCTCGAGATGCAGTCGGCGATGGGCGAGCTGGCCGCCGAGCTGCGCGGCGAGGGTCGTCCCGAGCTTGCGCTCCGTATCGGCATCGAGACCGGCGAGGTGCTCGTGGACATCGGTCGTGCCAGCGACGAGAGGGACCGCATCGTCACCGGCGACGCCGTCAACACCGCGGCCCGCCTGCAGCAGGTCGCGCTTCCGGGAGCCATCGAGGTGGGGCCCTTCACCTATGCCGCCACCCGCGACGTCGTCGAGTACGAGGAGCTGCCGCCGACCGCGCTCAAGGGCAAGGCGCTGCCGGTCGCGGCCTGGCGCGCCGTGGGCGTCAAGGCCAGGCGCGGCGGGGTCCGCCCGTCGCTGGGAATCGAGGCCCCGCTGATCGGGCGCGACGAGGAGATCGCGCTCATCAAGGAGACGGTGCGGCGCACCGTGTCGGACGGTCGGCCGCACCTCGTCACGGTCATTGGCAGCGCGGGGGTCGGCAAATCGCGGCTGACCTGGGAGCTGGAGAAGTACCTCGACGGTCTGCCCGAGACGTTCTACTGGCGCAAGGGCCGTTGCCTCGCCTACGCGCAGGCGAGCTTCTCCGCCCTGGCGGACGCCATCAAGGCCGACGCCCGGATCCTCGACGACGACGCGCCCGCGACGGCGGCGGCGAAGCTGGGGGCCCGGGTCGGGGAGCTGGGCGGTACCGCCGATCCCGTGCTGCTCCAGGCCGTCGAGGCCCTGCTGGCGCTCGGTCCGGCGACCGGATTGGGTCGAGACCAGCTCTTTGACGCCTGGCGCCGCTATCTCGAGCTGCTGGCCCGTGAGAACCCGCTGGTCCTCGTGCAGGAGGACATCCACTGGGCCGACGAGGGCCTGCTCGACTTCATCGAATACCTGGCACGCTGGGCGGAGGGGCCGATCGTCATCCTGTGCCTGGCCCGCCACGAACTTCTCGAGCTGCGCCCGACCTGGGGCGGCGGCATGCCCAATGTAGCCTCCATTGTCCTGGAGCCGCTCGATGCCACGCAGAGCGCACAGCTCGTCGACGCCCTGCTCGCCGGCGGCCTGCCGGCCGAGCTGCGCGACCGAGTGGTGACGCTCGCCGACGGCAACCCGCTCTTCACGGAGGAACTGGTGCGGATGTTCGTCGACCGTGGCGTGCTGCGCTTCGGTGACGGTCGCTGGCAGCTGGCCCGGCCGGTCGAGGAGGTGGAGATTCCCGGCTCCATCCACGCCGTGCTGGCAGCGCGCCTCGACGGCCTGCCGGCGGCCGAGAAACGCGCCGCGCAGAACGCTGCGGTGGTGGGGCGCATCTTCTGGGACGCGCTCATCGCCCACCTCTCCCGCCAGGGAGCCTCGACGACCGGCGAGGTGCTGCGCCGCCTGCGGGTCAAGGAGCTGGTCGTGCCGCGACAGCCGTCGGCGTTGGCGGGGGCGGCCGAGTTCGGCTTTCGCCACGTCCTCATCCGCGACGTGGCCTACGACTCGCTGCCCAAGCGAGAGCGCGCCGCCAAGCACCTCGACGTCGCGCGCTGGGCGGAGGAGACACTGGCCGACCGCCAGGACGAGATGGTCGAGCTCTTGGCGGCGCATTACCTCGCAGCCCTGCGCTACGAGGAGGAATTCGCCGCGCCCGACTCCGAGCGCATGCGCGACCTGCGCCACAAGACGTACACGTATGCGCACCGAGCCGGTATCCGCGCCGACGCGCTGTCCAACAAGGAGCATGCCGCCCGCTGGTTCCGCGCCGCGGTCGAGCAGGCGCATGTCCTCGATCTGCCCACCCGTGAGCGTGCTGCCCTGGCCGTGGAGTACAGCGAAGCGGCAGGTGGCTACGAGCCCCACGAAGCGGTCCGCTTCGTGCTCGCGGACGCCCTGGCGCTCGGGCAGGCATCGCTCGATCGCACCGCCGACGATGAACAGCAGCTGGCCCAGGTTCGCATCAACCTGGCCTTCTACCTGTACGTCGCCGACGAGGTCCAGGCGGCGCGCGCGCTGCTACGGGCGGGCATCGCGGCCCTGGAGCCCGGGCCGCCGACCCAGGGCCGCGCCGGGCTTCGCGCGCGTTTGGGCTGGACATACTGGCGTGCCGGGCCAGTGGAGGAAGCGCCGCCGATCCTGCGCCAGGCCATCGAGGAGGCCCGTGCGTGCGGCGCCCAGGACGTCGAGCGCGAGGCGCTGCACGACCTCGGCATCGTCACGGGCATGCTGGGCGACGCGCGGGCACGCCTGGCGCTGGTCGAGCAGAGCATGGACCTCGCCCGCGCCGCGAACGACCGAGCACTCCTGTCGCGCTGTTACATCAACCTGCCCGCCGTCATGTATTCCAACGGCGAGACGAACGAGCGGATCATGCCGCTGTGCAGCGAAGGCCTCGACCGGGCCAGGCGGAGCATGGACCACTTGTCCGCGTCGTGGATCGCCCAGCACATCGCCGAATTCCTGGCCTTCGAGGGGCGCCTGCCCGAGGCCATGCCCTACGTCGAGGAAGCCATCGTCGCGGCACGGGCGGTGGGTGAACTCCGGCGGCTCGCCGACTGTCTGGGCCAGCGAGCCTTCATCCGCCTCGCCGTGGGCGATCGGGAGGGTGCACGGGCCGACATCGCGGAATCCCGTCGCGCCGCCACGACGGTCGAGCCCCAGGCGGTGATCTTCGCCACGGATGGCCCTGCGCCTCGGCGGCGCGTCGAGCCTTGAGGGCTCAGTGGGCGCCTTCCTGGACGTTGCGGCGCGCTGTGGCGGGCCGATCCGGGCGCTCCAGCGACGCTGGATCGAGGCACTGCTGGGGGAGCCCGCGGCCAGCTGCTCGGCCCTCCGGGCGGTGGCGCATGAGTTCGAGGCCATCGGATATCGCCTGCCGGCAGCTGACTGCCACGCCGACGCCGCGCTGCTCGCCCGACGAGCCAACCTCGATCCGACCCCGGACGAGGCCGAGGCGCGCCGCCTGTACGCCGCCTGCAGCGCCGTGCCCCTGCTCGGTGAGCTGCCGGAGCCGCGCTGGATCGGGGCTGCGGAGACGACGCGCCCGGCCTGAGCGTGCGCCTCATCGACTCGCACGGCCATCTTCACGCCGCGGCCGTCGCGGCCGTCGCGGCCGACCGCGCCGAGCTGGCCGCGGCGGCGACATCGAGTGTTGAGCCGAGTGTTAGCCCATTGGGCTCGCCGTGACTTCGGCATCTATCAAGGCCGCGGCATCAGCGAAATGGTTCAGGTCACGGTCTGTAAGCACCCTTATCCGCACCCTTATGGAATCGCACCATGCGTCCCACAGAGGCTCACGGAGCGTAAATCGACCCAGGTTGGGACGCCTGACGCCGGAATCTCGCGCATCCGGTATGCGGTACCAAATCCACCCGTGGGGGTCGGAAACGGGGAATGGCGATCTTGTCCGAGCACGAATCGGGGTTTCCGACCCCCACGAGGTATTGGCCGGTGCTCTACCATTCAGCGCCTGTGGTCGACCGCGGTGCAGGTGATCCAGCCCAACATCACCGCGACGCCTGCAGAAGCCATGAGGAGGCAGACGGAATGAAGAGCAACGTCAAGGAACTCCCCATCGCCCACGCAGCCCTGGGAGAGATGGTCCGAGGGCAGGACTGGGGCGGGATGACCAGCGCGTACATGGAGTACCCGACCGGTCTCGAGTTCGCCCCTCTGCTCGAGGGCCTGGAGCGGGACCACTGTCAGTGCCCGCACTGGGG
>JAGXHP010000107.1 GCA_024636135.1 Chloroflexota bacterium
CCGCTGAACACGCGATCGCGGGTCTCGCGGGGCGTGGCGTCGCGAGCGTCGAGGGTCTGGGCCATGGGACGGCGAGTGTACCGCACTGTGAGGCGCCCTCCGGCCCTCGAGGCGGTATCGTTGGGGCATGACGCCATGGCAGTCGGCTGACCGGCCACGAGCGCGCGCCGGGCGCGGGATCGAGGTGCACGACAGCATTCCGTCCACGAATGACCGCGCGCGGGAGCTGCTCGCCGCCGGGATCGTCGGACGTGCCGTCGTGGCCGAGGTCCAGACCGCCGGCCGGGGCCGGCGCGGCAGGACATGGACGTCACCGCCCGGCGTGAATCTCACCGTCAGCGTCGGGCTCGACCCGCACATTCGGGCCGCTGACGCGTGGCAGCTGGCCGCCGCCGCCGCACTTGCCGTCCGCGGCGCATGCTTCGCCATCGCGCCGCTCGGCCTGAAGTGGCCGAATGACATCGTGTCGGAGGAGGGAGGGAAGGTCGGCGGTGTGCTCATCGAGACCGTGCTCGACGGCGACGCAGTCGCATCGGCCGTGATCGGCATCGGCCTGAACGTGAACTGGAGGCGGAGCGAGATGCCAGCCGACCTGCGCGACCATGCGACAAGCCTGGCCGAGCTCGGTGGACGCCCCGTCGCACGCGAGACCGTTCTCGGCGACCTCCTCGATTCGCTCGATCGCGAGATCGTCGCCGTGGAGGGCGGGCGCTCGCCGCTCGACCGCTATCGGGCGGCATGCACGACCCTCGGGTCCGAGATCGAGGTCGACACCGGGGCTGGGCGCATCGCCGGGCGCGCCATCGACCTCGATGCGGACGGGGCACTCGTCATCGAGTCCGAGGGCAGGCTCGAGCGCGTCGCGAGCGGGGAGATCGTCCGATTGCGGGCGGTGACGGCCGCATGAGCGGTTCGCCCATGATCTCCTCGGATCGCCCACCCGATCCCGACCTGGCCGATGTTCGCGCGGCACAGGCCGACCGTGCGGCCTTCGCCACCCTGTATCGACGCTACCTCGACCCGATCTACGGCTACTGCTTCTACCTCCTCGGGGATCACCATGACGCCGAGGACGCGACTGAGCGCACGTTCCTGGCGGCAATGTCGGCGCTCGACCGCTTCCGGGACACGGGATCGACATTCCGATCCTGGCTGTTCCGCATCGCCCACAACCAGCTGGCCAACGCGCTGCGATCGCGCCGACGCCATCGCTCGGCGTCGCTGGACCTGGTGCCCGAGCGGGTGGCCGCCGAGGATCCCGCCCGGCTGGCCGGCGAGGCCGAGGACGCCCGGCGCCTGCAGCGGGCCGTCAGCCGGCTGAGCGGCGACCGCCGCCAGGTCGTTGTGCTGCGCTTCGTGGAGGGGCTTGCCACGCACGAGATCGCCGACGTGCTCGATCGCAGCGAAGGCGCGGTCCGCGTCCTCCAGCACCGTGCATTGCGCGATCTTGCCCAGCTGCTCGCCGAGGATGCGCATCGCGCCTGACGTTGGCCGGACCCGGCATGCCCGTGTAACGTATCGGGCTCCGCGGTGTTAGCAGGAGTGTCATGAGTCGTCAGCCTTCTGCCGCCGAGCGTCTCGACCGCGCCGTCGACGGCGTGCTCGACGGCCAGTCCGTTCCCGTCGCGGCCGCCGCCGCCGGGCTCGATCCGACGGTGCGCGTCCTGCTCGGGATGGCCGCCGATCTCCGCGCGTCGCTCCACGTTCCGCTGGCCTCGCCGCACTTCGAGGCCCGCCTCGGCACCCGATTGGCCCCGACCGCCTCCCGCGATGCCCTGGGGTGGGCGCTCCGACATCCGCGACGGTTGATCGTGACGGGCGCCGTGGGATCGGCGGTCGGCGTCGGCGTCACCGCCTATGCCGTCTGGCGCAGCAGCCGCCGAGCGCCAGGCGCGCATCGGCTCCTCCATCGATAGCGCAACGAGGAGGAATCGATTGCCCATCAAGTTCCCTTTCAGCAGGCGGACCGCGCCGTCGGACACCTGGACGAAGTGCCCCAGCTGCGACGCCCAGGTCTTCAACAAGCAGCTGGAACGCAATCAGCGGCTGTGCCCGTCGTGCGGCCATCACTTCCGGATGTCGATCGGCGAGCGCATCGACCTTCTCCTCGATCCGGGCAGCTTCTCCGAGCGGGACGCGGGCCTCGAGGCGATGGATCGGCTCGGATTCCATGACGACCGGCCCTACCTCGATCGGCTGGAGACGTCGCGCATCAAGACCGGCCTGCGCGACGCCGTCGTCTGGGGCACCGGCGCCATCGAAGGGCAGCGCGTCGCCATCGGCATCTTCGACTTCCGATTCATGGGCGGCAGCATGGGAAGCGTCGTCGGCGAGAAGCTGGCGCGCTGCTTCGAGGCTGCCCTGGTCGAGCGCATTCCGGCCATCGTGGTCAGTGCATCGGGCGGAGCGCGCATGCAGGAGGGAACCCTGGCCCTCATGCAGCTGGCCCGCACGACGGCGCCCCTCGTTCGCCTCGACGCGGCCGGCATCCCGTTCATCAGCGTGCTGACCGACCCCACGACCGGCGGGGTCCTCGCCAGCTTTGCCAGCCTGGGGGATGTCATCCTCGCCGAGCCGCGCGCCCTCATCGGTTTCGCCGGTGCGCGCGTTGCCTCCGACACGGTGGGGGAGGAGATGCCCGAGGGATTCCAGACCGCGGAGTTCCTGCTCGATCACGGCTTCGTCGACGCTGTGGTGCCCCGGCCGGAGCTTCGCGCGAGCCTGGCCCGCCTCGTCAAGCTCCTTCCCGTTGCCGCGGTGGATGATGGTCAACCGGCGCCGGTCGAGCGGCCGTGGGGTCCGATCGGCGCATTGTCCGGATTTGCCGAGCGCTTCGGCGGTGCCGTGAGCGAGACAATCGGGATCGACGTCGAGCAGCCCCCCGCCGGCGACAATGGACGCGAACCGGCCGGTGATCGGGAGACGAGCCGATGAGCGACGCTCCGATGCTCGAGCAGCCGACAGTGCGTTCGCCGGAAGCCATCGAGGAGGCGTGGCGTCGCGTGCAGCTCGCGCGTCATCCGCAGCGCCCCCGCACGCTCGATCTCGTCCCGGTGGTGTTCGACGGGTTCTTCGAGCTCCACGGCGACCGTGCTTACGGCGACGACCAGGCCATCGTGGGCGGCCCGGCGATGCTCGACGGCGCGCAGGTCATGGTCATCGGCCACCAGAAGGGAACCGATACCGAGTCGAACATCCTGCGCAACTTCGGATCTCCCCACCCGGAGGGATTCCGAAAGGCGCAGCGCCTGATGCGTCTGGCCGACAAGCTGGGCATGCCGATCGTCACCTTCCTGGACACCGCGGGCGCCTTCCCGGGGCCGGCGGCGGAGGAGCGCGGCCAGGCCGAGGCGATCGCGTCGAGCATCAAGCTCATGACCGGGCTCCAGGTGCCGATCGTGGTCGTCGTGCTCGGCGAGGGCGGATCCGGAGGCGCGTTGGCGCTCGGCGTCGGCGACGTGGTGCTGGCGCTCGAGAACGCGGTGTACTCGGTGATCAGCCCGGAGGGCTGCGCCTCCATCCTGTGGCGCTCGCGCGACGAGGCTAGGACCGCCGCCGCGGCCATGCGCATGACGGCCGACGACCAGGTTGACCTCGGCGTGGTCGATGCGATCGTGGCGGAGCCGGGGGACGGGGCGCACACCGACCACGCGGAGACCGGTCGCGCGGTCAAGGCCGCGATCATCTCGGCCATGCGGCGTCTTTCCGGTCGCGAAACGACCGAGCTGCTCGCGACCCGCTATGCTCGGCTGCGCGGCCTCGGAGCCTACGTCGAGACCGGAGAGGACAGCCCCGGCCGTCCGGAGGTCCCGTCCCTCCGACGTCGGATCGGCCGCATTCTCCACCTGCCCGGCGTCCCGCGACGGCCTCGATGGAGCGAGATCTGGCCCAGCAGCGACACCGACGACGAGAACGAGAGGGGCGCATGACCGACGACGAGCACGCCCTCGAGGCGATCGCCCGGGCGGCGACCGATCTGGTCCCCGCGTTGACCGAGCGGCTGGCACGGCACGGCCTCGGAGAGATCGAGGTCGCCTCCGACGACATCCGCCTGCGCGTCGTGCGCGCCGCAACCCCCGCCCCGGCTGTCGTGGCGGCGCGACCAGGGTCCACGGGCGAGCGCAGCCCGACGCCTCCGGGTCCATCGGGCGTGGCCGTGGCGTCCCAGGCCGTGGGCTTCTTCGTCTACGCCGAGGGGCTCGGTCCGGGCCTCGACGTCGAGAAGGGCGATCCGCTCGGCCAGGTGGAGATGCTGGGCATCCGGCACGACGTCCGAGCCCCGCGATCCGGCACGGTCCGAAACCTCGTCGCCGAAAGCGGTGAGGCGGTCGAGTACGGACAGGTCGTCGTCGAGCTCGAAGCACCGGAGGTCGGCGTGTGAGCCTCGCGCTCCTCTTCAGTCCGCAGGGATCCCAGGCGGTCGGGATGGGCCGCGACCTTGCCGCGGCCGGTGGCGCGGCGCGCGCGACCTACGCCGAGGCCGATGCCGTTCTCGGATGGTCGGTCAGTGACGCCTGCTGGGACGGCCCGGTCGAGCGGCTCAACGATACGCGGCAGACGCAGCCGTGCCTGCTGACGACGTCGGTGGCGGCCTATCGGGCGCTCGGCGAGATGACGGAGCTGCAACCGACCGTCGTCGCCGGCCATTCGGTCGGTGAGTACGCGGCCCTCGTCGCGGCCGGCGTTCTCGACTTCGGCGCCGCCCTGCGCCTAGTGCAGCGCCGCGCGAATCTCATGGCCGATGCGGGTGGCGCGGGCGGGATGGCGGCAGTCATCGGCCTGGCGCGCCCCGAGGTCGAGCGCGTGGTCGCCGCCATCGGTCGCCCGACCGACCTCGTCGTCGCCAACGACAACGCTCCGGGCCAGGTCGTCATCTCGGGTCTCGTCGACGCGCTCGACGCCGCCGACGAGCCGATGCGCGCTGCGGGTGCAAAGCGCGTCGTCCGGCTGGCCGTGTCCGGGGCGTTCCACTCTCCACTCATGACCACCGTCGCCGAACGACTGGCGGAGGCATTCGAAGGCGAGGCCTGGGCAGACGCTCGCGTGCCGATCGTGAGCAACGTCACCGCGGAGGCCGTGACCGACGCGACACGAATTCGGGCACTGCTTGCCGAGCAGGTGCGCGCGCCGGTCGAGTGGGTGCGCTGCGTCGAGCGCATGGCATCCATGGGGGTCGATGTCGCCGTCGAGTGCGGGCCCGGGTCGGCGCTGGTCGGGATGCTCAAGCGCATCGCGCCAGACATCCGTGCGGTGGCGGCGGGTGACACCGCCACCCTGGCATCCGCGGCGGACCTCGTTCGGTCGAGCACAGGCACGCACGCCAGGGCGACGGTCTAGCCGTGGTCAGCAAGATCCTCATCGCGAATCGTGGCGAGATCGCCGTGCGCATCCTGCGCGCGTGCCGCGACCTTGGCCTGCCCGCGGTCGTCGCGTACAGCGAGGCGGATCGCGACACCCTGGCCGTGCGGCTGGCCGACGAGGCGATCTGCATCGGACCAGCCGAGGCGCGCAAGAGCTACCTCAACCAGCCCGCCGTCATCAGCGCCGCGATGATCACCGGCTGTGACGCGGTGCATCCGGGGTACGGCTTCCTGTCGGAGGACGCGACGTTTGCCGAGGCGTGCGTGGCCCACGATCTGACGTTCATCGGCCCGCGTCCCGAGGTGCTCGAGCGTTTCGCCTCGAAGTACGCCGTGCGTCGCATGCTGGGCGCCAACGGCCTGCCGACGGTGCCCGGAAGCCGCGGCATCGTGACCGACCTGCGCGATGCGCTCGACCAGGCGGCGGAGGCCGGCTACCCGGTCCTCCTCAAGCCGTCCGCCGGCGGCGGGGGACGTGGCATGCGCCTGGTGCGGTCGCCGCGCGAGATGGAGCAGGCGCTGCCGCTCGCCCGCTCCGAGGCACAGGCCGCGTTCGGTGATGACTCGGTCTACTTCGAGAAGTGGATCGAGGAGTCGCGCCACGTCGAGGTCCAGGTCATGGTCGACCAGCACGGCAACGGTGTGCACGTGGGGGAGCGCGACTGCAGCATCCAGCGGCGTCACCAGAAGATCATCGAGGAGGGCCCGTCGCCGGCCATGGACGACGGAGCCCGCGAGCGCCTGCGCGACCTCGCCATCCGCAGCGTGGTTGCGGCGGGCTACGAGGGCGCCGGCACCCTGGAGTTCCTTCTCGACGCTCAGGGCAACTTCTACTTCATCGAGATCAACTGTCGGATCCAGGTCGAGCACCCGGTGACCGAGCTCCTGACCGGCGTCGACCTCGTTGTCGAGCAGATCCGGATTGCGGGGGGTGAGCGTCTCAGCCTGCAGCAGGACCAGATCCGCTTCCGTGGGCACGCCATCGAGTTCCGCATCAACGCCGAGGACCCGAGCGACAACTTCTCGCCCCAGACCGGCGAGATCGAAGGCCTCCATCTCCCCGGTGGTCCGGGTGTTCGGGTCGACACGCACCTCTACCCCGGCTACGAGGTGCCGCCCTTCTACGACAGCCTGCTGGCCAAGGTCATCGTGTGGGGCGAAACCCGCGAGATTGCACTGGCCCGCTCGCGGCGGGCGCTGGCCGAGATCCAGATCGACGGCGTGAAGACGAACATTCCGTTCCATCGTGGGATCATCGACAACGACGCATTCCTTGACGCACGCGTGAGCACGAACCTGCTCGACCGGGTCGGCCCGGGCGCGTTCGTCGCCAGCTGAGGAGCCACCAACCGGACCGATGACCACCGAAACACCGGCGACCACGACCCCGACGCTTCCCATCGAGGCGGCCGACATCATGCGGATCATTCCGCACCGCTACCCGTTCCTGCTCGTCGATCGCATCGTCGAGCTGGAGCCGGGGAAACGCGCGGTCGGGTTGAAGGCCGTCACCGCCAACGAGCCGCAGTTCACCGGCCACTTTCCCGAGCGGCCGATCATGCCGGGCGTGCTCATGGTCGAGGCGCTGGCCCAGACCGCCGGCGTGGCGGTGATGACGCTGGACGAGTACCGCGGCAAGCTCGGACTGTTCGCCGGCATCGACGACTGCCGCTTCCGGCGCATGGTGCTGCCGGGCGACACCCTGCGCCTCGAGGTGACGGTCGAGAAGCTGCGCGGCATGTTCGGTCGGGTGCGGGCCGTGGCCAGCGTCGACGGCGAGGTGGCGGTCGAGGCGACGCTCTCGATCATCATTCCCCGTGACCAGGAGCTGGGCGGAGGGCAGCCCGATGCGTGACGGCGAGCGCCGCGTGGTCATCACCGGCATGGGCGCGCTGACCCCGATCGGCAACGACGTCCCCGCCTTTTGGGACGGGCTGGTCAACGGGCGCAGCGGGATCGGCCCGATCACGACCTTCGACCCGGTCAAGACCGCGAGCAAGGTGGCGGGCGAGATCAAGGGATTCGACGCCGACAGCGTGATGCCGAAAAAGGAGGTCCGCCGCAACGACCGCTACGTCCACTACGCGTGGGCGGCGGTGGCCGAGGCGATGCGCGACGCGGGCCTCGACAACCCGATCGACGACGAGGATCTCGCCTGGCGGACCGGGTGCATCATCGGCTCGGGCATCGGCGGCATCAACACCATGATCCGCGACGTGACCGAGGCCGCCCTGCACGGCGTGGAGCGCATCGGCCCGTTCCTGGTGACCGCGCTGATCCCGGACATGGCCGCAGGCTACGTGGCGATCTATGCCAACGCACGTGGGCCGAACTACGCGACGGTCAGCGCCTGCTCGAGCGCGAATCATGCGATCGGCGACTCGATGAACATCATCCGGCGCGGCGATGCCGACGTCATGATCGCCGGCGGTGCGGAGGCGGGGATCGGCGAGATCCCGGTGGCTGCGTTCAGCGCCATGCGCGCGCTTTCCACGAAGCGCAACCACGAGCCGGAGAAGGCATCGCGTCCGTTCGATGCCGAGCGGGACGGCTTCGTGATGGGTGACGGCGCGGGCATCCTGGTGCTCGAGGCACTCGACCACGCGAAAGCGCGCGGCGCCACGATCCACGCCGAGGTCGTCGGGTATGGCGCCACCGACGACGCCTCGCATATCACGCTCCCGGCGCCGGGTGGCCGCGGGGCGGTTCAGAGCATGCGCGTGGCGATCGCGGATGCCGGCCTCGAGACGGCGGACGTCGACTACATCAACGCCCATGGCACGAGCACGCCTCCCAACGACCGCTCGGAGACGGCGGCCATCAAGACCCTCTTCGGCGACGGCGCCTACAAGGTGCCGATCAGCAGCACGAAGTCGATGACGGGTCACCTGATGGGCGCCGGCGGCGGCATCGAGGCCATCGCCACGATCCAGGCCATCAAGACCGGCGTCGTTCCGCCCACCATCAACCTCGACCACCCCGATCCCGAATGCGACCTCGATTACGTGCCCCACGAGGCCCGCGAGGTCGAGGTGGCGGTCGGCATGAGCAACAGCTTCGGGTTCGGCGGGCACAACGCCACGCTCGTCTTCCGACGGTACGACGACTGATGGCCGATCGCGACCCGATCCTGCGCGCCGTCGACCTCCTCGCGCCCGCATTCGAAGGGGCCGGCCTCGACGAGCTCGAGATCGAGGTGGGCGACCTGCGCGTTCGTATTGCCGCGCCGCGCGCCGCCGGACCCGAGGCGGTGAGCATCGTGCCGGCGACCGTCCCGCCGCCATCGATCCCGGAGGCGGCTCCGGATCGGCTCACGCCATTTGGCGAACCATCTCCCGGGATGCGCTTCGTGAGCGCACCGCTGACCGGTGTCTGGTACGCCGCGCCGTCTCCCGGTGCCAGCCCCTACGTCACCGAGGGGATGGAGATTCACGACGGGCAGGTCGTCGGCATGATCGAGGCG
>JAGXHP010000108.1 GCA_024636135.1 Chloroflexota bacterium
TCGAGCAGGCGCTCGAGAAGACACCCGACGAGATCGCCACCGCCTGCCCATTCTGCCTGATCATGCTGCGGGACGGCACCACGGACCTCGACCGCACCGACGTGGCCGTCCGCGACGTCGCCGAGCTCTTGGCCGATGCCACGGGCGCCTGGAAGCGCGACGTGGCCGCGTCCACCGACGCTGAGTGACGGCCCGACCTGGTCGAGCGGTGGGGGCCCGTGGCTTGGACATGCGCGCGTCTGGTTCGCATTAGCGGGCCTGGAGCGATCGCGAGCGCGGGCTCTGATCGTAAATCACCAATCGCGACCCGCCACGACCTCGCCAACGCGAACGACGGAAGCGTATGGCGAGGAAATGCGTCGGGGAGTGACTACCGCTCGCCCACGCTGCGGTTGGCAAGACCACCCGGCCGCCACGCGCCGACGCTGCCATATGACCACGGAATCCGCGGAACCATGCGGAATCCGCAAGATGGGGTGCCGATCCTTGCGGAAAGTTGACCGAACACCCGTCGCTGGCTACTCTTCGCCTCATGGCCGTGCGATCGATACAGCAGCCCGGACGGCGCCCCATTTTGGATGATCTCGACAAGAGCATCATCCAGTGCCTCCAGCTGGATGGGCGGCGCCCGTACGCCCAGATCGGGCGCCAGCTCAAGGTCCCGGAGGCGACGGTGCGGCAGCGAGCCGAGCGTCTCATCAACCGGGGGATCGTGCAGATCGTGGGGGTGACCGATCCGCTGGCGATGGGTTTCCAGCAGCCGGCCCTCATCGGCATGAAGGTGGAGGCCGGCCAGCTGAACGCGATCGCGGAGAAGATTGCCGAGCTGGACGAGGTCACGTACCTCGTGATCACCGCCGGTCGATATGACCTCGTCTGCGAAGTCGTGTGCGAGGACAATGACCACCTGCTGCGCGTGCTGACCGATCGGCTGGCCGACATCGGCGGCATTCGTTCGACTGAGACATTGGTCGAGCTGCGCTTCGTGAAGGAAAGCTACCAATGGGGAGCTCGCTAGGAGGGCGACCGTGACGGTCACCAGGCAAGAGATCGATCGGGCGCGCATCGAGGAGATCGGAGCGCGCGAGGAGGCGTCCTATCGCCGACGGACGCAGAAGAGCGAGGCGCTGTTCCGCCGCGCCGGTGAGTCGATGCCCCTCGGCGTTGCCAGCTCGTTCCAGGCCTACGACCCGTATCCGCTGTTCATGGGCGACGCCCGCGGCAGCCGCATCTGGGACGTGGATGGCAACGAGTACATCGACTTCGACATGGCATTCGGCGTGCTCGCCGCAGGCCACTCTCACCCGCTCCTGGCGGAGGCCCTCCAGCGACGGGTGGCCAACGGCACCTGCTACACCTTCCCCGTCGAAGACGGCATCACCCTGGCCGAGGAGATCCGCGCCCGCTTCAATGCCGGGTTCGTGCGGTTCAGCAACTCGGGCACCGAGGCCACGATGGATGCGATCCGAGTGGCACGCGGCTACACCGGCCGCGAGAAGATCATCAAGTTCGAGGGCGGCTATCACGGCCACCACGACGACGTGCTGGTCAGCATCCAGCCGCCGCGCGACCTCATGGGCCCCATCGAGTCGCCGGCCACCGTGCCGGCCAGCGCCGGGATCCCCCGCAGTCGCATCGCCGAGACCGTGATCGCGCCATTCAACGAGCCCGATATCCTGGCGGGGATCCTCGAGGCGCACGCCGGTGAGATCGCGGCCATCCTCGTTGAGCCCGTCCAGTTCAACATCGGCGTCGTACCCCCCGAGCCGGGATTCCTCGAGCGGCTCCGCGAGCTTGCCGACGAGCACGGCGCGGTGCTGATCTTCGACGAGGTCAAGACCGGCGTCGTGCTGGCATGGGGCGGCGCCTACGAGCATTTCGGCGTGCAGCCGGACCTGTTCTGCCTGGCGAAGAGCATCGGTGGGGGAATCCCCATCGGAGCATTCGGTGGCAAGCGCGAGATCATGGCGTCCATCGAGACCCTCGAGGGCACCCCGGCCTTCGCCGAGGGTGCGGCCGGCAGCGGCATGGAGCGCTCGACGATCCCCGGCGGCGCGACCCGCGTGGCGCATCTCGGAACGTTCAATGGCAACCCGCTGTCGATGACGGCCGGCGTCGTCACCCTGAAGGAGATCCTCACGAAGGACGCCTATCCGGTGCTCAACGCGATGGCCGATCGGCTGACCGCGGGCAGCCAGTCCGTGATCGATGACACCGGACTGCCGGGCTACGCGATCAATGTCGGCCCGAAGGGCTGCGTGATGTTCACCCCTGAGCGCGTCACGAGCTATCGCAACCTCGTTGACCTCGACGCAGAGCTGTGGGCGGCGAGCTTCTTCTACCTCGCGAACCGCGGCATCCTCCTGCCGCCGGGTCCGGACGATCAGTGGACGCTGTCCGTCCAGCACAGCGACGCCGACATCGATCGCTACCTCGAGGTCTTCGGCGAATTCGCGGCAGAGCTGACCGGCTGATGATCGAGCGCGTCGCCAAGCCCCTCGCCGGCTTGCTGAACTGGCTCGCCGGGTTCCTGAACGCGGTCTATCGCGTCCTCGGGAGGCCCGGCAAGCTGCTCCAGGACCTCCTGAACGGCTCGTGGCTCGGGCACTCTCTCCACCCGGTCCTCGTCGACGTCGTGATCGGCGGCGCGACGGCGGTCGTCTTCCTGGACGTGCTGCGAGTGGTGTTCGGAGCGTCCGGCACCGAGGACGCGGCGACCTGGGTGCTGGCGCTGACCTACGCCGCGGGGGTCGGATCCGTCCTGTCGGGCTGGACCGACTTCAAGGACACGGCATCGGGCAGCGAGCGGAACGTCGTCGGGCTCCACGGGATCATCAACTTCGTCGGGATGGCCGGATTCGGATTCTCACTCGCGCAGCGGCTCGGCGGGAATGTGGATGGGGCGTTCTGGCCGATGCTCATCGGATACGCGATCATCTCGATCGGCTCCTACATCGGCGGCCACGTGGTCTTCAAGTACGGCTACATGGTCAACCACAACGCCTTCAGTCGCGGAAAGCGCGCCAAGGAGTTCACCGCGGTCGCTCCGGTCGCCGATGTGCCCGAGGGCGAGCCCACCCTGGTCAGCCTCGGCGCGACGAAGGTGGTGCTCGTGCGCCGTGGCGACGTCGTCCACGCGCTCAAGGACACGTGCTCTCACGCCGGTGGTCCGCTGTCGCAGGGGGAGCTCGGCGACGGGACGATCAAATGCCCTTGGCACAACTCGGTGTTCCGCCTCCGTGACGGGGCGGTCGTGCACGGACCTGCGGCGACCCGCCAGGTGACCTACCAGGCCCGCGTGCACGACGGCCAGGTGGAGCTCCAGGGACCACACGACTGACCGCGACACGGGCCTGTGCGTGGCAGGCGACGTGCTAGCATTCGGGTTGCTGCCTTGCCATGGACCAGGGCCCGGCGACAGGATCACCTCCCTGGGTCCTGAAGATCAACGCCCCTCGGGAGGAGACCAATGAGACCCCGACGAAGCTTGGCCATAGCCCTTGCCATCAGTATCCTGACGACGGTCCTGTTCGCGGGCGCAGCAACGGCTGCTGATCCCATTGATGACGGAGTATCGACCTCGCCGTCACACCAGCATGGCACCAACGAGGGTCACCTCCTTGGAACGGGTGCATGGGGAAAGATCGATCTGGTTGGCGTCGCGGAACTCTATGACGCGACCGATCCGGACCTTGGCCCGGGACTCATCGCCGACGTGGGCGTTGACCCCGACGGCGACTATGCGTACCTTGCCAACTGGGGCTTCCCCGATTGCGCAGGGCCCGAGTCGGGCGGCAAGAAGAGCCCCGATGCGGGAATCTACGTCGTCGACATTGCCGACCTGACCAACCCGACGCTTGTCAATTTCATCCCTACCGCTCAGGACACCCGTCCGGGCGAGGGCGTTCAGGTAGCGAATATCACCACGAAGTTCTTCAGTGGGGACATTCTCGCGTTCAACCACGAGGCATGCGGAAAGAACTACAAGGGCGGGTTCGCACTGTGGGACGTGAGTAATCCGCTCAAGCCGAAGCGGCTTGCGGTGGGGGTCGGCGACCGCACCATCAACGGCAGCCGGCGCCAGGTGGCCGATGCCAATGAGACGCACAGCGTCTTCATCTGGGATGCCGGCGACCGGGCCTACCTCGTGGCCCAGGACGAGTATGAAACGTCGGACGTCGACATCTTCGACATCACCAACCCGCGTCGGCCGAAGCTGATTGCCGAGTACGACCTCAACGCGCTGGGCATCTCGCAGCCGGAGCTCGGCCTGACCGACTCGTTCCTGCACGACATGACCGTGAAGCAGATCGGCGATCGCTGGATCATGCTTCTCTCGTACTGGGACGGCGGCTACGTGCAGTTGGACGTCACCGATCCCGCCAACGCGTTCCTCGTCGCAGAAAGCGACTTTGCCGTGGTCGATCCGCTGTTCCCATCGATCACGCCACCGGAGGGGAACGCCCATCAGGCGGAGTTCACGGCCGACAACCGCTTTGTGATCGGGACGGATGAGGACTTCGATCCCTATCGATTCGAGATCAATACCGATGACGGCGATACCGCGAGGGCCAAGGCAGCGACCCAGACGACGGCCGACGAGGCCGCCGCGATCGAAGGGCAGACGGTCTTCGTGGGCCGGGGTTGCAACGGCGATACTGCCGTCCCATCGGCACCGGCCGACGGAGGACCCTACGTCGCGGTCGTCGAGCGCGGGCTGTGCACCTTCGAGGAAAAGGTGGCCAACATTGAGGCAGCCGGTGGCTACTCGGCCGTGATCATCTTCAACCGCCAGGGGTCGGATGCCTGCAACGCCGTTCTGAGCCCCTTCCTGACGAACGACGCGCTGCCGGTGATCCTCACCACACGTGAGGCCGGCTTTGACTTCTTTGACCTGAGCTTTGACCTCGACGCCTGCCTGGCCGGCACCGGGATCAACCCGTTCCAGACGCTCGACATCGGGACGCAGGGAGACCTCATCACCGGCGTCGATCCGGCGTTCGATGGCTGGGGCTACGTGCACCTGTTCGATGCGGCCACGATGACCGATCTCGACCAATACGCGATCCCTGAGGCCATGGACCCGGCATTCGCCGAAGGGTTCGGCGACCTCTCGGTGCACGAGGTGGCTGTCGATCCGCTGGATCCGTCGCTGGCGTACCTCTCCTACTACGCGGGCGGCTTGCGCGCGGTCCAGATTCAGTGCGGCAACCCCGCCGATACGAGCACCTGTGAGCTCGTCGAGGTCGGGGGGTACCTGGATCCGGAAGGCAACAACTTCTGGGGCGTGGAGACGCTCGTCCGTGACGGCGTCACCTACATCCTCGCTTCGGACCGCGACAGCGGGCTCTGGATCTTCGTCGATCCGTAGGATCGTAAGAGTCTGACCTCCGAGAGGGAGTCGCACGGCGACTCCCTCTCGGATTGTTCGGGTGACTGTGGCTCGAGCCGATGACGCGGCTGCTCGCACTGCGGTGATTCCGGTAGACTTGGAACCCCGAGCCCCTGACGCCCGATTCCGCGCCCGAGGAGCCGAGTGACCTACCTTCCGACCGCCGAGCACGATGAGCTGCGTGCCGTGGTGCGCGAGCTCGCCGACGAGAAGATCGCGCCGCGTGCCGCCGAGATCGACGAGAAGGCCGAGTTCCCCGAGGACCTCCGGCAGCTGCTCGCCCAGCAGGATCTGCTCGGCACCTGCTTCGAGGAGCAGCACGGCGGGACGGCGCTCGATACGCTTGCCCAGACGATCCTGGTCGAGGAGATCGCTCGGGCGGACGCCACGACCAGCCTCATCCCGATCGTCCAGAAGCTCGGCGCCCTGCCGATCATCCTGGCCGGGAGCGACGAGCAGAAGGACCGATATTTCCCGCGGCTCGCCTCGGGAGAGTGGCTGATCGCCTTCGGCCTGACCGAGGCCGCGGCCGGCAGCGACGTGGCGAGTAACCGGATGCGCGCCGTGCGCGACGGCGACGAGTACGTCCTCAATGGCAGCAAGCGCTTCATCACCCACGGCAGCGTGGCCAACGTCCTGACGGTCTTCGCCATCACCGATGCCGAAGCCGGTGGCCGCAAGGGAATGAGCGCCTTCATCGTCGAGGCCGATACGCCCGGCTTCGCCGCTCCGCGCGTCGAGCACAAGATGGGAATTCGGGGCTCGCCCACGGCCGAGCTCACCTTCGACGACGTCCGGGTCCCTTCCACGAACCGCCTCGGCGAGGAGGGGGACGGATTCAAGATCGCGATGGAGACCCTGGACCGCAGCCGCCTCGGGATCGCGGCGCAGGCCGTCGGGATCGCGCAGGGAGCAATCGACGCCGCGGTGGCCTATGCAGCGGACCGGCAGCAGTTCGGCCAGCGCGTCGCCGACTTCCAGGGCATCCAGTGGATGCTCGCCGACATGGCCTCCCAGAACGAGGCCGCGCGGCAGCTGACGTACGCGGCGGCGGCTCGGGTGGATGCGGATGCGCCGGACCTCCCATACTGGACATCCAGTGCCAAGCTCGTGGCGGGGGACACGGCCATGCGCGTGACCACCGACGCGGTCCAGGTCCTGGGGGGATACGGCTATATCACCGAGTACCCCGTGGAGCGGATGATGCGTGACGCAAAGATCACGCAGCTCTACGAGGGAACCCAGCAGATCCAGCGCCTCATCGTTGCGCGCCAGCTCCTCCAGCGAGCGGGCGTCGCAAAGCGAGGCTCGTAGACAGGAGCGAAGCAGCCAGATCGTGAAGATCGTCGTCTGTATCAAGCAGGTCCCGGCCACCGGCGCCGACAAGCGCTACACCGCCGACCTGCGTCTCGACCGGACCGGCGTCGAGGCCATCATCAACCCGCTCGACGAGTACGCCATCGAGCAGGCCCTGCGCCTGGCCGATGCGGGCACCGCCGACTCGGTGACCTACCTTTGCATGGGACCCGACCAGGCGTCCGAGGCCCTGCGTCGCGCGCTCGCCATGGGAGGCGACGACGCGGTGCTGATCACCGATGCGGCGCTGGCCGGCGCCGACGAGTGGACCACCGCCAAGGTGCTGGCGGCCGCCCTCGACAAGCTTGCGCCGGACGTGGCGCTCATGGGCATGGCCTCCGACGACGCGCGGGGCTCGCTCGTGCCCGGGGCCGTGGCAGCCATGCGCGACGTCCCGCTGCTCTCGTACGGATCCGAGCTCGCGCTTGCCGACGGCGAGGCTCGCGTACGCCGGCTGTCCGCCACCGGCTTCGATTGGATCGCCGCTCCGCTGCCAGTGGTTGCCACGGTCACCGACCAGGTGGGGGAGCCGCGATACGCCAGCCTGAAGGGCATCATGGCCGCAAAGCGCAAGCCGCTCGAGACATGGTCGCTGGGTGACCTCGAGCTCTCGGCGGATGACCTCCACGGCGCCGCGCTCACCACCGTGACCGATACGCGCGCCCCGGAGGAGAAGCCGCCGACGGAGCGCATCGAGAACGTCCCCGCCCCCGAAGCCGCGGCGAAGATCGCCGACTGGCTCGAGCAGAGAAAGTTGATCTGACGATGAGCAACGACATCCTCTTCCTGGCCGAGTTCAGCGCCGGGAAGCCGGCCCGATCGGCCATCGAGCTCGCCACGGGCGCCGCAGACCTTGCCGCGCAGTCGGGCGGCAGCGCCGTGGCGCTCGCCTATGGCTCCGGTGCCGCCTCCGGCGGTGCCGCGCTGGGTGCGCATGGTGCCGCGCGTGCCGTCGTCCTCGGGGACGAGGATCGGCCGGCCATCACCTACGCCCCGGCGGCCGTTGCTGCGGCCCGGGATGCCGGGTTGGCGGTGCTGGCCCCCGCGACGCCCAATGGCCGCGATCTCGCGGCGGCGCTCGTCGGATCACTCGACCTCCCGGCCTTCGGTCCGGTTCGCGCCGCACGCGTCGTGGACGGCGTCCTCGAGAGCGAGCAGGCAACGCTCCAGGGCAGCGTCATCACCACCGCCCGGCCCGCCGACGGCGCCCCGACGCCATCGGTCGTGCTCGTCCTGGCCAACACCTTCACTCCCGCTGAAGGCGGATCGGGCACGGCCGAGGTGGCCCAGGCGCCCGACGCCGGAGAGTCGGCGCTGTCGAGGGCCACGGTCGCCGAGAGCCACGAGGCCGATGCCAAGGTCGTCAATCTCGAGGAGGCGACGGTGATCGTCGCGGGCGGCCGCGGGGTCGGCGGGGAGGAGGGCTTCGCGCCGCTGCGCGAGCTGGCGGAGGCCCTGGGGGGCGCGGTCGGTGCGTCGCGCGCCGCCGCCGACGCCGGCTGGATCCCGTACCAGCTCCAGATCGGCCAGACCGGCAAGGTCGTGAAGCCCTCGCTGTACGTCGGGGCCGGAATCAGTGGTGCCATCCAGCACCGGGTCGGAATGCAGACCGCGGAGCACGTGATCGCCATCAATCGAGATCCGGACGCTCCCATCGGCGAGTTCGCGGACCTGTTCGTGGTCGGCGACCTGTTCGAGATCGTCCCCGCGTTGACCGAAGAGATTCGGCGTCGCAAGGCGACGAGTGGCGGGTAGGGGGTAGGCTACGACGATGCGCGTTCTGTTCGGCGGTCGGCGACGAAGTGTCTTCGGGCACGGCAAGGAGCTGGGCGTCTATCGCAACGAGATCTCGGAGCGGTCCACCAGGATCGATGCCCAGATCGCGTCGGTCGCGGACGAGATCGACGCGCTCCGCCGGCGGGACCTCGACCCGGACGAGGCCGTCGAACGGCTCGGCGCCCAGGAGGACACCCTGGACGAGGAGGTCCTCGGACTCCAGGGCATGATGGCCCCCGAGGAGCTCCACGGCCTGCACATGGAGTACGAGGCGAACCTCGAGCGCGTGCTGCGTGGCATCGTCACCGCCGAGCGGGGGTGTGCCCTGACGGGTCTGCCGCACCGGCCGCCGGGTGACGACGAGCCGTTCACCTACTACAAGCGCGCGCACGCCAACGTGAGCCACGCGCGCCTGAGGATGGCGGAGATCGTCGACGTGCTGCTGCACTGGGAGCCCGGCCTCCTCGCCGACGGATCGGTCACGGCCCGGCTGGAGCGCACCCGCCAGGCCTGAACCGGACTACGGCTGCGGCGGAACCGGACTCCGGGAGAATCGGATATATCCGTATATACTCGCGGCCGCAACGGCCCCCCATCCCGCTCACAACGGCCCACATGTTGTGGTATGGTGCCAATAGACACAACCACTGGTGTAGTCCACACGAGGGCGACGACGAATGCGATGTCCACGCTGCGAGGAGACCGGAACGCGCGTCATCGACTCGCGCGACCTCGAGGCCGGAGCTACGATCCGCCGTCGTCGCGAGTGCGAGACGTGCAGCTATCGGTTCACCACCTACGAGCGCCCCGAGGGCGCGCGCCTCGTCGTCATCAAGCGTGACGGCAGCCGCCAGGACTTCGACCGTGAGAAGCTGCGGACCGGCCTGCTCAAGGCGCTCCAGAAGCGCCCGGTGACCCTGGACCGGGTCGAGGCGGCGCTGGACGATATCGAGAGCCAGCTTCGCGTGCGCGGCGACGCCGAACTTCCCTCGACCGAGATCGGACGCCTCGCGACCGATGCCCTGCGGGAGCTGGATCAGCTGGCATACATCCGCTTCGCGTCCGTGTATCACGCCTACGACGACATCGAGACCCTCCAGCGCGAGGTGGATCGGCTCATCAAGCAGCGCCCGGGGTCGTAAGATCAGCGGCGCATGATCCTGTCCGACCGCGACATCCGCGCCGAGATCGACGCCGGCCGAATCGTCGTCGATCCCTATACGCCCGATGCGGTCCA
>JAGXHP010000109.1 GCA_024636135.1 Chloroflexota bacterium
CATGCTGGCCCACACGTCGGTGTACACCGCGTCGACGCCGTCGACGGCGGCCCGGGGATCGACCGTGACTGTGATGCGTCCTCCGTGCCCCGCGGCGAGGTCGTGGGCGCGCTCGACGATCCGGGGATCCGGGCCGTAGCCGGCCGGAGTCGCGACCCGGACGTCGAGCCCGGCCTCGGCGCCGGCCAGCAGCAGCGAGTGCGCGACGTTGTTCCCGTCACCGACATAGGCGAGCCGCAGCCCGTCGAGGCGTCCGAAGTGACGCCGCAGGGTCAGGAGGTCGGCAAGGGCCTGGCATGGGTGCTCGTCGTCGGTCAGGGCATTGACAATCGGGACTGTGGACGCCCGCGCCATGTCGATCAGCGTGGCGTGCGCGAAGGTGCGAAGCACGATCGCGTCCACGAGGCGTGACAGGTTGCGCGCCACGTCGGCCGCCGTCTCGCGCCGTCCCAGCCCGACCTCGTCCGGCCCCAGCGCGATCGCGTGGCCGCCCAGCCCGGTGACCGCGACCTCGAAGCTGACCCGGGTCCGGAGGCTCGGCTTCTCGAAGAGCAGGGCCACCTGGCGGCCGCGCAGCGGCTGCGGGCGATCGGCATCGCCGCGCCGCTCGCGGAACGCGTCCGCGCGATCGAGGAGCGCGGACAGGCCCATTGGTCCGAGGTCGGCGGCGCTGATCAGATGGCGCGACGGGTAGGCGCCGGACGCCTGCGCTGCCGAGGAGGGGGCGGGGGACCTCGTCACGGCGCGGCCACAGCGGCCAGGGCCCCACCCAGCCGCTCGACCGCGAGCCCGACCTCGCGTTCGCTGATGGTGAGCGGCGGAACGAGTCGCAGCGTGCTGTCGCCGGTGGCGTTCACGAGGAGCCCGTGGTCGTCGCGCGCGGCGGCGACGACAGCCCTGGCGATCGGCGACGCGGTCTCCAGGCCGATCATCAGGCCGCGGCCGCGAATCTCGCGCAGGAGGCCGTCGTTCAGCAACGGGGCAAGGCCGTCCGTCAGCTGCGCCCCGCGCCGCACGGCGTTGTCCATGAGGTTGTCGCTGTCGACGACGCGCAGCGTGGCCAGCGCAGCGGCACACGAGAGCGGGTTGCCGCCGAGGGTCGTCCCGTGATCGCCGACCTGGAATGCGGCGGCGCTCTCCCGGACCAGCAGCGCGCCGATCGGTATCCCGCCGGCGAGGCCCTTCGCCAGCGTCACCGCATCGGGAACGACCGGGCCGGACTCGAAGGCGAAGAACGTGCCGGTTCGCCCGACACCGGTCTGGACTTCATCGAGGATGAGGAGCGCCCCGACGCGGTCACAGGCGTCGCGGGCCGCGGCGAGGAACTCGTCGGTCAGCGGGTGGACGCCGCCTTCGCCCATGATCGGCTCGAGCAGGACGGCGCACGTCTCGGGCGTGACGGCATCGGTCAGTCCGTCGATGTCGTTGGGCGCGACGTGGCGGAAGCCGGGCGGGAGCGGCGCGAAGGGCTCCTGGTACTTCGGCTGGCCGGTCGCGGCCAGGGAGCCGAACGTCCGGCCGTGGAAGGATCCGACCAGCGAGACGACCTCGTGTGCGCCGCGCGCCCGACCGTGCCGTCGCGCCAGCTTCAGCGCCGCCTCGTTCGCCTCGGTGCCGGAGTTCGTGAAGAAGACGCGGTCGAACGGCGAGCGGGCCACCAATGCCTCGGCGAGCTCGAGCTGGGGGACCGTGTAGTACAGGTTCGAGACCTGGACCAGGGTGGCCGCCTGCCGCGCCACCGCATCGGCGATGGCGGGATGTGCGTGGCCCAGCACGTCGACGGCAATGCCGGCCACGAGGTCGAGGTACTCCTTCCCCGCGTCGTCGGTCACCCAGCAGCCCTTGCCGCTCACGAGGGTGATGGGCTGGCGCGCATACGTCTGGAGGTGGACGCTGGCCTCGCGCGCGATGGCGTTGGCGGACGTCATGACGTCGCTCACAGGGCCAGCTCCATGGCGTGGCCCGTCCCGCTGCGTCGAGGCCACGGAACGCGATCGACGTGAAGCACCTCCGGCACGCCGGCCATCTCCGTCTCGACGAATCCGTGGCGCCCGAAGTAGCCCGGATTGGCCGTGATCGCGAACAGCCGGCTCATGCCCTGTTTCCGTGCCTCGCGCACGACCGCGTGCACGAGCGACTCGCCCAGTCCGCGTCCGTGCGCCTCGACGACCACGCTGAGCGAGCGCAGCTCGCCGAGGCCATCGCCAAAGTCCCGCAGCGCCGCGCAACCGACCACGTCGCCGTTCAGGTCGGCCACCCACCAGGTGCCGATGTGATCGAGGATCTCCTCTCGCGTTCTCGGCAGCAACACATGCTGCTCGACGTACGTGCCGATGACGTCGAGGATGGCGTCGACGTCCCGCGACCGCGCGCGCCGGACATACGACGAGTCGGAGGTGACGGCCGCGATCGTGCCGGCCAGGCGCAGCCCGCTCGGATCCTGCTTCTCGTTCATCGGGCCGCTCCCGTCAGTGAGCCGGCGTCGAGGCGGTCTGCCCCGAGCTCGTCGAGCAGCGTCGTCGTGCCGTCGACCCCGCTGCCCCGCGCCGCGGCCTGGGTCCGCACGGGCAGGCCCCACAGCGCGATGAACCCAACGGCCGATGCGTGGTCGAACCGATCGCCGGCGTCGTACGTCGCCAGGCCGATGTCGTACAGCGAGTGCGGCGAGCGCCGCCCCGCGACCGACGCTGTCCCCGGCATGAATCGCATGCGGACCTCGCCCGTCACGTAGCGCTGGGTGTGGGTCACGAACGCGCGGAGGGCGACGCCGAGCTCGCTGAACCACAGCCCGTCGTAGGCGAGGGTAGCCAGCCGATCACCCACGGAGCGCTTGTAGGCCAGGAGCTCGCGAGAGAGGGTCAGGCCCTCGAGCGCCGCGTGCGCGGCGTGGAGGACGACCGCGCCCGGCGCCTCGTAGATCTCGCGGCTCTTGATCCCGATGAGCCGATCCTCCACGTGGTCGATGCGGCCGATGCCGTAGCCTCCCGCCTCGGCGTTCAGGCGCTCGACCAGCGTGACGCCATCGAGCAGCTCGCCGTCGATCGACACCGGGACGCCCTCCTCGAAGCCGATCACGACCTCGCGCGTCGTGCGCGGCGCGTCTGCGGGATCCACGGTCCACTCGTAGGCCGCCGCCGGCGGAACCGTCCACGGGTCCTCGAGCACCCCGGCCTCGATCGATCGGCCCCAGAGGTTGACGTCGACGCTGAACGGTGAGCTGGGTCCCGATGCGACGTCGATCCCGCGCTCGCGGGCGTAGGCCAGCTCCTCGTCGCGGGTCATGCCCATGCCGACCCGCATCGGCGCGATGACGCGCAGTGCCGGGTCGAGGGCCGCCACCGCCACGTCGAAGCGCACCTGGTCGTTTCCCTTGCCGGTGCAGCCGTGGGCGACCAGGGTCGCATCGGCCTCGTGGGCTGCCTCGACGAGGAGACGCGCAATGAGGGGTCGTGCCAGCGCGGTGGCCAGCGGGTATTGGCCCTGGTACAGCGATCCGGCCTGGAGCGCCGGCCAGATGTAGTCCGTGACGAATGCGGCACGCGCGTCGACGACGATCGCGCGCCGCGCTCCGCCGGCCAGCGCACGCGCCTGGACCGCGGCAGCATCCACGCCGCCGCCCACGTCGACCGTCAGGGTCACCACCTCGTGGCCCTGGGTCTCTCGCAGCCACGGAACCGCGACGGACGTGTCCAGCCCTCCCGAATAGGCAAGGACCACGGTCTCGCTCATGCCTGGCCTCCTGCGGAAGCCGAGACGGTGGCCCCGGCCTGCTGGAGGAACGCCTCGAGCCGGCCGCGGAACCGGTGCATGGCCGCCGCATCGCCGCAGGCCACGAAGATCGTGTCGTCCCCGGCGATCGTCCCGACCACGTCGTCCCACTGCGAGAGGTCGATGGCCGACGCGATCGCGTTCGCGCCACCGGGAGAAGTTCGGAGCACGACAAGGGGTGCGCTCTCGCCGATCGACAGCGGGAGGTCGCCCAGCAGTCTGCGCAACCGCGCCTCGGCTGCGCCGGCTGCGTCGGTCGTCATGTCATCCGGCAGCAGGTAGGTGAGGCGTCCGCCGCGAAAGCCGCGCACGACCCCCAGGGCGGCGAGGTCGCGCGAGATCGTGGCCTGCGTGACCTCGACCCCGCGTGAGCGCAGGGCGGCGACCAGCTCGGCCTGGGTGTGCACCCCGCCGGCGGCGATGAGCCGCCGGACCTGGTCGCGTCGCTCGATGGTTCCCATGCGTTGCTCCTTCATCGTCTCATCCGCGTTGCCGCGTCGGCGGCGACCACGGTCGTTCCCGTCGGGTCCCCATCCAGGGCGGCCTGGACCGCCTCCGGATCCGTTCCATTCACGATCTGCACCGCGCATCCGGCGCGGGCGGCGACGATCGCCGCGCGAAGCTTCGGGCGCATCCCGCCCGAGGCGCTGCCGTCGGCCAGGAGTTCCTCCGCCTCGGCAACGTCGAGGCGCGCCAGCGGCTGCGTGCCGCCCAGCACGGCCGCCACGTCGGTCAGCAGCAGCAGCCTGCCGCCGCGCGCCGCGGCGATGGCGCCGGCCGCCTCATCGGCATTCACGTTCAACAGCTCGCTGCCCTCGCCCCGCGCGATGGGTGCCACGATCGGCACATGCCCGTCGGCGCTCAGCTGGTCGAGGAGCCGGGTATTCACCGAGCACACCCGTCCGACCGCCCCGAGACGAGCATCGAATCGCTCGGCGCGCAGCAGGTCGCCGTCGACGCCACGCAGCCCGACCGCCGGCACCCCGGCGGCAGCGAGCGTGGCCACCGTCCGTGCGTTGATGAGCCCGCCCAGTACGGCGGCCACGACCTCGAGCGTGGCGTCGTCGGTTACCCGCAGTCCGTCGCGCATGACCGGCTCCAGGCCCAGCCGGCGCGACCACGCGGCGACCTCTCCGCCGCCGCCGTGGACGAGGACCCAGCCCGCGGTCGCATGATTGGCCAGGACCGCCAGTCCGGCCGCGTCGCGTCCCGCCACGCCGCCGAGCTTGATCGTCAGGTTCGCGCCGGTCATGTCGTGTACTCGCTGTTGATGGCCACGTAGTCCGCCGACAGGTCGCAGCCCCAGGCGACTCCCGCACCGTCTCCGGCGAGCAGGTCGAGGATGATCGACACCCGGGGAGACGCCAGGAGGCGCTGCGCGCGCTGCTCGTCGAATGCCACCGGGCTGCCGTCGTAGACGGGGACGTCGCCGATGCAGATCCGCATGCGGTCCGCATCGAGGTCGACACCGCTGCGTCCGGCCGCCGCGGCGATGCGGCCCCAGTTCGGATCGGCGCCATGAACCGCGGTCTTCACCAGGGACGAGGAGGCCACGGTCAACGCCACGGCGCGCGCGTCGGCGTCGCTGACCGCACCCTGCACCGCGACCTCGATGAGGTGGTTCGCCCCCTCGCCGTCCGCGGCGATCGCCATCGCCAGTTCGCGGCACAGGGCTGCCAGCGCATCGGCGAATGCCACAAGATCGGCCCCGTCCAGCGCCGGTCCACCGGCGGCGCCGTTGGCGAGCAGCATCACCGCGTCGTTGGTCGAGGTGTCGCCGTCGACGGTCACCTGGTTGAACGTGACATCGACGGCGGCGCGCAGCGTCGAGTGCAACGCGTCGGCGTTCATCGGGGCGTCGGTGGTGATGAATGCCAGCATCGTCGCCATCCGCGGATGGATCATCCCGGACCCCTTCGCCATGCCGCCGATGCGGATCACCCGGCCGTCGGACAGCGCGAGCTCGACGGCGTGCTCCTTGGACCGCGTGTCGGTGGTCATGATGGCGCGCGCGGCCCGCGTGCCCGCCACACGCGACGCGTGGAGTCGCAGTCCCGCCAGGCTGTCACACATGGCGTCCACCGGCAGGCGGGATCCGATCAGGCCGGTCGAGGCGGGGAGGACCTCGTACACGGGGCAGCCGAGCTTCGTGGCAGCGGCCTCGATGACGGCTCGTGCGTCATGCAGCCCGCCGGCCCCGGTGCCCGCATTCGCGCAGCCGGCGTTGACGACGATGCCCCGGGCCGAGGTGCTGCTCATGCGCAGTGCCTCCTCCGCGAGGAGCACGGGCGCCGCCCGCATGCGGTTCGTGGTGAAGGTGGCGGCGGCCGTGGCGGTTCGGTCGGATGCGATCAGCACGAGGTCGGGGCCACCCGACTCGCGGATGCCCGCCTCGCCGATCCCGACCCGGAACCCGGCGGG
>JAGXHP010000110.1 GCA_024636135.1 Chloroflexota bacterium
AGCACTCGCTGGCCCTGGCGATGTTCGACCTCGACGACCTCAAGCGCGTCAACGACGAGTTCGGCCACGCGGGTGGCGACCGACTCCTGGCGGCCATGGGCCGGCTGCTGGTCCAGTCGAGCCGTCCCGGCGATCGGGCATTCCGCATCGGGGGCGACGAATTCGCCCTGATGCTGCCGCGCGCCGACGCGTCGTCGGCCCATGCGGTCGTCCGGCGCATCCTTGCATCGGCATTGTCCGCAGAGACCATCCTGCAGCGGGCCTTCTCGTTCTCGGCCGGCGTCTCGGCCTACCCGGATCCCAGCGCGGACGGACGGCTGCTCATCCGCAACGCCGATGCGGCCCTGTACTGGGCCAAGCGCCATGGGCGCACCGACGTCCAGATCTTCGATCCCGAGCGCCACGGCGTCGCAGACGACCGCCGATCGACGGCCGAGCTCGCCGATGCGCTCGACCTCGTGATCAGTGGTGAGCAGCTCACTCCGGTCTATCAGCCGATCCTCGACCTCGACACGGGGCGGCCGGTCGGGTTCGAGGGACTCGTGCGACCCACCGAAGAGGCGCCGTTCAGGGATGCGAGTGCGCTCTTCACGGCGGCCGAGGTTGCCGACCGCACCGTGGAGCTGGACATGCTCGCGATCTCGATCATTGCCGCCGGCCTCGACGATGAGCTCGGCGATGCGTATCTGAGCGTCAACCTTTCGCCGCGGACCCTCGAAACGGACCAGTTCCGCAGCTCCGAGCTGGTCGACGCTCTCCAGCGACACGGCCTGACTCCCGACCGCATCGTCCTCGAGCTGACCGAGCGGGAGGCGATCGAGGATCTCGATGGCCTTCAGCGCAACCTGCAGGCCTGCCGCGAGGCCGGGTTCCGGATCGCCGCGGATGACGTCGGGGCCGGCAATGCCGGCCTGCGCCTGCTCAGCGAAGTCCAATTCGACCTCGTGAAGATCGACCTGTCGCTTGTCCAGGGCGGCGTCCTCCGCGATTCGGCCGTTGCCGTGCTGCGTGCGATCCAGGGCATCGCGGACCGGGCCAACTCGACCGTCATCGCCGAGGGGATCGAGACGGTCGAGCAGCTCGAGGTCATTCGCGGCGTCGGCATTACGCGAGGCCAGGGATACCTGCTTGCCATGCCCGGCCCCGATCTCCAGCTCGACGGCGCGGACGTCGACGGCCTGCTGTCCGATCACCGGGACAGCCAGCGAGCGCTCCTCAATCCGTGGGAGAGCGTCGCGAGTTAGATCGGCGGCTGCGCTTCTCGTGGACGACCCGATCCGAAGCCGATGACCATGACGACGGTGCCGATCGCGCCGAGCAGCAGCGGCACGCCGAACAGGAATGCTGACCCCTCGAAGGCGGTTCCATCGAGCGGGATGAGGAGCAGGGTCCAGGGTCTGGTGGCCGTCATGACCAGGTAGAGGAGCGCGCCGGTCAGGATCGCCAGCTCCGGAAGGTGGTGCCCGAACGGTCGATAGCGACTGGCCGCGGCAGCCAGTCCTGCCGTCGTCAACGCCACGATCGCCAGCAGCATGCTGTCCACGATCGTCACCGGTGGTATGGGTGAGGTCGGCACATCGCGCACGACGATGCCGATGGAGCCGGCGACGGCGATTGCCCCCAACACGCCGATTGTCGCGATGACGATGGGATCGGCGCGCCGCCAATCGGTGCGTGGCCGCCCGCGCCACAGACCAATGGCGGCAAGGCCCGCACCGATCGCCAGCGCGCCAAGGCCCACGAAGGCACGACCGACCAGGCCCACCGTCTCGATGTCGCTCAAAACCCGCGGGTTCGCCTGGAACGAGGTGAACCAGACCTGGAGGACCAGCTCGAGCACGCCGGACAGGCCAAACGAAATCGCCGCACCCAGCAGCCACGCGCGGCCGGCCGGCCAACGATTGGCGCCGATCACGATGGCGGCGGCGAGGGCGAGTCCCGTCGCCGATCCCATGACGTCCGCAACGGCGATCGGCTGCAGCGCGAATGCGCCGGCGAGCAACCCTCGACCGGCGGCATTCAAACCGGCCGCCACGATCGCCCCGGCGATCAGGAGCCACGCGACGGGCCGAATCGCAATCGATCGCGGCCGATCCAGCCTCTGAGCGGTCACCGGAACCTCCCTCCCCGTGCGTGATGAGCGGCATCGTCACCGGCGGTGCCTCGTCATGTCAATGGAAATCGGCGACGAACGGCCAACTTCGGAGAGAGTGGCGCGGGACGGGCGCACACGCGCGGCGCGCGTCATGCAACAGTGAGCACGAAGTGCAGGACCAGAACGCCCAGGAACATGCGGAGACGCCGCTCGATCGCCTGGCCACGGCGCTCCGCCAGCGAGTCGCCACCGCTCCCGGCGAAGAGCGAGCGGCCAGCGCCGACGGCCTGCGTCGCCATGTCGAGCAGTACCTCCTCCCTCGGGCCGCGAACCTGGACGCTCCGCTCCTCGTCGTGATCCTGGGCTCGACCGGGAGCGGCAAGTCGAGCCTGCTCAACGCCCTCGCGGGCGCCGCGCTCAGCCCCTCGGGCGTGCTGCGTCCGACGACGCGGCAACCCATCGCGATCGCCAACCCGGCGGATCTGCGCGGCGTCATCGGCACGATCGCGCGCAAGACGGGCTGGGAGGTGCGGATCCACGACCAGGCACGCCGCGGCATGGTCATCGTGGACGCGCCGGACTTCGACAGCATCGAAGCCGAGAACCGCGAGCGAGCTCTCGGCCTGCTCGAGATCGCCGATCTCGTGATCTTCGCCACCACGGCGACGCGCTATGCCGACCAGGTTCCGTGGGAGGTGCTGGCGCGTGCTCGCGCCCGCGGCGTGCCGCTGCTCGCCGTCCTCAACCGCCTGCCCCCCGAGGCCGAAGACGCCGATGCCGTGATCGCGGACTACCGTGCGCTCCTCGAGCGCGGACGCATCGGGGACGGCACACTCGAGGTGGTCGCCGTCCCTGAGGGCGCGGTCGACGCGCAGCACGACGCCCTGGCCGCCGATGCGATCGCTCCGGTCCGCGAGGCGCTCGATCGGCTGGTCGACTCGAGCGAGGAACGGCGCGCCCTGGCACGGCGTGGCCTCGCCGGGGCGGTGAGCGGGATCGGCCCGGCCGTGGAGGCGATCGCGGGACAGATCGAGGAGGAACAGCGCGCGGTGGCAGAGCTTCGGACCGGCGCGCAGCGCTCGTACGCCAGCTCGCGGCGGTCCCTGACCGAGGAGCTGCGCGGCGGAACCTTCCTGCGCGCGGAGGTGCTGCGCCAGTGGCAGGACTTCATCGGCGCCGGCCAGGTCGCGCGCTTCCTGGCCAAGGGCATCGGCAAGGTCGCCGCCACGCTGCGCAGCCTGGTGCAGCCCGGCCCGCCGGCACCGGCCGCGGAGGTACGGCAGGCGGCGTTCGAGGATCTCGTGGCGCTCGCGCTCCAGCACGCCGATGCGGCCGCGCAGCGCACGGCATCGGCCTGGTCGGAGGACCGATATGGCGCGCTGGCCCTGGCCGCCGATCCGGCCCTGTGGCGCGCGTCTCCCGAGCTCGCCACGCGCCTGGCACGCGACCTCGACGACTGGGGGCGTGAGATCGGGTCCCGGATCCGGGAGCTGGGCGCGCGACGGCGCGGCTGGGCGCAGGTGGCGAGCATCGGCGTCAACGCGGTCGGCACCAGCGCCGTCCTGGCGGTCTTCGTCCATACCGGTGGGCTGACGGGGACCGAGGTTGGGATCACCGCGGCGACGGCGGTCGTCAACCAGAAGCTGCTCGAGGCGATCTTCGGCGAGGCGAACGTGGCGGCATTCGTCAGTCGCGCACGAAACGACCTCGGCACGATCCTCGACAACGTGTTCACCGATGAGCTGGGGCGCTTTGCCGCCGCACTGGGGAGCACCGGCCGGGCGGAGCTGGCCGAGGAGCTGCGTGACGCGGCGCGCGGGGTGGCGGAGCTGGTGCCGTCGTGAGCGAGGGCGGTCCGCTCGAGGAGCGCGTGGCGCGGCTGCGTGAGGCCGTCGAGGCCGCTCGTACGCTCGGCCTCGAAGACGAGGCGGCCGCGGCCCGGGCGGTCGCTCGCCGCGTTGGACGGCGGGCCGGATTCGGCGGCGAGGTCTACGTCATGGCCCTGGCCGGCGGGACGGGCGTGGGGAAGTCATCGGTCCTGAATGCGCTCGCCGGCGAGACGGTGAGCGAGGTGCGGGCCGTCCGACCCACGACCGACCGTCCTCTCGCCTGGGTGGCCGCGGATCAGCAACGGGAGATCGCGCCGCTGCTCGAATGGCTCAAGGTCGATCAGGTCGTCACGCATGCCGATGCGTCGCTGCACGGTGTGGCGATCCTCGACCTGCCGGACATCGACTCGGTGCGCGGCGAGCACCGGGCACTGGTCGACACCCTGCTGCCGCGGATCGATGCGGTGACGTGGATCGTGGATCCGGAGAAGTACGACGACGAGCGCGTGCATACCTACTGGCGCACGCTGGCGCCGCATGCCGACCGACTCCGCTTCGTCTTCAATAAGGCGGACCGGCTGACCGAGGAGCAGCGGCGCATCGTGGCCGACGATCTCCGTGCCCGCCTGGTCGCCGATGGCATTCCGCGGCCGATGCTCCATGTCGTGTCCGCGACGACCGGCGACGGCATCGATCGGATGCGCACCGAGCTCGCCAACGCGGCCCATGCCAAGGTCATCGTGTCGGCCAAGCTCGAGGCCGATCGCAGCGAGGCCGCGGCGCGCCTTGCCCGGGCCGCTGGACTTGATCCGGAGCAGGGCTACGCACCGCTGCTGGCGGTCGCGCGTCACGAGGCTCTGGTGGGTGAGGCCGTTGACGGGGCGCTGACGCTGGTCGACCCGCGCGGCATCGGCCAGCAGGTCCGAGCCGCGGTGCTGTCGCGGGCACGCGGCGGCGGGGGATCGCTGATCGGGCGGGCCAGCGTGCTGCTCGAGCGATTCACCGGACGGACGCGGCGCGACGCTGATCCGGTCGCCTACCTGGGAATGTGGCGGAGTCGTGGCGCGCTGGGGCGCGTCCTCAACCCGGTCCGGGCGGCGCTGGTCGAGGCGGCCGCTGAGGTGCCGCCGGAGAGCCGTGGTCGCCTCCTCGAGGCGCTGGGGGCGCCTGCGGCCGAGAAGGATCTCGAGCGGGTGCTCGACAACGTGACCCGCGACGCGGCGTCCTCGTTCGAGCTGCCACGATCCGCCATCTGGCCGATCCTCGGTGCGGCGCAGCTGGTCGCTGGCGCGCTCCTCGTCTTCGCGGTCGCCTGGCTGGTCACCTTGTTCGTCTCCGGCGGAGCTGTCCCCGTGGGGAGCGTGGACCTTCCGCTGCTCGGGCCGATCCCGATGCCGCTGGCGGTTCTCGCCGGCTCCGTGCTGCTGAGTGCGGTACTCGTCTGGCTGCTTGGCCTGCACGCGTCGTATGTCGGACGGCGCCTGGCCGCCCGAATCCGGGCCCGGACCGCGGCGGCGGTGCGCGCCGCGGTCCAGGCCGAGGGTTTCGCGGGGCTGTCACGCGTCGAGGCCGCGCGCCGCGTCATCGCGGGTGCCCTGGAGTAACGGTCTCGCGGCGGCGCTCGGAGGTCCGAGTGGCGCCGGCCCGTGATCAGACGCCCGGGTCGCGACGCTCCGCATCGACCGGCTCACGATCCTCGATCACGCCGGGCTGGGCGGTGGCGGTTCCGTCGTGGCTTGTCGGCTCCTCGAAGCCGGTCGTGGCGGGATCGGCGACCGATCCGCGCTCGAGGTCCGCATCCGCATCCGAAGCCCCGTAATCCGGTCCGGCAGGTCGATTCTCGACCTCGCCGGCGGTCGCGCCGTGGTCGTGATCGTGCTCGCCAGGCCCGTGATCATGGCCTTCGTGGTCGTCGTTGCCCATGCCGAAGGCATTCTTGACCTTGTCGATGATCGACTCGTTCTCGTGATGGGTCATGGATCGGGTTCTCCCG
>JAGXHP010000111.1 GCA_024636135.1 Chloroflexota bacterium
AGGGGCGAGGGATAGAACGGCAGGAGCCAGATCGCCGTCACGCCGAGGTCGGCGATGTAGTCGAGACGCTCGGCGAGCCCGGAGAAGTCGCCCACGCCGTCGTTCGTCGAGTCCATGAAGGCCTTGACGTGAAGCTGGTAGATGATGGCGTCGCGATACCAGTCCGGGTCGTCGCGGAGCAGCTGTGGTGCGCCGGCGTCGACCGGGCGAGGTGCGCGAGACGCGGTCATCGGTACGGGTGCCTCCTCTCGGACGCCGGGTCAGGCCGTTGGGGGCCGGTCCAGTGGCGCGATGGTGAAGATGCGGAACGGCTCCCCCGCCGGGTCGAGAACGAATGCCACGTCGGCGCCGACATGTTGTGACACGTCGCCGCTGAGCAGGTCGATGAGCTGGTACGGCTCGTCCCAGCCGATGCCGACGGCCGGCAGGTCGGGATGAAGGATCGCACGCTCAGGCGCGGTCGGGTCGCAGTTCACCGCCACGTACACCGGATCGCGCCAGGCGCTCGGCTGCGACGTCAACGGGTCGAGCTCGCCATCGGGCAGAGCCTTGCGGTAGAAGAGCGTGCGGGTGCCCGAGACGTTCTCGAAGCGAAGGTTGTCATAGCGCTGGAGGGCCGCACGCTCGTGCCGCAGCCGGTTGAGCTCTCCGACGAGGAGCTTGATGTTGCCCGGCGCATCCCAGTCACGGGCGCGGACCTCGTACTTCTCGCTGTCGAGGTACTCCTCGCGCTCCCCGAGCCTGGCCGACTCGCACAGCTCCCAGCCCGAGTAGATGCCGTACGAGCTCGAGAGCGTGGCGGCGAGCACGGTGCGAATCACGAACGCGGGGCGCCCGTGATCAAGGTGATGGGGATTGATGTCATGCGTGTTGGTGAACAGGTTGCCGCGGAAGTACTCGCGCATCTCGGTCTGCGTGAGCTCCGCAAGGTAGTCGCGCAGGTCGGCGGCGGACTCGCGCCACGTGAAGTAGGTGTAGCTCTGGGTGAACCCGACCTTCGCCAGCTTGCGCATCATCTTCGGCTTGGTGAAGGCCTCCGACAGGAAGATGACCTCGGGATGCGTCGCCTGGATCTCGGGGATGAGCCAGGCCCAGAACGGTATCGGCTTGGTGTGGGGGTTGTCGACCCGGAAGATCTTCACCCCGCGCTCGATCCATACCTCGAACACGCGCTTGAGCTCGAGCCACAGCGCCTCGCGTTCGGCAGCGTCCTCGCCTTCGAAGAAGACGGGGTAGATGTCCTGGTACTTCTTCGGTGGGTTCTCCGCGTACTTGATCGTCCCGTCCGGTGCGCGACGGAACCAGCCCGGATGCTGCTTGACGTAGGGATGGTCCGGCGACGCCTGGATCGCGATGTCGAGCGCGACTTCCATACCGTGCGCCTCGACCTGCTCCCGGAAATGGAGGAACTCGTCCAGGCCGCCGAGCTCGGGTGCCACCGCGTCGTGGCCGCCGTCGGGCGAGCCGATGCCGTACGGCGAGCCGACATCGTCCGCTCCCGCGTCGAGCGTGTTGTTGGGGCCCTTGCGGTTGGTGGTGCCGATCGGGTGGATCGGCATGAGGTAGACGACGTCGAAGCCCATCGCCGCGATCTGCGGGATGCGCCACTCGGCGTCGGCGAAGGTCGTCGCGTTCGGCCGCCGCGGATCGCGGCCCTGGGAGCGCGCGAACAGCGCGTACCACGCACCGAAGCGCGCTCGCTCGCGGTCCACCATCAGGGGCAGCTCGGCCGAACGCGCGGCATGGCGCCGATCCGGATGCCGGCGCATGACCGCGAGCAGGTCCTCGCCGGCAACCGCTGCCACCCGCTTCGACTCGGATCGCGCCTTCTTCAACGCCGCGAGGGCGGCCCGGATTCGCGTGGTGTCCGATGCGGCTTTCGCCTCCTCGGCACGCGCCAGGGCGGCCTCGAGCAGAAGGCGACCTTCTTCGAGCTCGGTCGGAACGCGGACCCCTGCGTCGACCTTCTTCAGCAGACCGTCACGCCACGACCCGAAGCGATCCCGCCATGCCTCGACGGCATACCGATGCCAGCGATTGCGCGTCAGCTCGACCTGGCCGGCCCAGCGATCGTTTTCGATCGGCCGCATCGGGGCCTCGCGCCAGGCCGACTCGTCATCCGCCCGCAGCAGAAGCGCCGCGTCGAGCAGGTCGTGGCCGTCGGCAAAGATGTCCGCGCTCACCTGGAGCCGATCACCGACCACCCGCTTGATTGCATGCCGGCCGCCGTCAATCTCGGGCGCGATGCGCTCGACGATGACGCTGCGCCGGGAGCCGACCGCTCCGGCGGCCGGCTCGTCGGGGATTGTCACGGTCGCGATGGCGCGGCGCAGGCCCGCTTTGGTCGTGGTCATGGATGCGAAAACCCTACCTGATCGGTCGCGTGTTGGGCGGAGGACCGCGATCTCGGACAGAATCAGCCGATGCCTTCTCCTCGCCCGCTCGTCCTGGGCGGTCTCGCCGCCTTGATCCTCACAGCGTGCACCGCGACGGATCCGACGCCGTCGACCGTCACTCCGTCGGTCGCGAGACCGCCCGGCGCAAGTCAGACGGTGACGCCATCGGCCGGTGCGAGCCCGTCGTCCGACGCCTCGCCCACCGTCGAGCCGAGCTCGGACACGCCGCCGCCGCTCGCATTGCAGACGGTCGGAGAGGACTTCGCGGCGCCGATCGGGCTCGCCTCGGCTCCTGGCGGCTGGCTCATCGTCAACGAGCAGGGAGGTCGCGCCGTGGCACTCGACCCCGGCAACGGTGAGACGGCCACGGCGCTCGACATCAGCGACCGCACTGCCAGCGGCGGCGAGCGAGGACTGCTGGGCCTGGTGCTGCATCCGGATTGGCCGAATGACGACCGCGCGTTCGTCCACTACAGCGGCAGTGACGGCGGCACCGTCCTGTCGGAGTTCCACGGGTCGCAGGCGGACGGCGCGCCGCCGACGCTCGATCCCGGATCGGAAGTCGTGCTCCTGACGCAGGCGCAGCCGTTCGGCAATCACAACGGCGGCCAGCTTGCCTTCGGGCCCGACGGCCAGCTGTGGATGGCGCTCGGTGACGGCGGATCGGGCGGCGACCCGCTGGGGAGCGGCCAGGACCCGACGACATTGCTGGGCAGCATCCTGCGGCTCGATGTTTCGGCGGCCGGCGCATACGCGATCCCCGACGACAACCCGTTCGCCGACGGGCGCGAGGGCGCTCGGGAGGTCTACCTGTTCGGCCTGCGCAATCCGTGGCGCTTCAGCTTCGACGCTGCGACCGGGCAGCTGTGGATCGCCGACGTCGGCCAGGGCGCGCACGAGGAGGTCAACCGGCTGGATCCCGGGGAAGCGGGCGCCAACCTCGGCTGGAACACGATGGAGGGAGCGCACTGCTTCCAGGCCCGCGACTGCTCGACCGACGGGCTCGTCCTGCCAGTGGCGGAGTACGAGCGTGATGTCGGGTGCTCGGTCACCGGCGGGCACGTCTACCGAGGGGCGGCGATCGACGGCCTGCGCGGCTGGTACCTGATGGCCGACTACTGCAGCGGCTGGCTGATGGGCGTTCGATCCGACACCGACGCATCGTCGGTCGCCGCGCCGCTGGTGCTGCTGGAGACCGATGCCAGAGTCAGCGCCATCGGCGCCGACAATCGCGGGGAGCTCTACGTCGCCGATCTCGCGACGGGGCGCATCTCGCGAATCGTGCCCGGCGGCTGAGCCAGGCCGCCGACCGCGCGCAGCGAGGTCCAGCGTCCGCGCCCGATCACCAGGTGGTCGAGCAGCTCGATATCGAGCAGCCTCCCGGCGTCCGCCAGCTCGGACGTGATGCGGAGGTCCTCGCCCGACGGCGCAGGGTCACCGGACGGATGGTTGTGCGCCACGATGATCGCGGCGCTGCACGAACGCACGGCGTCCCGATACACCTCGCCGACACGGACCGAGGACCCCGCGAGGTTGCCGCGGTACACTGTCCGTTCGGCCGTCACGACGTTCTTCGTGTCGAGCAGAAGGACCCTGAGCTCCTCGCGTTCGAGCGAGCCCATGGCGTCCACCAATGGCTCGGCCGCGTCGGCCGGTGTGCGCACCACCCAGGTGTCGTCCGGCCACGAGCGGGCCACGCGGCGGGCGAGCTCGATGCCGGCGGCCACGCGGACCGAGGACAGCTCGGACAATCCGGCGACGCGGAGCTCGATCGGGTGAGCGCGGACCACGGCTGCCAGAGAGCCGAACCGGTCGAGCAGGCGGCGCGCCTGGCGAACGCCTGACGCGCGGTCGCCGACGACGGCGGCAAGCAACGCCTCGTCACTGGCCGCCTCCGCCCCATGGCGCAGCATGCGGTCGGCGCCGGGACGGGGGCGAGCCCGCGCCAGCGGGATCGGGTCGGGAAAGGGTTCGCTCGTCATCGGCGCGGACGATAGGTAGTCGGCGCTCATCGGGCGCTTACCGCCCGGTTACCCGCTCGTCAGGTGGGGAGGCCGATGACCTCGAACCGGACGAGCAGGGCGAGCGCGACCGAGATCCCGTTGACGGTGGCGTGCATGACGATCGGGGCCAGGAGGCTCCCGGTTCGCGCGTAGATCCAGGCCAGCGCCAGGCCGAGAAGGAGGATGGGGACCAGCGCAACGACCGAGACGTGGATCACCGCGAACAGGACCGCGGAGCCGATGAAGGCCCATCGACGACCACGCTCCCGAAGCCACGCGTTGAACACGATGCCGCGGAAGAAGACCTCCTCCGCCACCGGCGCGAGAATCACGATGGCGACGATCACCACCCACGGCTCGACCACCGCGATCGCCTGCTCGGCGACCTGCGGCTCGACGACGAATCCGGCGCGCTCGAGCGCCCAGGCGATCCCGAGGGCCAGCACCGACGAGCCGAGCCACGCGGCCACTCCCCAGACCAACCCCGCACGGACCGCCGCGGCAGGATTGGGCCCGGGGAAGCGCGGAAGTGCCTTCAGCGCGCCCGGGAGGTAGACGAGCAGCCAGCTGACGATGAGCAGCGCTGCCTGGGTGGCCGTGAGAAGAACGAGTGCTCCGAGGAACGTGAGCTCGCCCTCGCCCAGGACCAGCGCGGCGGCATCGGCGGCGAACGGGACCGTGAGAATCGTGGCCAGCACGAACACCAGAAGGAGCAGCAGCAGGATCGCCGGCCCGCGGTAACGCTCCGGCGCGAGATGCCGGCGGACGCGCAGCTGGCGCACGGCGATGTACAGGAGGCCGGCCACGAAGAGGGCGCCGCCCAGGATAGCCAGCCAGGCCAGGACCGCTGGATCGGCGATCTCGAGCGCACCCTGGAGGGCGGCGGCGGCGGCCCCGAGGGAGAACAGCGCCAGCAGCGCGCCGACGACGGCCATGACCGGTCCGGGCCAGCGCGGCATGGTCACGCTGCCGGGTCCGACGGTGGGATGCGGTCCGGTCGACATCGGCTCGCGCTGGTGGGGATCTTCTCCGCGGACGGGATCGCCCGGGAGCCCGTGGTCGGTCAGGTGTTCGTGGCTCCGCGCAGACGCGCGTGCTCGGCGGTGGCGTCAGCCGGCGCCGTGGAGTCGGTCGGGGGTGCGTCGGCGGTTGACGATGCGGCTCGTCGCTGCGGGCGCGAGGACTCGCGGCCGAAATCGGTGCCGCAGAACGCGCACAGCGGCCACGTCGGATCGGCGAGCCGGTTGCATGACGGGCAGACGCGATGGAGCCGGGTCCGGCAGTTCGGACACACCAGCCAATCGGAGTCGACGCGATCGCGGCAGACCGGGCACAGCTCGTTCTTCTCCACCTCGGCCAGCAGGCTCTCCTCGGCCAGCGACCGCTCGTAGACCTCGGCCAGTGACTCGCGCGGGCGAACGATGAGGTACAGCACGACGGCGAAGATGAAGAGCAGCGGCGTGAAGAAGATGATGAGGGCGGCGGCGAAGTACGGAAGGATCGGGTTCTCCGTCCTCGCCTGCATGTCGCGGAAGGCCCAGTACGCCGTCCCGAGCCACAGGAGGACCACGTAGATCACGATGAGCTGGCTGGCCAGCTGCACGACCGGGTTGCTGAGGAATCCGTCCCAGAACTCGCCGATCGGTCCGAGAATCGCGTCCATCAGTAGCTGCCTGGCCTCTCCTGCGTGGGGTGCGCGCCCCATGGAGCGCCGCCGGTCATGCTAGCACGCATCGTGCCCGATGACCCTCAGCGCGGGCTGCGAACGGCGCGCTCAGCCGGGAGCGATCGCCGCCAACCGGGCGAGGGTCGAGACCAGGAGCCGATGCTCTTCGGCGAGCACGCGAGCGGCGAGTGCGTGGGCACTCTCCCCCGCCTGGACCGGGAGCCGCGCCCGCGCGAGGATCGGCCCACCGTCGAGGTCCGGCGTCACCTCGTGGATCGTCACGCCGGTCTCCGCGTCCCCGGCCGCGATCACCGAGCGATGGACTTCGAGCCCGATCATGCCCGGTCCCCCGTGGGCCGGCAGCAGACTCGGATGGACATTGATGGTCCGACCCCGAAACGCACGGAAGAACGTGGCCCGCAGGAGCTGGTCGTAGCCCGCCAGCAGCGCGAGATCGGCCCGGGCATCGTCGAGCGCCGCGCCGATGGCGGCATCACGCGCCCCGGCATCCGGGAAAGCGGACCGGCGGAGCACCACGGCGGGAACCCCGTGCCGCGCGGCCACCTCGAGGGCCGGGGCGTCAAGACGGTTGCTGATAACGACGACCGGCTCGATATCGCGCAGCCCTGCGTCAAGGACCGCTTCGAGGTTCGACCCTCGTCCGGAGACGAGGATCCCGAGCCTCACGAGAACCGAACGCGCGGCTCGCCCTCGTCCACGGGCACCACGCGCCCAAGATGATGGGCGCCGTCGATGGCACCCAGGGCCAGCTCGACGTCATCCTCGGCGATGACTGCCGTCATGCCGATCCCGACGTTGAACGTCCGCATCATCTCCTCGTCCTCGATGTCGGCGCGTGACTGGATGAGGCTGAAGATCGGAGGAATGGGCCATGCGCCGGTTCGGACATCCACGCCCAGGCCGGCCGGCAGGGTGCGCGGGACATTCCCCTCCCACCCGCCGCCGGTGACGTGGGCCAGCGCATGGATGTCCGAGCCCGCTTCGCGCAGCGCTCGACGCAGCACTCGGAGGTCATCGAGGTAGGACCGATGTGGCACGAGCAGCGCGTCGCCGATGGTGCCCTCGCCCCCGGGCATCGGCGACTCCCATGTTCCCTCGGCGAGCACGCGGCGGGCGAGGCTGTACCCGTTGGTGTGCAGGCCGGACGACGAGATGCCGATGAGCGCATCGCCGGCAGACACCCTCGATCCGTCGATGAGGTCCGCGCGGGCCACGACCCCCACGATGAACCCCGCCAGATCGTAGTCCGCGCCGCGGTACAGGTCGGGCATCTGCGCCGTCTCGCCACCGACCAGCGGAATCCCCGCAGCGGCACAGCCGGCTGCCACGCCGCCCACGATCTCCTCGACCACGTCCGCCCGCAGCTCGCCGACGGCGAGGTAGTCGAGGAAGAAGAGCGGGGTCGCGCCGCTGACGATGATGTCGTTGACGCATGCGTTCACCAGATCGACCCCGATCGTGTCATGGCGCCCCAGGGCGATCGCGACCTTGAGCTTGGTCCCGACTCCGTCGGTGCTGCTGACGAGGATCGGATCGGGGTGAAGCTCCGGGTCGAAGCGGAACAGGCTGCCGAACCCCCCGATGCCGCCGAGCACCTCCGGCGTGACCGTGGTGGCAGCGGCACGCGCGATGCGCTCCACCGCGCGTTCCGCCTCGCCGATGTCGACGCCCGACTCGCGGTAGGTGCGTACCACGCTCAGCGGTGCTCCAGGGCCAGCTTGTCGAGCTCGAGCGGCACGTCGGTCGGATACACGCCGTCGAAGCACGCGGTGCATCGGGCATCGGTCCTGCCACCGACGGCCTCGAGAAGCGCCTCCTTCGAGAGATAGCCGAGGGAGTCGGCGCCGATCGCCGCGCGGATCCCCTCGAGCGAGTGCGTGGCGGCGATCAGCTCATCTCTGCGCCCGGTGTCCACGCCCATGTAGCAGGGGTGCCGCATCTGCGGCGAATGGATCCGGACGTGCACCTCAGACGCGCCCGCCCGCTGGAGCATCTTCACGATCGGCCCCGTGGTCGTGCCGCGCACGATCGAGTCGTCGACGACCACCACCCGCTTACCGGAGAGCAGCTCGGGAAGCGGGTTGAACTTCATGCGGACCGCCTCGTCGCGCGTGTGCTGGGCCGGCTGGATGAAGGTGCGCCCCACGTATCGCGACTTGATGAGCCCCTCGCGATACGGCAGCCCGGACTCCTCCGCGTAGCCGATGGCGGCCGGGACCGCCGAGTCGGGCACGGCGATCACAAGGTCGGCCTCGGCCGGATGCTCCCGCGCCAGCCGGCGGCCCATCTCGAGGCGAGCCTCGTACAGCAGCCGCCCGTCGATGACCGAGTCGGGACGCGCCAGGTAAACGAACTCGAACACGCACAGCTTCTCGCGCTCGGGCGCGGCGCGGCTCGATCGGTGCGAGGCGACGCCGTCGTCGTCGATGGTCAGGACCTCGCCCGCGTCCACGTCCCGCACGAACTGGGCACCCATCGCATCCAGCGCGGCGCTCTCCGAGGCAACCGCCCATCCGCCGCCAGGAAGGCGCCCGAGGCACAGGGGCCGGAAGCCGATCGGGTCCCGGGCCGCGACGAGTGCCGTCTCGGTCAGCATCGTGAAGGTGAAGGCCCCCACGGCACGATGAAACGCGTGGTCGACACGTTGCGCCCAGGTGCGACCCGGCGCATGGGCGATCAGCTTGGCAAGGACCTCGGTGTCGGAGGCCGAGCCGAACTCGATTCCCTGCTCGCTCAGCTCGTCCCGCAGCCAGGTTGCGTTGGTGAGGTTGCCGTTGTGCCCCAGCATCAGCTCGCCGATGTCCGAGTTGGCGTACACCGGCTGGACATTCGGCAGGGTGTTGGATCCGGTGGTGCTGTAGCGCGTATGGCCGATGGCGGCCCGCGGCGGACGACCGCCGTCGTCGCGCTCCTCGAGGCGACTCAGCGTCTCTTCGTCGAACACGCTGCTCACCAGGCCGAGCCGCTTGTGGAGCGTGAGCTGTCTGCCGTCGGTCACGGCAATCCCCGCCGACTCCTGCCCTCGATGCTGAAGGGCATGAAGCCCCACGTACGCCATGCGGGCCACCGGTGCGGTCGGCGCCCAGATCCCGACGACGCCGCACTCTTCGCGCGGACCATGCGGCTGGTAGGTCGGAGGGGCCTCGCCGGCGGCCTGCACGAATCGGACGGGCGCGCGCACGGGGCTGGTCAAGCGGATCGGTGCAGGCCGGGCACGAGCCCATGATAGCCGTCAACGCCGGTGGCGGATGACCCGCGCGCACCGAACCGGCGCCGGTACCGTGCCAGTACTGCACCAATCCGCACTCGGGCGATTTCGGCCTGTCAACCGCAACTGCCACGGCGCCCGGAGGGACCATCGACCCATGGCGCAACCGGACCCTGCCCAGCATGCTTCGCCGCAATGTTGCTGCTCATTCGGCTGCTCGGTTTCCTCGCCCCCATCGCGGTGGCGGGCTTCCTGGTCATCGCCTTCGGCATGGCAAGCCAGGTCGAACCCTCCGAGCGCTGGCGCGTCTCGCTCGTCGCCGGTGCGGCGGCGGCAGCCGGCCTGACCACGATGGCCCTCGTCGGCTGGAGCTACTTCGGCTGGCGCCTCAACCACATCGCGGCCGATCTCGAACGGACCCTGGAGCTCGCCGAGCCGATCCGAATCCGCGAATCTGGCATTCCGGGGGAGCGGCGACTTGCCCGCGCGCTGAACGCGGCAAGCGGCGCCTTCATCCAGGTCGAGGCGCGTGCGACGCACGACCGCCTGACCGGGATCCCCAACCGCGAGACATTGCTCACCATCCTGGGCGCCGAGGTCGAGCGGGCGGTGCGCCACTCCAAGCCATTGAGCGTCGCGTTCATCGACATCGACCGCTTCAAGCCGATCAACGACACCTACGGCCACGCCTCGGGCGATGCCGTCCTGCGCCAGGTGGCCCGCCTGGTCGCCGGCGGCGTTCGCGTCAACGACACGTTCGGACGCTACGGCGGCGAAGAGTTCATGCTCATCCTCCCCGAGACCCTGCCCGAGGATGCGGTGCGGCTGGCCGAAGAGCTGCGGACGCTCGTTCAGCAGGAACCGCTGATCCTGCCGAAGGACGGCACCGTGAAGATCACCATCAGCGTCGGCATCTCGGGCGGTCGCGGTGCCGAGCTCCAGCTCGACATGCTCGTCGATCGAGCCGACGGCGCGATGTACGCGGCGAAGTCGCTGGGACGCAACCGCACCTACCTGTTCCGCGAGCTCGACGACAACGCGACCATCCGCCGCGCGCCGATCTCGAACGACCGTCGGGCTCAGGCCACCGCCATCGGGCAGTGGGCGAGCGACACGGCAACCCAGGCACTGGCATCGGTGCTGGCTCCGCAGCCACATCATCGGGGGCGACCGTCGGACATGATCGCCGCCCTGGCCACCGGTATCGGGCTCGAGATGGGACTGCCGCACGAGGAGATCGAGCGAATCCGGATCGCTGCGCTGCTCCACGACCTGGGCAAGATCGCGGTGCCGGAGGAGATCCTCGACAAGCCCACCGCGCTGTCCGACGCGGAGTGGCAGGCCATCGGCGAGCACCCGCGCATCGGGCAGGTCATCCTCGAGCAGGCCTCGAACCTGCGCGAGGCGATCCCGGTCGTCCTTCACCATCACGAGCGCTTCAACGGCGGCGGATACCCGCACGGCCTGAAGGGCAACGAGATCCCGCTCGGTGCGCGCATCGTCGCGGTGGCCGATGCCTACCACGCCATGGTCCACGAGCGTCCGTACAGCGCCGCGCTCACCCACGAGGAGGCCATGGACGAGCTGCAGCGCAACGCCGGCACGCAGTTCGATCCCGCGGTGGTCGACCAGTTCCGCCGCGTGTACGAGGCCGCCGTGCCGCCGGACGGCCTCGAGGAGGTCTACCGGCTCAGCGAGCGTGCCCGCGGCGGGCTCGCACACCTCGAGGCCGCTGCGCCCAGCGACGTCGACATGCCGAAGGCTCCCGAGCGCAAGCGTGCGCGTGGCGGCGACCGTCCGACGTCACCCCTTGGACAGGCGGCCCGCTGAACCCCGAAAGCGTGGCCAGCACCGCCGTGACGGCGCCCGTGGGGGCGCCGTCCGTTGCGTTCCTCACCGCCATCGACGCCTGGCCCATCCTGCCTCTCCTTGCGACGGCGCTCGTCCTCGGGCTGATCGCCATCGTGCTCGGCCTCCACGCGACCCGTCGCAACTCGCCCGATCCCGAATCGGCGGAGCGTGAGATCACGGACGCCCTGCTGCGGAGGACCCTTCGCGCTGGCAGGCCGCTCCGCGACGACGCCCCAACCGACACCGACGACTCGTCGGGCGGTGCATCGGCTCAGCCGAGCTAGAAGCCCCGGCTCCAGGTCTCGGCCAGCTCGCTGAGCGGCAGATCGACCGTCGCGCTGCCGAGGCGCAGGGCGAGATCATCGCCACCCGCCACGCCGAGCCGTCGCAGCGGTACCCCGGCGGATCGGCACGAGGCGCGTAGCGCATCGGCCCGACCCGGGTCGGCGCCCACGATCACCCTGCCGGCACGCTCGCCGTGCAGCACGGCCACGGGCAGGTCGGCCGGCCCGAGCTCAAGCTGCGCACCGATCTTGGCCGCGATCGCCATGCGGCACAGCGCCACGGCCAACCCACCGACCGAGCAGTCGTGCGCCGCCGTCACGATTCCCTCGTCTGCCAGGTGCGGGAGAAGTCCGACGACGCGTGCAGCGGCCTCGAGGTCGAGGCTCGGCTGGCCGCCGCGCTCATCGCGTCGCCAGGCCAGCTCGGATCCGGCCAGTGCATCGGCGTCATCGCCTGGCTCGCCGAGCAGCCAGATCTCCTCGCCCGGCGCCCACGCCATGCGCAACGCCTTCGATCGATCCTCGATCAGCCCGACCGTGCCCACCACCGGCGTGGGCAGAATCGGGCCGCCCGGTGTCTCGTTGTAGAGGCTGACGTTGCCGGAGACGACCGGCACGCCCAGGACGCGGCAGGCCTGCGCGATGCCATCGATGCCCCGTTCGAGCTGCCAGGCTCCCAGGTCGGACTCCGGTGACCCGAAGTTCAGGCAGTCGGTGATCCCGATCGGGGTGGCGCCGCTGACCGCCACGTTGAGCGCTCCCTCGATCACCGCGGAGGCCCCGGCCAGGAACGGATCGAGCGCGCCGATGCGAGCGGGCCCGGGTCCGTCGATCGACAGGGCCAGACCGCGCGCCGTCCCCTTGATGCGCAGCAGCGCCGCATCCCCGGCTCCGGGTCCGACGAGCGTGTTCGTGCCGTTCATGTGGTCGTAGCGACGCCAGATCGGCTTGCGGTCTCGCGCGTTCGCCGATCCCAGCAGCTCCAGGACCCTGGCGCGTTCTGGCGCTTCGGCGGCCAGCCGGGCGAGTCCGGAAGACGCAGCCGCATCACGTGGACTGCCGTGGATCGCGTAGCGCGGGGCGTCATCGGCGAGTGAGCGTCCGGACACGTCGCACACCGCTTCGCCGGCGGCCCGACACCGGATCACCGGCTCGGCGGTCACGGTCCCGATCCGCGCGGCGTGGAGCTCGTAGCGCGCGAACACGGACTCCACCTGCGCCGCGGCCTCCGGCGTGACGACGATGAGCATCCGCTCCTGGGATTCGCTGAGGAGCACCTCGTACGGGGTCATCCCCCGCTCGCGACGCGGAACGGCATCGAGGTCGACCTCCGCCCCGACGCCGCCGCGCGAGGTCAGCTCGGCCAGCGCGCAGGTCAGGCCTGCCGCTCCGAGGTCCTGCATGGCCACGACTCCCGGCCGGCCCGACAGTTCGAGGCAGGCCTCCATCAGCAGCTTCTCGAGGAACGGGTTGCCGACCTGGACCGCCGGTCGGCGCTCTTCCCGGTCCTCCCCGAGCGTGGCGGACGCGAAGCTCGCCCCCTGGATTCCGTCGCGACCGGTGGTCGCACCCACGAGCAGCAGGATGTTGCCCGCGCCGGCCGCGCGCGCCAGGGTGATCTCGTCATGACGCGCGATGCCGACGCACATCGCATTCACCAGCGGGTTGCCCGAATACGTCGGGTCGAATGTCACCTCGCCCCCCACGTCGGGGATGCCGATGCAGTTGCCGTAGCCGGCAATCCCGCCCACGACCCCGTCGAAGAGATAGCGGTTGCGGGTGGCGGCATCCTCCGAGGTCTTCGGACCGGCCTCCAGCGGGCCGAAGCGCAGGCTGTTGAGCAGGGCGATCGGCCGAGCCCCCATCGTGAAGATGTCGCGGATGATGCCTCCGACGCCGGTCGCCGCGCCCTGGTACGGCTCCACCGCGGACGGATGATTGTGCGATTCGACCTTGAAGACGACCGCCAGGCCGTCCCCGATGTCGACCACACCGGCGTTCTCTCCCGGCCCGACGAGCACCCGCTCGCCCGTCGATGGCAGGCGGCCGAGGAGAGGCCGCGAGTGCTTGTAGGCGCAGTGCTCGGACCACATGGCGCCGAACATTCCGAGCTCCACGTCGTTCGGAGTTCGACCCAGCGCATCGATGACGAGGTGGTACTCGGCGTCGGTCAGGCCGTGGCGCTCTTCGGCCGGGGGCGGGGCCAGCGTCATCCCGTCAGGTCTGCGGTCCACCGAGCGGCTGGTCGCGCCCGAGCTCGACGATGATGGCTCCAATGCCCGCGGCGGCCGCCCCGAAGAAGAACAGCAGCTCACCGACTCCGGCCCCGCCCAGGCCGATGCGGTCGAGCGCCATGCCGAACGCGATGAGCAGGGTCACGAGAATGGCGAGGCGCAGATGCGGCACGTCGGGCACCCGGGACGGCAGGAAGACGGTGGCGGCGATGCCGAGCAGCAGGAGCAGCACGATCAGGTCGATCGGATTCAGGACACCCCCGAACAGGCCGATGACCAGGCCCAACAGCGCGATCAGCGCCCCGACGCCGATCAGCCAGCCACTGAGCATGACCGGCATCGTCAGCGGGATGTCGACCGATGGTCCGCTGCGCCGCCCTGCGGGGTCCGGCGCTGCCGCCCGGGCCGGCGGTCGGTCCGGTGGGGGCGCTCTCCGCGGCTGAGGAGCAGGCTCAACCGGCGGTGCCTCCTCGACGCGCGTGGGCTCCTCGTGGCGTGGCTCCCATGCCGGCGCGCTCGGCTCGGCGTCGGCGGCGAGCCGGTCATCGGCGCGTGCGGTTTCGGGCGCCGGGGGACGATCCTCGACCGGTTCGCGGTCACGATGGGCCGCTGCGGCCTGTGGGGCGGGATGATCGGGCCAGGCCGGGGCAGCGGGGATCTCGGCCTCGCGCTCCTGGTCGATCGGCTGTCCGCAGGTGGGGCAGAAGATCGCGGTGTCCTCGACCTCGGTGCCGCACGCAGCGCAGTAGCGGGCCACGCGTCAGCTGCGGCCGAAGCGCGTGAGCGTACCGATCACCACGATCAGCGAGCCCAGGAAGAAGATGATGCCGGCCGGTGTCATGACGCGCAGCATGCCGACGAGATCGCCGCTCCAGTTCCCGGCGAGCTCCACGACAGCGAACAGGACGATGAGCCCGACGCTCCACAGCAGCGCAATGATCAGACCGGCGACCTGTGCCGGGCCTGGTCGCGCGCGGACGAAGCCCGCCACGGCCAGCACCGCCAGCAGGATCGCCAGCAACGGCACTGGGCCAGCAAGGCCGAAGTAGGCCTGGTCGGCAAGGCCGGCGCCGACGTCCGGGTAGCCGTTCCAGAACGCGACCCCGTACCCTCCGGCGCCCATGGCGCGATCGAGCAGCGAGCCCGAGCCGTAGAGGAACGGGAGCAGATAGCCGGTGACGATGCCCACCAGGCCGATGAGGAGCACGACGGGGCCGAGCACGGCGCCCCCCGTCGCCTGGCCGGCAGGTGCGACGCCGGGTTCCGCGGCGACTGACGGCGGCACGTAACCCGGAGCGGTCCCGCGAAGGTTCGCGCCGCAGTTCTGGCAGAACCCGACGCCGGCGCGGTTGTGGGTGCCGCAGCGCGGGCAGGCCATCGTGCCCTCCGGCGTGCCGGGGCGCTCGACGGTGCTCGC
>JAGXHP010000112.1 GCA_024636135.1 Chloroflexota bacterium
CCCCGAACCGGTCGCGCAGCGGCCCGGTGATGCTTCCAACGCGCGTGGTGGCGCCGATGACCGTGAGATGCTCGATCTGGAGCCGCACGGAACGGGCGCCGGGACCCTTGCCGAGCACGACGTCGAGGGCGAAGTCCTCCATGGCCGGGTAGAGGATCTCCTCGACCGCGTGGCTGAGCCGATGGATCTCGTCGATGAACAAAACGTCGCCCTTGCCCAGGCTGGTGAGGACCGCGGCGAGATCGCCCGCTCGCTCGATGGCCGGCCCGGAGGTCGTCCGGATCTGCGCGCCCATCTCGGCCGCCACGATGTTGGCGAGCGTCGTCTTCCCGAGGCCCGGCGGACCGTAGAGGAGGACGTGGTCCACCGGCTCCGACCGATGCTGCGCCGCGTCGATGAGGATCGCCAGGTTCTCCTTGACCCGGTCCTGGCCCGCGAACTCGTCGAGGCGGCGAGGCCGTACCGTCGACTCGAGCGCCAGCTCCTCGTCGGCGATCTCCGTGCTCGTGACCCGCTCGATCGTCATCGGCGTGCGCTCGATTCGAACATGTGACCGATTCTAGCGGCCGGGGTCCCGCGGCCGGGCAGCGTCACGATCGCCTCGCGTCGGCGGTCCACTCCCGCACCTGCGCCTGGTGCGGCCCCCACGCCCTCCACACGTCGGCACCCCACGCGCGGACGAGCTCACCATGTTCCGCACCGCTGCGTGCGCGAAGTGCGTCGAGGACGCTGAGCTCGTACGCGACCGGCGACTCGAGCCACGGCCACTCCCGCTTGTGGTCGGTGAGGCGCTTCGTCATCGGAAGCAGCGCATCGGCGTCCATGCCGTGCTCCAGCCACGCGCAGATGCTGATGAGGTGGACGGCGACTGACTGCCGCTGCCTCCGCCCGTCGACGCCCGGATGCTGGGCGGCGTAGACGTCGACAGTGTGCCGATGGACGGCGCCGAACGCCGGATCGGAGAACTCTCGTCCGATCAGTTCTCCGAACTTCGCCCAGCATGCCGGCGACGCGCCGATGTACGCGTGCGTTTCGGCCCGCGGCTGCGCGCGGACGACGGCCCGACAGCCCGGGCAGACCTCGATCGAGCCGGCAAGATCCTCGGGCGTGTCGACGTCAACGTGGGATTCCGGAACCGCGAGCGGCGTGACCAGGTCGGGACGGCGACCGAGGACATCCCGCAGCCCGGCATCGCCCTCTGCCTGGAGTCCCACGTCGAACGCGCGGCGCTCGATCAGGACCGGGGGGCTGATACGACCGTCGGCCTGCGTCGCCACGATGGGGCGTCCCTCACGGTCAGCGGCCACGAGATCGCGGATGCTCGCCGCACTCACCGTCGGGGCATCGCCCAGCAGGATCACGACCTCGTCGACGTCCGCCGGAACCGCGGCGATCCCGAGGCGCAGCGATGCGCTGAGTCCGTCAGCGGGACGGTCGTTCGGAACTCGCTCGACCAGTTCCGGTATCGGCACCGCGGTCGGTGCCACCACGAGAATCGGGGCGAGGCCGGCACCGTGCGCGGCGTCGATCACGACCTCCAGCATGGTTCGATCCCCGAGCGCGGCCACCTGCTTCGGGGAGCCGAACCGCCGGGATGCGCCGGCGGCGAGGATGATGGCGGCAGTGGTCATTGTCCAATTCTGCCTGCCGCCGGGACGTTTGACTCTGCGATCATCGGCGCATGCCGGATCGATACGACCTGCTCGTCGAGGGCGGCACGGTCGTCGATGGAACGGGCGAGCGTGCCTTCGCCGCTTCCGTCGGCGTCCGCGACGGCCGGATCGAGGTCATCGACGGCCCGACGGACGACCTCGTGGCTGCCCGGCGCATTGACGCCACGGGCCGCGTGGTCGCTCCGGGGTTCATCGACCTCCACAGCCACTCCGGGCTCATGATCTTCGCCGATCCGCTCCACGAGCCGAAGATCCGGCAGGGCGTCACGACCGAGGTCATCGGCGTCGACGGGCTCTCCTACGCGCCGATCCCCGACCTCGCCGACCTCGAGGCGCTGGCGCACATCAACGCGGGCCTGGACGGCCGCCCGGACATCGCCTACGACTGGTCGAGCGTGGAGACGTACCTCGACCGGCTGGACGGGCTGCACCCGTCGCTCAACCTCGCGTTCATGGTCGGAAACAGCGCGCTCCGCATCGGTGCCATCGGCTGGGAGGAGGTCGAGGCATCGGACGGCGACGTGGCGAACATGCGGGCGATGCTGCGCGAAGCGATGGAGGAAGGCGCGCTGGGGATCACGTCGGGGCTCGACTACCCGCCCGGCGCCTACGCCAGCACGGACGAGCTGGCCGCGCTCACCGCGGAGGCGGCACGTGCCGGCGGCTTCTATCACACGCACGTCCGCTACGACCTCGGGGACCGCTATCTCGATCCGTTCCGCGAGGCCATCGACATCGGACGACGTGGTGGTGGCCCGTCGCACATCACGCACTTCTACCACCGGCAGACCTTCCCGGACGGTCCAGGCCCGATGCTGGCCCTCGTCGACGACGCGCGCGCCGAGGGACTCGACGTCACCTTCGACACCTATCCGTACGAGTGGGCCTCGACTCGACTGCTCATCATGATCCCGCCCTGGGTGCAGGCCGGTGGGCCGGTGCGCACGAAGGAGCGGTTGGCCGAGGCCGGCGTCCGCGACCGGATCCGGCGCGAACTGGCCGAGCGTGGAGTTCTCTTCGCCGGCCGGCGCGCGTGGGACGACGTCCGCGTCGGCGCCTTCACGCACCCGGACCTCGTGCGCTGGGAGGGCAGCACGCTCGGTGACGTGATCGCGGATCGGGGCGAAGACCCGGTCGACGTCCTCTGCGACCTCCTGCTGGCCGAGGACCTGCGCGTCAACCAGGTGACACCAGGGCCGTGGACGGAGACGTTGCGCGACTTCATTCGCCATCCGATCGGCATGATCGGCACCGACTCGACCTTCGTGGGTGCCCGGCCATCCCCGCGGACGTACGGGTCCTACCCGCGCGTCCTCGGGCAGTTCGTGCGCGACGAGGCGCTCCTGTCGCTCGAGGAAGCGGTCCGCTCGATGACATCGGCCCCGGCCGCTCGCCTGGGGCTCCGTGACCGCGGGACGATTCGCGATGGCGCCGTGGCGGACCTCGTCGTGTTCGACCCCAAGCGCGTGCGGTCGAACGCCACGTACGAGGAGCCGCGTCAGTTCCCGGATGGAATCGAGTACGTGGTCGTGGAGGGCGAGATCGTGGTCGACCGGGATCGGCACACGGGCGCTCGTCCTGGGCGGGTTCTGCGCCGCGGAGCGTGAGTGCGCCGGCTCAGAACGGCTTGGCCACCATGAGGAACAGGATCGCGAACAGCATGAGCGACATGAACTGGCCGCCGCGCGCTGCGCGCCCCGACAGCTCGACGAACCCCGGAGGCGGACCGGGCGGCCCTTCCGCCGATGGTGGTGGCGGCTGACTGGTCAGCGCGACCATCTTCCGCAGGACGGGCAGCTGCACCCCGTAGGAGAAGCCGAGCGTGATCACGAAGAGGATGATCGCGAGCGCAAGCCACCCCTCCTGGAACGGGTTGTGGCCACGCGTCAGGATGACACCGACGCCCATGAGGAAGACGAACACGGCGCCGGGCTCGACCACCTTCTCGGTCAACCACTCGGTGGTCCGCAGGACGAAGTTGCCGTGCGCCGGCTCTTTGGCCGCCCGCGCCGCCAGGAACGGAAAGGCGATGGTGGGGCCGAAGGCGACGATCGCCCCGCCGATGTGCAGGAACAGGAAGAGCGTGCCAAGCCAGGCCATGAGACCTCCGGATATGGTGATCGCTTGCTCGGTGTCCGCAACAGGGTAGGGGCGCGCGTCAAGCGGGGAACGCGAACCGCTAGCATGAAGGGATGGAGCGCCCTAGATTGACCGTTCGCACCACCACGCCCGAGTCAACCGCCGACACGACGCCGCTCGTCATCCCGACCGATGCGCCGGCCATCGGCCGCGCCCGTCCTGGAGCTCCGTTGCGCCGCGAGGGTCCGGCCAAGCTCACCGGCGCGGCGAAGTACGCGGACGACCTCGTCATTCCCGGCGCGTGGTTCGGCGCGACGATCCGCTCGGCGCAACCGCACGCTCGGCTTCTCGGAATCGAGCTCGACGATGCGTTCGACTGGAAGCGCGTTGTCGTCGTCACGGCCGATGACGTTCCCGGCGAGAACATCGTCAGCCTGATCAATGACGATCAGCCGGTCCTCGTACCCATCGGTGGCGAGATCCAGCACCAGGCCGAGCCGTGTGTGCTGATCGCCGCCCCGGATCGCGCGACGCTGCGGGAGGCGCGTTCGCATGTCAGGCTTCGAACCGAGGCGCTGCCCGCCGTGTTCGACCCCATCGGATCCGAGCGGGAGTTCGCCCACTATACGGTCGAGCGAGGCGATGCCGCGGCCGCCATGGAGACGGCCGCCCTGGTGATCGAGGGCACGTATCGCGTCGGCCACCAGGAGCAGCTGTACATCGAGAATCAGGCGATGATCGCGGTCCCCCGTGAAGACGGCGGCGTCACGGTCCACGGATCGCTCCAATGCCCGTACTACATCCACAAGGCCATGAAACGGGCGCTCGCCATGGGCGACGAGCTCGTTGTCGTCATCCAGGCGGAGACCGGCGGCGGGTTCGGCGGCAAGGAGGAGTACCCGTCGGTGCTGGCGCTCCATGCATCCCTGCTCGCCCTGAAATGCCACAAGCCGGTGCGCATGATCTACGACCGTCACGAAGACATCAGCGCCACGACCAAGCGACACCCCGCCGTCGTGCGTTACCGATCCGGCGTCTCGGACGCTGGGGAGCTGGTCGCGCAGGAGATCGAGGTGATCATGGATGGCGGGGCGTACTGCACGCTGACGCCAGTGGTGCTCTCTCGCGGCGTCCTCCACGCGGGCGGGCCGTACCGGTGCGAGAACGTTCGCATCACCGGGCGCGCCATGGCGACGAACACCCCGCCGAACGGCGCGTTCCGCGGCTTCGGCGCGCCCCAGACCGAGTTCGCGGCCGAGATGCAGGTCAACCGGATCGCGGAGGCCCTCGACGCCTCGCCGCTCGATCTCCGGCGTCGGTGGGTCTACCGCGAGGGCGACATCACGCCTACCGGCCAAACGCTTCGCGAGAGCGTCGGCGGGACCGACGTGCTCGAGGCGGCCGCCGACGCTTCGGCCTTCGATCGGACGCACGCCCAGACGCGCGCCATGCGCGAGGGGCGGACCGACGGCGCCCGCGTCGCGACAGGCATCGGCCTGGCGCTCGCCTGGCATGGTGCCGGGTTCACCGGTTCCGGCGAGGTGAAGCTCGCCTCGGTTGCGAGTCTCGAGCTGACCGAGGAGGGGCGCATTCGGATCCTGACCGCGTCGACCGAGATGGGCCAGGGCACGAAGACGATCTTTCCGCAGATGGTCGCCGATGCACTCGGAGTCGCCTACGACGAGGTCGATATCGCCCCGCAGGACACCTCGATCGTGCCCGACTCGGGCCCGACCGTGGCGTCCCGAACGGCCATGGTCGTCGGCGGACTCCTCATCCAGGCGGCCGCGAGGCTGCGAGCGCGCGTCGAGGAGGAGACTGGACGCCCCTTCGCCGAGGCGTATCCGGAGGCCGGACCAATGCGCATCGACCAGCAGTTCGAGCCGTACCCCGGGGAGCCGTTCGACGACACGACCTACACCGGCGACGCCTATCCAGCATTCGGTTGGGCGGCCGCGGTGGCCCGGGTCGAGGTGGATCTCGACACCGGCGAAGTCGCCGTCCGCGAGTGCGTGGCCGCCGATGACATCGGCACGGTGATCCATCCCGTGCTGGCCGAAGGCCAGGTCGAGGGCGGGACGCTGCAGGCCATCGGCTACGCGACGATCGAGGAGATGAAGCTGGTCGATGGGCGCTATCTCAACGACCGGTTGGCGACGTACCTCATCCCGACATCGCTCGACGCTCCCCGCCTGCAAACGATCCTGGTCGAGCGGCCGTACTCGGGCGTCCCACACGGCGCAAAGGGCGTCGGCGAGTTGCCGATGGACGTCGGCGCACCGGCCGTCGTCGCCGCCATCCACGACGCGACCGGCGTCTGGATCCACGACCTGCCGGCGACTCCCGAGCGAATTCTCGCGGCCATGACGGGAGGTGATGCGCTGCCCGCCCCCGGCGTGTCACTCGAAGCGCCGCCCCAGGACGCTCCCAGGATCGAGGACGTGCCGCCTGGCGGAGACGAGATGCCGTTCCGCGCCCCCACCGATCCCGGCGATCCGCGATGAGCTTTGCGTTCACGGTCAACGGGTCACCGGTGGAGGTCGAGGCGACCGGGACGCGCCGACTGCTCGACGTTCTGCGCGAGGACCTCGGGTTGACCGGCACGAAGGAGGGCTGCGGCGAGGGCGAGTGCGGGGCCTGCAGCATCCTGCTCGACGGGGCGGTCGTGGACGCCTGCCTCGTCCCGGTGAGCCAGGCCGCCGGCACGACGGTCCGCACGGTGGAAGCCCTGGCCGACGGCGACCACCTCGACGTCCTGCAGCAGGCGTTCTGGGAGACCGGCGGAGCGCAGTGCGGTATCTGCACGCCGGGCATGCTCATGGCCGGCCACGCGTTCCTGGCAAGCGGCGCGCACGCGACCGAGGAGAACATTCGCGAGGCGATCGCCGGCAACCTGTGCCGTTGCACCGGTTACACGAAGATCATCGATGCCATCGCTCTCGCTGCAGAACGGAGTGCCAATTCATGACCGATACGACCGAGCCCATCGAGGAAGCCCTCGACGACCGCGACTTCACGCTGGCGCTGACACCCGGGCAGCTCCTCATCCTCGTCCTCAGCGTCTTCGTCCTGCTGCGCGTCATCCGCGGCTTCCGAAGCTGACCGTGCCGAACGCGGTCGAGCCTCCATCGGAATCTCCCACTGGCCTGGAAGCGGCCTATGCTCTGCTGGCCGACGCGGCCGGCGCTCCCTGGGTGCCCCTCGCCGGAGGAACGGACCTCATGGTGCAGATGACCGGGGAGATCGGTGAGCCGCCGCATCGAGTCCTCGACATCTGGGCCCTCGACGAGCTGCGCGGGATCGACGTCGAAGGACACACGGTCCGAATCGGGGCGCTCACGACGTACACCGAGCTCCGGCGGTCCTCCGTCATCACCGATCACATTCCTGCGCTCGGTGAAGCGGCCGCGACCATCGGGGCGGCGCAGATCCAGAATCGCGGAACGATCGGCGGCAACGTGGTGAACGCTTCTCCGGCTGGCGACACGCTTCCGGTCCTGATGGCGGTGGATGCCCGATTCGTGCTCGGCTCGTCCTCGGGCGAACGAACCGTTGGAGCCGACCAGTTCTGGATCGGCTACCGGAAGACCGCCCGGCGGCCCGATGAGCTCCTCGTTCGGGTGGAGATCCCTATCGTGCCCGAGCGTCGGGTCCGCTTTCGAAAGATCGGCACGCGGCGCGCCCAGGCCATCAGCAAGGTGGTAGTGGCTCTCGCCTGGTCAGCCACGAAGGACGACGCGGCGTGGACCAACGTCCGCGTCGCCCTCGGGTCGGTGGCGGCAACGACCGTTCGGGCACCGGGGGCCGAACGAGCACTCGAGGGCGCAATGCCCGACGTCGGCACCGCCGATGCGGCAGCGGCCGCGCTCACGAACGAGCTCGCGCCGATCGACGACGTGCGATCTACCGCAGCGTACCGGCGCATGGTTGCCGGACGGGTTCTCCATCGGCTCATCCGAGACGAGGGTGGCTGGTGAGGCCGTGACCGCTTCGAAGGGCACGGTCAGCCTGGTCTTCACCGATATTGTCGGTTCGACGCGCCTCATCCGAGTCCTCGGCGATGCCTATCACCAGCTCCTGGACGACCATCACCGCCTCGTGATGGAGGCCGCCACGCGTCACGGAGGCGAGCGCGTCGACGCCGCCGGAGACGGCCTGTTCCTGTCGTTCCCCACGGCGCGCGGCGCCCTGTTGGCCTGCGTGGATGCCCAGAGGTCGCTGAACGCTCATTCCTGGCCCGAGGACGCCGAAGTGAGGGTGCGCATGGGCCTTCACACCGGCGAGCCGCTGCGGTCCGAATCGCGCCTCATCGGCATCGACGTCCACCGCGCCGCTCGGATTTCCGCGGCCGGGCACGGTGGCCAGATTCTCGTTTCCGCCGCCGCTCATGCGCTGCTCGGCTCGGAGATCCCCGGCGACGTCACCATGCTGGACCTCGGCGAGCATCGGCTGAAGGACCTCCCGACGCCCGAGCACCTGTACCAGGTACAAGCCGACGGCCTCCCCGACGAGTTTCCCCCCGTCCGATCGCTCGAGACACTTCCGAACAATCTTCCACGCCAGCTCTCGACCTTCATCGGTCGAGCGAACGAGCTCGTCGATGCCGAGCGTCGCCTCACCGAGTCGAACGTGCTGACGCTCACCGGTCCGGGTGGGGTCGGCAAGACGCGCCTCGCCCTCCAGATCGGCGCGCACGTGGTGGAAGATTTCCCCGACGGCGTGTGGTTCGTCGAGCTCGGCGCCGTCAACGAGGGCAACCTTGTGCCCGATGCGATCGCTTCGGCGCTTCGGCTCAAGCAGCACGGCAGCGACACTCGGACGACACTCCTGGATTCCCTGCACACGAGTCAGCTGCTGCTGATCCTGGACAACTGCGAGCACCTCCTCGAGCCGGTGCTCGAGACGGCTGATGCCCTCCTGCGGCATTGCCCGGGCCTGCGCTTGCTCGCCACCAGCCGAGAGGGGCTTGGACTGGATGGGGAGAGCCTCATGCCGGTCCCGTCGCTCTCGCTCCCCGATGCGGTGCAGGCTGGCGGACAGGCGCCGCTTGCGGAGCTCGGCGAATGCGACGCCGTCCGCCTGTTTGTCGACCGGGCACGCTCGGTCCAGCCAGGGTTCCGCCTGACCGAGGCGAACGCCGATGCCGTCGCCCAGATCTGCCGCCGGCTGGATGGCATCCCGCTTGCCGTCGAGCTCGCGGCGGCGCGCGTCCGGATGCTGCCGGTCCAGCAGATCGCCGCACGGCTCAACGATCGATTCCGGCTGCTCACGGGCGGGAGCCGCACCTCGCTACCGCGCCACCGCACCCTTCGTGCTGCCATGGACTGGAGCTACGAGCTGCTGGGGCGCGACGAGCAGCTCGTGTTCGCGCGGCTTGCAGCCTTCTCCGGCAGCTTCTCCCTCGATGCCGCGGAGGCCGTATGCGGCGGGCAGACGGTGCCGTCAGACGACATCCTCGACGTGCTCGGCCGACTCGTCGATCGATCCCTGCTGACCATCGACCAGGACAACGTCGAAGCCCGCTTTCGCATGCTCGAGACGATTCGCGACTACGCCCAGGATCGGCTTGCCGAGACCGGTGAGGGCGCAGACGCCCATGCGCGACACCTCGACTGGTTTTCGGGCCTGGTGGACAGAGCTCGACCGGGATTCTTCGAGGGGCCGGTACAGCACGAGTGGGTCGGCCGGCTGGCAGCCGACCACGACAACCTGCGCGCCGCACTGCGGTGGGCCGAAGACGATCCGGATGGCGCCACGGCCGAGCTGAACCTGGCTTCGGGCATGTGGCGATTTTGGGAGATCCAGGGATTCCTCGAGGAAGGCAGCGCATGGCTCGAACGGGCGCTCAAGCGAGTCGGTGGCGAGGCATCTCCCCGCCGCGCCTCCGCACTGACCGGCGCCGGAGTACTCGCTGCGCAGCGCGGCGATCTCGCAGCGGCGACCGCATTCCACGAGGCGAGCCTGACGATCCGTCGCGAGCTGGGCAACCCAGCCGGGATCGCGGTGGCATGCAACAACCTCGCCAGCCTGCTCGTGGAGCGCGGCGACTTCGAGCGGGCACGAGAGCTGTATCTCGAGGCGATCAAGCAGTCCAAGGCAGGGGGGGACCCCCAGGGCGCCGCATATGGTCGCCTGAATCTCGCCGACGCTGCAGCACGCGAGGGGGCGTCCGACGCCGACGGCCTCTACGCCGAGGCCATCGCCGCGCTCGAGAAGCAGGGCGACGACTGGGGCATCGCGCATGCCACTGCCCGATTGGCGCGCCTTGCGCGCGGTCGTGGCGATCTGCGCGGTGCTGCGACGCGCCTCGCGGAAGCGCTGGAGCTCAATCGGCGGCTGGCCGATACGCGAGGCGAGGCCCAGAATCTCGCGAGCCTCGGAGACGTCACGGCCGATGGGGGTGACATCACAGCCGCAGAGGCACACTACCGCGCCAGCCTCGTGCTGCGATCTCAGCTGGGAGACCGCGGTGGCATGGCCTCCGTTTTGGAGCGATTGGCCGGAACCGCGGAAGATCGTCCGGAACGAGCAGCCGTCCTCATCGGCGCATCTCAGGGGCTGCGCCTGGCGATCGGCGCCCCGCTATCACCAGCAGGCATGGCACGGGTGGATCAGTTTCTCGCTGGACTCCACGATGCCATCGGACGTGAGGCGATCGACCGGGCCCGCGCCCGAGGAAGCCGGATGACCCCAGCGGAAGCCGTCGAGTACGCGAGCGCGCTCGGCGCCTAGGCGCCCTCCCTGACCTCGGTGACGCGATCGGCGAGGAGGCCGTGAGCCTCCCGGTGGACGTCCTCCGCGGCCTGGGGGCTCGGAGCCTCCACCAGGCAGAAGACCTTGCCGGTCGCCTCGTCGTACCAGTACCGCAGGTAATTGACGCCATGGGCCGCCTGGACCTCGAGGTCTCGGGCGTGCGCCTGTGCCACCGCCGCTCCCGTCAGACCGGGCACGAACTCGTGCTCGTCCAGGTACAGAGGCATGTCGTCTCCCTTGCGTTCGTCGATCCAGCCCAGGCCGTCCGAATTATAGCCGTGTCATCGGGCGTGCGGTGGTCATCGGGCTGACGGATCAGATGTCGGCCAGGCGACACGTCTTCGACAGCATGCGCCACCCGTGCGAACATCTGATCGATGAGCCGAGTGCCGCGCCCATGAAGCGCCCGACCCGCGCCGACGTCCATGTCTTCGACGCCGCCCCGCAGTTTCGCGCATGGCTCGACGCTCATCATGCCGACACCGATCAGCTGTGGGTCGCGTATTACCGCAAGGACGTCCCCAAGACGTCGATGACCTACGACGAGGCCGTCGAAGTCGCGCTCTGCTACGGCTGGATCGATGGGATCGGCTACCGGGTCGACGATGAGGTGAGCACGAATCGCTTCACGCCTCGCCGGAAGCGGAGCTACTGGAGCAGCGTGAATATCGCGAAGGTCGAGCGACTCGAGCGCGACGGGCTCATGGCGCCCGCCGGCATGCGAGCTTTCGAGGCCCGGGACCAGTCAGCCGCGCCCCGGTACTTGTACGAGAACCGGCCCACCGACCTGCCCGGCGGGATGCTCGCGCTACTTCGGGCCGATGCCGCCGCTCGACGCCACTGGGAGGCACAGACACCGGCCTACCGGCGTGCCGCCGCCTTCTGGGTCATCAGCGCCAAGCGCGAGGAGACGCGACGGCGGCGGCTCGATCAGCTCATCGCCGATTCAGCCGCGGGCCGTCCGATCAAGATGCTGTCGTACGGACGCGACCGGTCGCCGCGAGTCTGAACTGACCGCGCGACTCGCGGGACGCGTTCGGACCCCGGCGGCTGCCGGGGTCCGAAGGTCGCTTGACCGCTGGACGGTGAACGATGGACGGGACCTACCCGCCCGTCACGCTGTCAATCCAGCTCTGAACAGCTGCCGTGTCGACGCGATACGAGAAGTCGACGCCACGGCACCAGGCATTCAGCCCGAATGACGTCACCGCGACGATCTGGTTCGAGTCCGCCGGCCAGAAGATCGGCCCGCCGGAGTCGCCGGAACAGGTTGCCCCGTTGCCCGCGCCGTTGCCGTTGGTCTGCAGATTGAACCCGGCAGTGTTCGCGCTCTTGAGGTTCGTGAGCTTGCCGAAGCCCATGAGGCGCTCGCGGAAGGACTCGAAGGCGACCGGGCTCGAGTAGCTCAGCCCGTATCCGCTGGCCAGGAAGGTCGTGTCCTTCTGGCCCCGTGCGGTGCCGAGGAGAGCGTCGAGCGCCCCGACCGGCGCGAGGTACCCGTACTCAGAGAGCTGGATCGGCTCGTCAAGGATGACGATCCCAGCGTCGTGGGTATCGGGGAACCCGGCGAAATTGTCGAAGCCGTAGTTGTACATCTCGCTGGCGGTGGTGCATGGCCCATCACCAAGGCAGGCGTCCGGGTACCCGGTCACCGGGTCCAGCACGCCGTCGAAACGCGTCCCGGCGTCCTGCTGGAACCAGATCCGCGCGGACGTCATGACACCGCCCGCCCCGTCGTCGGTGCAGTGTCCCGCGGTCAGGAACACGGTGGGGCTCAGCAAGGACCCTGAGCACCGATGGCTGAATTCGCCCTCGTCATCGTAAAAGGCCGCGAGTCCGACGAAGGGATGCTCGAAGTCCTTCTCGTAGCTCTTCGTGATGGCACTCGCAGGGGCGACTGCCGCGATCGCGAGCAACGTGGCGCCCACCAGGGCGACCATCCTCTTCCGCATAGCTCCTCCAGGTGGCGTTGGTTTCCGCTCGGGACGGCGGGGCAACGATGTCCAACCCGGCGAAACTGATCGGGCTGCGACCCTGCAGTCCGCGTACCAGCCGACAGGGTACCAACCGAAACCGCAGCGGCCACGCCCAGCACAGGGAATAGGAGGGATTGCGGTGCCCGAGCGCACCGCGGGCATTCGTCGCCAACTGCTGGGAGAATGGGCGTCATGACCGACATCACCGACGGAGTCCTCATCGCTCGCTCGGCGCCGCACGACGACGAGATCCTCACGCCCGAGGCGCTTGCATTCGTTGCCGGCCTGCATCGCCGATTCAATCCTCGGCGTCTCGAGCTGCTCGCCGCTCGGACCGAGCGCCAGCGAACCTTCGGCGCCGGGGAGCTTCCGAGCTTCGCCGCTGACACGGCCGGGATTCGCGACGACGATTCGTGGCAGGTCGCGCCCGCGCCCCGGGATCTCGACGATCGCCGGGTCGAGATCACCGGACCGGCCGAGCCGAAGATGATGGTCAACGCCCTGAACAGCGGCGCAAAGGTGTTCATGTGCGACTTCGAGGATGCCCTCTCCCCCACCTGGAAGAACGTCGTGACCGGCCAGTGGGCAGTCCGCGAGGCCGTCCGGCGGCGCCTCACCGTCACCACGGATGCAAAGACGTACGAGCTCAAGCCGGAGATCGCCACACTCGTGATCAGGCCGAGGGGGTGGCACCTCGACGAGGCGCATGCCACCGTCGACGGCGAGCCGATGAGCGCAAGCCTCTTCGAGTTCGGCCTGGCCTTCTTTCACAATGCCAGCCAGCAGCTGGCGCGCGGCTCGGGACCCTACTTCTACCTGCCGAAGCTCGAGTCACATC
>JAGXHP010000113.1 GCA_024636135.1 Chloroflexota bacterium
CCGCCTCGATCACGATCTGCGCCACGCGCCGCTGCTCGGCGGACGCCCCGACCACCTCGTCGGCGAAGTGATCGCGATAGGCCTCGACGAGGAGTTCGCCGCGGACGTATTCGCGATACGTCTCGTCGCTCACGTTCTGCCGCCGCAGGATCTCGGCAAGCGGACCCTCGGTCGTCGCGTCGCGTCGGCCGACGAGCTTGAGCACGGCGAAACCACGCTCGGTCTCGACGGGGCCGATGAGGTCGTCGAGTTCGGCGTCCTCGAGGGCGCTGAAGTACTCGCTGTAGGCGTTGTCATCGGCCCCGAACCATCCGAGCACGCCGCCGGCGGGCGCGGTGAAGTCGTCGCTCGCCTCACCCGCCACCGTCGCGAACTCCTCGCCCGCCTCGACCCGATCGAGCGCCGCCTGCGCCTCGTCGCGCGCCGCGTCGAGCTGTTCCTGCGTGGGCTCGGCGTCAGGCTCCGCGTCGTCGGGAAGGGCCTCGACCAGGATGAGCTGCGCGCGGACCATGGCCTCGAGGGCGTAGCGCTCGGCGATGCCGGTATCCACCTCCGCGTCGCTGACGGTCAGGTCGAAGTCATCGGCCCGCGCCGCGAGCACCGCGTTCTGCACCAGGGAGTCCGCGGCGGCGGTGTCGAGGCTCGACAGCTGGAGGCTGATCTGATCGATCTGCTGCTGGATGATCTGGTCTCGAGCACCCCCGAGCTGCGCCTGAAGCTCGGCGATCGTGGCTGACGCTTCGGCGACGAGGATGCGCTGCCGCTCCTCGAGGTCGGAGCGATCGTAGGTCGTGCCGTCGACGGTGGCGACCGCGCGGAAGTGGGAATCCCAGTAGCCGTTCCACGCGGCGGCCCCGAAGATGCCGAGCGCCAGGGCGATGGCCATGGCGAAGGCGACGATGGTGAGCTGCTGGGTGCGCAGCTCATCCTGCCAGCGCGGGCGATGCTTGCGGTCGAGGACGGGACGAGATCGGATGGTCATCGGCTCACGGTCATGCGGCGGCTCGGATGCGGCCCTCGCGGCCGCCGGGCGGGGCGAGGCGCCATGCTAGCGGATGATGTGGCACGACGCACGCGGGCGGGCTGCGGGCTCACCGGCGCACGAGGGCATCACGCATGACCCCGAGGCGCAGCCGCACCACGAGCAGCAGCGCCTCGCGAACAATGCCGCCGCTCATCTTCGAGGAGCCAGCCACGCGCTCGCGGAACACGATCGGCACCTGGACGATCCGCGCGCCGCGGCGGTGCGCCCACCACGTCGTCTCGATCTGGAATCCGTAGCCGGACCCCGACGACTCGCGCATCCGGATCGACTCGAGGGTCTCCCGACGCCACGCCTTGAACCCACCGGTCAGGTCGCGATACGGAAGCAGGAGGACGGTCCGCGCGAAGATCGTGCCGCCCCGGCTGATGAGCTTTCGGTACCAGGGCCATCCCACGGTGTCGCCGCCGGGCATGTATCGGGTGCCCAGGACGAGGTCGGCATCCCGCATGAGCGGCGAGAGCAGACGGGGCAGGCTGGCCGGGTCGTGGCTGAAATCGGCGTCCATCTGCACCACGACGCGGGTCTCGGGCCGAGCCAGCACCCAGGCGAAGGCCTCACGGTACGCGACGCCGAGCCCCTCCTTGGCGGCCCGGTGCAGCACGCTGACGCGAGGCTGGATCGACGCGATGGTGTCGGCCAGCTCACCGGTCCCGTCCGGGGACGCGTCGTCGACCACGAGCAGTGACGCCTCGGGCAGCGCCGAAAGAATCGCCGCGGCGATGGGCTCGAGGTTCTCGCGCTCGTTGTATGTCGGCAGCACCACCCACGCCCCGCGTCCGGCCGCGATCCCGACGCTCGGGGTCTCCGGCGGCTCAGCGTCCGATGCCGACATAGGCGATCCCCGCGCCGTCGTACGGCGCCCGGTCGATGGCGTTGCGCCCATCCACGAACAGCTCCAGGCCGGGGAGCGCGTCCGGGGCGAGAGTGCGGTACACCTCGTGCGCCGCCTGCAGCACCGCGACCCTGACCGGCTGCGGATCATCCAGGTCGTAGGGCTCGAAGCCGAGGCTACGCAAGTGCTCGGCGTCGTAGTACGGGTCGTGGCCGTAGACATTCGCCCCGGCCGCCAGGAGCTCGTCGCGAAGGCGGAAGGCGGAGCTGAAGGCGTCCTCGCGGACGTCACCGCGATAGGCCACGCCCATGACGACCACGTTCTGGCCGTCGAGCGAGCCAAGCCGATCCTCGATCATGTCGATGGTGAACGCGCCCATGCTCTCGTTGATCTCGCGGGCCAGGGGCGGCATGCGCAGCTCCGGATCGTCGTTGAACAGGAAGTGCGGATAGACCGGGATGCAGTGGCCGCCGACGCCCACGCCGGGCTGGTGGATGTGGCTGTAGGGCTGCGAGTTCGCCGCGTCGATGACCTCGGTCACGTCGATCCCGTTCCTGGCGGCGAACCGCGCAAGCTCGTTGGCGTACGCGATGTTCACGTCGCGATACGTGGTCTCGGCCAGCTTCGTCATCTCGGCTGCCTCGGCATTCTCCACGGTACGGACTTCAGTGCCCTCGTCGAGCGCCGCTGCGTAGAAGTCCGCCGCTCGCCGTGTGCTCTCACCGCTCGTGCCACCGACGATCTTCGGGTACCGCCGCAGGTCGAGGAAGACGCGACCGACGAGCACGCGCTCGGGGCTGAAAGCGAGGAAGAGGTCCTCGTCCAGGGTGTGACCGCTCTTCTCGGCCAGCATTGGCCCGAATCGGTTCCGAGTCGTGCCGACCGGGAGCGTCGTCTCGTAGATCACGAGGCAGCCGGCACCCAGGTTTGCGCCGATATCGCGGGTGGCCGCGTCGATCGGGCCAAAATCGATCTGGCGGTTCGCGTCAACGACGACGGGAACGATGACGACCACGACCTCGGCATCGGCGAATCCGGCCGGCTCCTTCCACGTCGTCGCTCGAAGCCGACCGGCGGCAACGAGCTCCGGAATGCGATCGATCATCGTCTGCTCGTCCTGATGGGGCGATTCGCCTCTGTTCAGCACGCTCACCAACTGCTCGTCGACGTCGACGCCCAGGACCTCGTGGCCGCGTGATGCGTACTGGACAGCCAGCGGCAGCCCGATGTGTCCGAGCCCCACGACGGCGATCTTCATGCCAGAACCTCTTCTAGTGTGCTGCCGGAGACCGCCTCTCCCGCGACCGCGGACTCCACCATCATCCGAGCCAGAAGCAGCGCGATCATCCCGTCATGCGGGTCCACGGGAGGGGGGCCTCCCGACAGGACGGCCCGCGCGAACTCCCGAAGCTCGACGCCAAGCGGCTCCTCGCGCGTAATGGCACGGCGCGTCATCTCGCCCTCGGACACAGAGGTCGTGCTCATGCCGTGGCTGGGATTGATCCATGTGGCGCTAGCGTCCGGGTTCGCGTAGAACACGAGATCCTGGGCGATGTAGTCCGCAACATACATGCCGCGCTCGCCGGTGACCGTCAGCACGCGCCGCTTGGTCGGTGTCAGCCAGTTGATGTCGAGGACGCCCACCACCCCGTTGGCGAACTTCATCGTCCCGTTGAAGAGATCTTCGTGCTCGGTGTGGATTCGGCGCTCGGTCTCCGCGTAGATGCGGATGGGCTCGGAGCCCACGAGGTAGCGCATGATATCCAGGTCGTGAGGGCCCAGGTCCACGACCACCCCCACGTCACGGATTCGGGCCGGGAACGGACCGAGGCGCGTGGCATGGATCTGGAAGATCCGCCCGAGCTCCCCCGCGGCCAACCGCCGATGGAGCTCACGGATCGCCGGATTGAAGCGCTCGATGTGTCCGACCGTGAGCATCCGGCCAGCCGCCTTCGCGGCATCGATCATGCGCAACGCCTCCTCGCGCGTGGCAGCGATCGGCTTCTCCACTAGGACGTTGATGCCATGCTCGAACGCCTGCAGAGTGACCGGCAGATGGAGACTCGTCGGCGCCACAATGCTCACGACGTCGAGCCGTTCTCGCTCGAACATCTCCTGCGGCTCGTGATACCCGGTCACGCGCCTCCCCGTCGTCGCGCGAGCAACAGCATCGGGATCCGGGTCGGCAACGGCGACGAGGTCCGCCTCGCCGACGAGCTCGTCCCACACCCGGACGTGGTTGCGGCCCATCATGCCGAGACCGACCACCCCGGCACGGAGACGGGAGGGCGCGGAGCCGGCCACGTCATCCATCACGCGGTCACCGAGGCCCGGGAGCGTTCCGGCATGGCCTCGAGGGCCGTCACGATGCGCGCCGCAGCATGTCCGTCGCCATACAGGGCAGGTCGTGGCTTCGCGCGATCCATGAAGGTCGGATCGGCGAGCGCGCGGGTGACGGCGCGCGGATCGGCGTCAACCACGCGATTCCATCCCGCCTCAGTCGTCTCCACCCACTCGGTCTCCGAGCGCAGCGTGATGCACGGGACGCCGGCCAGGTACGCCTCCTTCTGCACACCACCGGAGTCGGTCGCGATGGCATACGCACCGGCCTCGAGCGCCACCATCTCGAGGTACCCGACCGGGTCGATCGCGACGACGTTCGCGGGAAGCCCGTGCAGGTTCTTCTCCAAGACGACCCGCGTTCGCGGATGGACCGGAAAGATGACGGGCAGGTCGATTGCCAGACCTTCGAGGATCGGCCGGAAGCGGTCGGGATCGTCGACGTTCTCGGCTCGGTGCATGGTCAGCAGGATGTACTGATCGAGGCCACGGGCGGCGACCGGCAGGTGGTCGGGCGCGCGCTGCGAGGCCCACGCGTGCGAGTCCACCATCACGTCGCCGACCAGCGTTGCTCGCTGCCCGAGACCCTCGCGCTCGAGATGTCGCATGGCCGCCGCGGTTGGAGCGAGCAGCACGTCGGAGAGGTGATCGGCCACGATCCGATTCCGCTCCTCGGGCATCCGGGGATTCCCGGATCGGAGGCCGGCTTCGACGTGCACCAGCCACGGACGGTCGCCTCCCGGGTACGCGATCTTGCAGGTGACGACGGCGGCGGCAAGCGTCGAGTTCGTGTCGCCGTAGATCAGGACGCCGTCCGGCTCGTGATCCAGGATCACCGGCTCGAGGCTGCGCAGAATGTTGGCCGTCATCCCTGCGTGGGAGCCGCTGCCCACCTCCAGGTTGATGTCCGGCTCGGGAATCTGCAGATCGCGAAAGAACGCCGCGCTCATCGCGTCGTCGTAGTGCTGGCCGGTGTGCACGAGAATCTCGGTGTGATCTCGGCGCAGGGCTCGGCTCACCGGCGCGGCCTTGACGAACTGGGGGCGAGCGCCGACCACGCTGAGCACCTTCACGAGCCCGCTCCCGGAAACGGCGTCCCGCAGCGCGGACATGGCCCTTCGAACGGCCGGTCGTCGACGTCCTGCAGTGGCTCGCCGCAGGTGCACACCCCGGCGATCCGACGGGCCGGGTTGCCGACCACCAGCGTGTGCGGAGGCACGGAGCGTGTGACGACGCTTCCCGAGCCGACCATGGCCCAGCGGCCGATGGTCACCCCCGGCAGGATCGTGCTGTTGGCTCCGAGAGCGGCCCCGTTCTCGACACGGATCGGCACCACCTCCCAATCGTCGTCGTCCTTGAGCGTTCCGTCCTGTGCGACCGCGCGGGGGATCCGATCGTTCGTGAAACAGACATGCGGCCCGATGAAGACCCCGTCGCCGACGGACACGCCGCGAAAGAGCGAGACGTTGTTCTGGACCTTGACCCGATCGCCGATCACCACGTCCACGTCAACGTAGACGCCCTTCGCGATCACGCACTCCGATCCGATCCGAGCACCCTCGCGGACCTGGGCCTGGTTCCAGATGCTCGTTCCGGCGCCGATCGAGGCGTCGTCGGATACGTCGGCCGTCGGATGGATGCGCACGTCGGCACGCTTGGACATCGATGCTCCTTGGGATCCGGCCAATTCTAGCGGAGCGATTCTCCTGCGCCCGAGGCGGTGCGCAGCGCGATCTCCAGCCTGGAGACCGTTCGCAGCGCGAGCCAGCCGATACCCGACACCAGGACGACCGCCAGGACCAGGTGCCACTCCAGCACGCCGACGGGCAGCCACGGGACGCCCCGAGACACGATCGTGATCGCTGCGGCGAACCCGACCACCAGCAGGGAGGGCAAGACATCCACGGATGACGCATCCCGGCGCCGGGCAGCCACCGCGAGGCTCGCAGCCAGCACGGCGTACGCGATCAGCGTGGCCCACGCGGCGCCCATGATGCCGATCCTGGGAATGAGCACCACGTTGACCGCCAGGTTGGTCAGCGCAGCGGCCGCCGTGAGCATGGGCATGACGCCCGTGCGACGGTCGAGATACATACCGCTCGCGTACATCAGGCCGGCGGCATTTGCCGCCGATGCAAAGGCAACCACGACCGTGACGTCGGCGGCGGCCGACCAGGCTGGAGGCGCAAGCCACCCGACGAGGTCCGCGGCGAAGATTGCCAGGAGCGCGGCGATGCCGGTGAAGCCGATCACGACCAGGGTCGTGGACTCGCGCAGGACCGGCGCGGACCCTGGACGCGTCCCGATTCGGTACAGGAACGGCAGCCACGCGGCGTTGAACGAGATGGCAGCCAGGCCAACCGCATAGCCGAGCTGATAGCCCAGGGAGTAGATCCCGATCGCACCGAGCAGCTCGCCGGCCGCGACCCCGAGGAGCAGGCCGAGGAGCCAGCGATCGGACACGTTGAGGAGCCAGCCAGCCAGGGAGTGCGGGAGCAGCGGAAGCCCGAAGCGCAGCGCCTGCCGGGCGAGGTCGAGTCGGAACCTCCATGGCCGCTGGCGCCAGGCGATGATGACCGCCGCGCCCGCCACGACCAGCGCGCCGCTCAGCTGGCCCGCGAGTGACCCGATCGCGCCGAGCGGCACGATGACGACGAGCAGCACGCTCACCGACGCGACGGCGAGGAAAGCGAGGAGCGCGAGCCCAAGATATCGACCGGTCTGATCGGTCGCGCGCAGCCACGTCGACGGGACGAACTGAAAGGCGTTGAACGCGGCAATCCCCAGCGCCAGGAGAGCGGCCGCACCGAATGCCGCGCGGGTGGCCGCATCGATGATCGTGAGGCCGACGAGGATGGCCACGCCGGTGACCGCGAGCGCCGACCCGGCGCTCATCACGATCACTGTCGTGTACAGGTCGCGCCGGTCCGACGGCGCGAGCTCGTGGTGCATCCTCAGAGCGGCAGCGTCGACTCCCAGCCGGTAGACGAGCGCGAGGAGCAGAGCCCCAGAGCTCGCGATGCTGACCAGCCCGAAGTCCGCAGTCGTCAGGAATCGCGTGTAGAGGGGCAGGAGGAGGAACGTCCCGGCGCGAGGGATGAGATTCGCGAGCGTGATGAGGATCGAACCGCGTGCCAGGGCGCGAATCGTCACCGGGTCGTAGGCTGGCGGATCGTCACGCGCGGATTCTAGGGGGCGACGGAGTCCGTCGAAGCCTCAGCGATCCAGCGCGCGGTGGAGGAACGCGGCCATCTGCTCCCGATTGATCGAGCTGCGCGGGCAGAATGACGTGCCCCCGCAGCCGCCGGTGATGCCGGCCGCCGCGAGGCGATTGATATCTGCCTCGTGATTGCTCCCGTTGTCATCGCTGAAGAAGTCGACGGTCGTCGTCGGCAGGTCGAGAGCGCGGGAGAGGAAGCTCGCCATCTGCTCCCGGGTCACGATGCCCGAGGGGCAGAACCGCCCCGGTCCGCAGCCACCGGTGATCTTCGACGCGGCGAGGCGATTGATATCGGCCTCGTGTCCGCTGGTCTCGTCATCGGTGAACAGGTCAGCGCTCGTCGTTGGCAACGTCAGACCTCGCGCGAGGAAGCTCGCCATCTGCTCGCGCGTCACGACGGACTTCGGACAGAAACGCTCTGTTGCGCATCCGGCCGTGATGCCGGTCTCCGCGAGCCAGGCGATGTCGTACTCGAATGGCGAGCCCATCGTGTCGATGAACCCGGTGATTCCCGTCGTGAACGTCCAGCTCGTCGCGGCGAGCGAGTTGCCTGCGACATCCTTGATGCCGGTCGTCGTCTCCAGCCGATGCACGCGCTCGGGCGCAAGTCGGTTCACCACGGCGAGCCGTGCCTCTCGCTTCGAGGCGTCATAGTTGACGGTCACCGGAATGACCTGTCCGCTCACCGTGTCGTGCAGCCGCAGCGTGCTGGCGGAGACCCCGGTCACTGGCTCAACGAATCGAACGATTACCGAGGGGACGCGGCTCACGTTCGTGGCTCCCGGAGCTGGGGAGCGAGAGGTGATGGTCGGGGCCACCGTGTCCACGAACGTGGGCGTAACCGTGTAGGTCTTCGTGTTCCCGTTGGCGTAGAAGTTCAGGACCCGGATCGTGACCGTGGCCCCTGCCGACACCGAGACCGAGGCGAGCTCGGTGCCACCCTCGTTCTGGCCATCGACGCGCCTCAGGAGCGCACCACTGCTGGAGTAGAGCTCGACGATCGGATCGATCGGCAGCCCGCTCCTGTTCCACGGGTAGTCTCGAGAGTCCACGACTCCGGTGACGCGTACATCGAGCCTGCCGGCGCGAGGGGCCTGGACCGAGAACACATCGACATCGCCGGCGGGGTAGATGGATGGCCGCGTCGTCGCGCCGAGCGAGATCGGCCGTGGCGCCGTGATTGAATTGTTCGTCTCGAAGGCATCGCCGGCCGCCGCAGTCGTTGAGCCCGCGCTGCCGCCCAACGCCCGCAGGGCGTTGACCCGGCCGCGGCCGTAGCGGATGTCATACCCGGCGTATCCGAGGTCGTCGACCGTGGAGGTGAGACGGCTCACCACCTGGGCCGGCGTGTAGCTCGGGTACCGAGCCCGGATCAGAGCGATGACGCCGGCCACGTTCGGCGTGGCGAAGCTCGTGCCGCTGATGTAGGTGTGATCGCCCCACGTGTCGTGACCGCCGTACGTGCAGACCGTGCAGTTCGTGGTCTGCACCGACGCCCCCGGCGCGCTCACGTCGACCTTGGGGCCATAGCTGGACCAGTGCGCGAACTCGTCGTTCACCTGGGTGGCGCTGACGCTCACCACGTTCGGGAAGGCGGCAGGGTAGAAGTCCTCCTGCCGACCGTTGTTGCCAGCGGCGCCGACGAGCACCACGCCCTTGTTCCAGGCGTAGTTCACGGCATCTTGAACGTACGACGAGGATGGGAATCCACCCACGCTCATGTTGATGATCGTGGCCCCGTGATCGGCAGCCCAGACGATGCCCGAGGTCAGGTCGGCGGTGTCGCCCATCCCCTCGCGATTCATGATCTTCACGGGCAGGATCTTGTCGGTCCAGCTGATCCCGGCAACGCCGTAGCCATCGTTCGGCTTGGCAGCGATGATTCCGGCGACCCACGTGCCGTGGCCGTTGTCGTCGGCGGCGTTCGAATCGTTGTTCACGAAGTCGTATCCGGCCAGGACGCGACCCGACAGGTCTGCATGGTTGGCCTGCACCCCGGTGTCGAGGACGGCGACGACGCCGTTTCCGCCCTTGGACAGCGACCACGCATCGCGGACGCGCATTCGGTCCAGCGAGTACTGGCCGGCGGTCTTCGGATCGTTGACCGAGACGGCGGCCACGCTGCCTTCGTCGGCCAGCCGCACGACGTAGTTCGGCTCGGCGTACGCGACGGCGGGATCCGCGCGCAGCTCGGCGAGCACATCACTCACTGGCCGACCGGCGGTCGACAGGACCTCCGGAAGGCCGTCGGCCGGCGTGCCGACCTCCGCGAGCACGGAGAGACCCCTGGCGCGAGCCACGTCCGAACCGCGGTCAGGGTCGCGCCACTTCACGACGACCTCGCCGGGAACGACCTCGCCGGCCTCCGGCGTCTTCGGGGGCTCGGGCTCGTTGGCGGCTGCAGGGATGGCTGTCGTGAGGAGAACGAGGAGGGCGAGGACCGTGGAGATGGCTCGGGACACGCGGGGTGGACTCCGGTGCAGTTCGCTGGGACGAGGTTCCATGCGCATGGACCCCGCGAGGACGGCCTTACCGTAGGGCCGATCCGGAAGGATCACGACCTTACCATCGTCTCGCGGCCAGACAGGACCGATGGGCCAGCGTCACTCGAACCCGCGTCAGGATCCCTCGGCCACCAGCCGGGCAAGGGTCTCGTGTGCCGCCGCCACGGCACGCCCCCGGTGGCTGATCGCATCTTTCTCCGCCTCGGGAAGCTCCGCGGTGGTGACGCCGCTCGGCAGGCGGAACACCGGGTCATATCCGAAGCCGCCACTCCCTCGCGGCTCGCGCGCGATCGAGCCATCGACAACGGCCCGGAACACCTCGATGTCGACCCGCTCGCCGTCCGGCGCTGCGACGGCGACCGCGCAGACCATCCTGGCGCGCCGATCCGCGCCTTCGCCCAGGGCCTCGAGCACCCGCTCGGCGTTGCGGCCCTGTCCCCATCGGGCACTTCGCACGCCCGGACCCCAGTCGAGCGCCGCGACCTCGATTCCGGAGTCATCGGCCAGCGCCAGGAGCCCCGAGGCGCGCGCGTAGGCCTCGGCCTTGGTCCTGGCATTTTCCTCGTAGGTCTCGTACGGCTCCTCGACCACCAACGACAGGCCGATGTCCTCGGGAGTGACGATCTCCGCATCGAGTCCGGTCAGCAGGCGCCGATATTCGCGCTGCTTTCCCGGGTTGGTGGTGGCGATGAGGAGGCGCCTCACTCTCCCGGCGGCGCCTCGATGGCCGAGCGTTGAATGGCGAACAGCTGGCGGATGCCCGCGGCGGCGAGGTCCACCATCTGGTCCATCTGCTGGCGGCTGAACGCCCCATGCTCGGCAGTGCCCTGGACCTCGATGAGGCGATCGTCATCGGTCATCACCACGTTGAAGTCAACGTCGGCCGTGGAGTCCTCCGAGTAGTCGAGGTCAAGGTACGGGAGCCCCTTGACGATCCCCACGCTGACGGCAGCCACCTGTCCGGTCAGCAGGTGGGCCATGCCGTACTTGTTGAGAGCGCGGGCCAGCGCGACGTACGCGCCGGTAATGCTCGCGGTCCGGGTTCCCCCATCGGCCTGGATGACGTCGCAGTCGAGCGTGATCGTTCGCTCGCCGAGCTTGCTCATGTCGATCACGCCACGCAGCGAGCGGCCGATGAGCCGCTGGATCTCGTGGGTCCGCCCGCCGATCTTTCCGCGCGACGCCTCGCGCTGGCTGCGCTCGGTCCCGGCCCGCGGAAGCATGCTGTACTCGGCCGTTACCCAGCCGCGACCCTTGCCCCGCATCCAGCCGGGGACACGGTCCTCGATCGTAGCCGCGCAGATCACGCGCGTATCGCCAACACGGATGAGGACCGAACCCTCGGCGAACTTCAGGTAGTCCGGAACGATCTTGACCGGCCGGAGCTGGTTCGGCACGCGGCCATCGTTGCGAGGCCCGGCGCCGGTCGGGGTGGTGGTCATGTGATGGACGATTCTACCCGGGCGGGCCGGCAGGGCGGCGGGCGCTCGCTGCGCGCGAGCTAGGAGTCGAAGGCGCGCCGCAGGAACCCCGCCATCTGCTCCCGCGTGACGCTCGCTCCTGGGCAGAATCGACCCTGTGCGCAGCCGCCGGTGATTCCGGCCTCGGCAAGCCGGTTGATGTCCGGCTCGTGCAGCGAGCCATTGTCATCGGCGAACCAGTCGCGGCTCGCGGCGGGGAGGCGCAGTGCGCGGGCCAGGAAGCTGGCCATCTGGCCCCTGGTCACGCGGCTCTCCGGACAGTACCGACCAGCCGTGCATCCCGCGGCAATTGATGCGGTGGCGATCCGATTGATATCGGACTCGTGCTGGGACGCGTCGTCATCTCGGAACCAATCGCGCTGCGTGGTCGCAATTCGGGTGGCGCGCGCAAGGAAGCTGGCCATCTGCTCACGGGTCACGACTCGCGTCGGGCAGAACCGGTCGCCTGAGCAGCCGCCCGTGATCCCGCCATCCGCAAGCCACTCGATGTCGTTGCGGAACTGGGAGCCGCCGATATCGATGAACCTGGAAGCTGATGCGACGGGGGCATCACAGCCATCCACGAACACCATGACGGCGTAGTGATAGCCGTTCGATGCTCGCTGTGAACGGCCGCCGGCCTGGTCGTACGCGGCCGTGCGAAGAATCTCGCGGTGCGGTGCAGAACCGTGCCACTGATCGATGAAGCTTGCCGCCGAGTCCGACCCGGAGTAGGCGACGATCTCGCCGAACCCTCGCCAGCACACGCCGAGATCCGAGAACCGCTGACGCAGGTAGTCGAAGTCATGCCCGAGCGCACGCGCATCGGCCATCTGCTGCGCCCGCTCGGCCGCGATCTGCGCAAGTGCTGCGGTGGTGCTGACGCGGCCGATGCCGAGCTGGGTGCGGTAGCTGGATGCCGCATCGACGAGCTGCTGGTTGTCGGCCGCGCGGATGACGGTTGGAGCCTGAAGCACGGAGACTGCCGCCACGACGGCGACGAGGGAGAGGCGACGGAGCGTACGTAACACGAAGCTGGGGTCCTCGACCGGGGTTGATGGCTGGAACTCCACCCTACCCAGTGGTCCCTCCGGCTGCGATGCCCTGATGGTTCCCCGAGCACTAGGCCAATCGGGCCCTGCCCTCAGAGGAAGGATCGATGGAGAAAGGCGGCCATCTGATCGCGCAGGACCGGGGCCGATCCACAGAAGGCGGTCGTGGTGCACCCGCCGGTGATGCCCGCATCGGCGAGCCGGTTAATGTCGCCCTCGTAGGGGCTTCCGTTGTCATCAGCGAACCAGTCTCTGGTGGACGGGGGGAGTCGCAGGGCTCGGGCGAGGAAGCTGGCCATCTGCTGCCGTGGCACGTTCGCCGACGGGCAGAATCTACCGGTGGCACAGCCACCGGTGATGCCCGCCTCGGCCAAGCGGTTGATGTCCGCCTGGTGGGGGCTGGAGCTGTCGTCGCTGAACCAGTCCCGGGTGGCAGGCGGCAGACGCAGGGCACGGGCGAGGAAGCTGGCCATCTGCTCCCGGGTCACCGTGGCTTTCGGGCAGTACTTTTGATAGGCACAGCCCGACGTGATGCCCGCCTCCGCGATCCACAGGATGTCGGCGCGGAATGGCGAGCCGATGATGTCTTCGAACCAGGGCCCCCGCAGGTTCGTGTCGATTGCGGACCACAGCTCGCGACGCGTCCCGTCCATCAGCAGGTGCCAGATCCCGACGCCGGCGAGCCCGTTGACATTCACGAGGTCGTACTTCGCGGTGAGCGAGGCCGCGTCGTCGTAGTAGCCCTGGACCCACGTTCCATAGGTCGAGCTCCGGTACGCGTACCACGGCACCCGACCGATGTCGTCCCAGCGCCGTCCATGGGTCGCGGCCGCCTCGATGGCATCGGTATACCGGGGTGCCCACGTTCGTCCGAAGGTGCCCGCCGTCGCAATGCCATCGGGACAGATGCTGGCGGACTTGCACGTCAGCGAATAGCGGCCCCCGGTCTGCGTGGTCCAGGCCCGTCCGTAGTACGGCACGCCCCAGATCAGGCGCGACGCTGGCACGATCGAGAGGTAATCCGCCAGCGCGTCGCGCGAGTCAAGAACGTGCGGGCTGTCGATGGGCGCCACGCCCCCGGCCCGCGCCGACCCGGACCAGTTGAGGTCGTAGGCCATCACCATGAGATGGTCAGCGGCACCCGGAGCGGTGAGCGCCGCGAGGTCGTATCCCGTGCTCCACCTCCCAGCGCCGGCGGTGGTTGCCACGGACAGATATGACCCCGCCCCCTGGCGCAGCAGCTCGGCCTTCACGCGGCGCACGAGGTCGGTGAAGGAAGCCTTGAGCGAGCTCGGGACGGGCTCGAAGTCGAGGTTCACCCCATCCGCGTTCCGGCTCTTCACCGTGGCGGCGATCTCCCCGGCGAGTCGCGCTCGGCTGGTGGAACTTGAGAGCAGTGTCTCCATCTGAGAGCTACTCGACCAGGCCATCATCGTGACGGTGAGCACGACGTTGACGTCGCGTGCATGCGCGGCGCTGATCACCTGGCTCATCGCGGAGGAATTCCAGCCGGACCACCCAGTGCTGGGAGTGGCGCTCGTGCCCCGCTCGAGACTGCCATCCGACCGCGCCCCGACCGAGAAATAGGCGATCGTCGAGACCAGGGAGTAGTCCATGGCTGCCAGGTCGGAGGAGCCCAGCATCCAGTATGGGAGGTAGCCGAGCACCTCTCGACGCAGACCGTTCGGCAGGGATCCGACGGCTGCCGTCACGCTTCCCCCGCTGGCTCGTGCGCCGGGACGACCTTGTGGGACATCGCCGGGAGCGAAGACGATCTCATCAGAGGAATGCTCCGCGAGCATGTCGGCATGGACCGACGGGACGCCGGTTTCCACCGCGGCCTCGGGATCGACCTGGTCGTCCGTGGCGACGGCTCGGCCCTGGAAAGCAACCAGGGTCAGGACGACCATGAGGCCAACGGACACGCGGCGCGGAAACATCGACGTCAGCCTAGCAACAGGAGTGGAGCGGCGGGAGCGACATTCATGCGGAGTGGAAAACGTCAGTTCCCGAGTGCCCGATGGAGGAACGCCGCCATCTGTCCGCGCGTGACGGTGGATGCCGGACAGAAGCGACGGATGCCGCACCCGCCAGTGACGCCCGACGCCGCCAAGCGGTTGATGTCTAGCTGGTGGCGGCTGGCCGCGTCGTCATCGAAGAAGTCCGTGGCCGAGCCGGGCAGGGTCAGGCCCCGGGCCAGGAAGCTCGCCATCTGCTCGCGGGTCACGGTGTCCGTCGGGCAGAATCTCCCGGCGGCACATCCCCCAGTGATCCCCGAGGCCGCGAGGCGGTTGATGTCGGCCTGGTGAGGGCTCGCATCGTCGTCGCTGAAGTAGTCGGTGGAGGCTGCCGGCAGCTGGAGGCCCCGTGCGAGGAAGCTCGCCATCTGCTGACGGGTGACGGGTGCGTTCGGGCAGAATCGCCCGCCACCACAGCCGCCGGTGATCCCCGCCTGAGCGAGCCACATGATCGAGTCTTTGAAGCTCGAGCCGGCGATGTCGCTGAACAGCGGCACTCCCGAGTACCCAGGGGCGCGGGACATGCTCGCGGCGGGATCGCCGGCAAACGCGTACCAGTAGTCGGGCTCGTCGAAGTGGAAGCCCGGGATCGTCGTGCGTTGCACCCAGGTCTGGGCACCGGAGATGTCCGGGTGCGCGGCGACGGTCAGCGTGTCGGCGCTGTAGCCGACCCCGCTCGCGAAGAGCTCACCGAACGAACGAGGATCGGTGAGCAGCCGAGACACCACGGCGTCGGCGTCTCCGTACGCCGTCGCGAGATACCCGGCACCGCCGAGCTTGAGGATCGGATACGAGTAGTTCGCGACCCGAGTCTGCGCCTCGTCGAGCGTCGTGATCGGCGTGCTCGGCAGGTAGCGCTCGCCGAATCCGGACGTGTAGTGCGCCTGGCCGTAAACCATGACGAAGTTCGGGGCCGGTCGGATTGGACCACCGGAGCAGTACTGTCGCTGGGCGGCGCCATCCGAGGCGGTGAGCGTGCCGAGAAGGGCCTTCTCGCCGCAGTACACCATCGTGGTCGCCCAGTCATCGGCGTCCCCACCCGACGATGTCCGATTCAGGCCCCAGCCGTTCACGCGGTCCGTCAATTCGGAACCGGAGGAATAGGGATTCGGAGAGCCGTTCCCATGTCCGAAGTAGACGATGACGTTCGCGCCCTCAACGGCCGCGCGAACGTTCTGCCACGTGGCGTTTGGCGAGTACACCTTGATGACGGTCGCCCCCGCCGCCTCGGCCGTCGATGCCAGGGCGTCGCCGCGGGCTCGGTAGTTGTCGGTGAGGCCCGCAACGGGGCCGACGATGACGACGACTTTCTCACCAGCCGCCGACAGCGCGGTGGGGTGCGAAGCGATCGAGGCCATGAGGGTGAGGACGAGGCTGACCGCGGCGGCGGCAGGACGGAGGGGGACGCGCAATCGAGCTCCTTGGGATCGGATTCCCATCGAGACTATGTGCGTCTGGGCCGACCGCCTATGGTGCGATCGTCATTGCGGCATGAGCCGGTCGACCCATGCGACCGGGTTCAGCCCTGGCTGAAGTCGAGCACCACGAGCAGCCGTTCGATCGCGGTGAGGTCGAACGAGGGTCGCACGAACGCGGTCTGGGTCAGGGCGTTCGGGTCGGGTTCGACGGCCTGGATGCGGCCGATGAGGAGGCCGCCGGGATATCGGCTGGCATCGTCGCCGAAGGTCAGCCCGGCGCTCACGATCGTGCCGCCGACCTCGAGCGACTCGGTGATCGGCACATTGACCATCACGAGCTGTCCGCCCGGCTGGCCGCGGATCTCGCCAAGCGCTCGCGTCTCCTGCTCGAGCGCGATGACGACCGACCGGCTGTCCACGATGAGCCGCACCCGCGCGCTGTCCTCGCTCACCGCGACGACGGTTCCCGCAAGGGCGCCCGCGCCGTCGGCGTTGCCGATCACCGGCATGCCCTCCCGCAGCCCATCATCGGTCCCGGCGTCGATGCCGACCTCCCAGACCAGGTTCGAGGGATCGCGGCTGATCACGCGCACCGGGAGAAGCTCCATGTCGAGCGCCTCGGTGATGCCGAGCAGGTCCCGCAGCTCATCGTTCTCGCGTGCGGCCTCCGCCAGGCCGGCGATCCGTTGGTCCGCTCCGGCGAGCTCGCGTCGCAGCCGATCGTTCTCGCTCCGCAGCCGGTCGATCTCGCCCACAGCGCCCACCAGACCCGCCACGCCCTCGCCGATGCCGGTCAGCGTGCTGCGCACAGGGTCGAGGGCGCGGGTCGTGACGCGCTGGAGGGTCGTGGCGGCCTCGGTCGAGCTGGCCAGCAGCATCAGCAGGCTGGCGATGGTGAACGCGGCGAACAGCAGGCCACCGCGTCGGCGGCGATTCGGGCTGGGAGGCCCGTACATCTCCGGTCAGCCCCTGGCCCGATCGTATGTCCCGTAGATACGATCGGACCCGCCCGTGGCGGGCACTATCGGGGCGCTCGCGTGAACTGCTCGCTGACCAGCACCCGCTCGAGCGTGTCGAGGTCCTCGAGAACCCGACCTGTGCCGCGCACGACGCAGGTCAGCGGGTCGTCGGCGATGTGCACCGGCATCTGCGTCGACTCCGCCACGCGCTTGTCGAGTCCCACGAGCAGCGCACCGCCGCCGGCCAGCACGATTCCCTGGTCCATGATGTCCGCCACGAGCTCGGGCGGCGTCTCCTCGATCGTCTCCTTGATGGCCTCGATGATCTGGACGATCGATGGCTCGAGCGCCTCGCGGATCTGGTCGCCGCCCACCTCGACGCTGCGCGGCAGGCCGGTCAGCAGGTCGCGACCGCGGAACGTGACGGTGTGCTCCGAGTTCTCCTCGGGGTATGCCGAGCCGACGGCGATCTTGATGTCCTCGGCGGTCCGCTCACCCATCAGCAGGTTGTACTCGCGCCGGGCGAAGCTGACGATGTCGGTGTCCATCTCGTCGCCGCCGATGCGAATGGATCGGCTTACCACGATCCCGCCCAGGCTGACCACCGCGACCTCGGTCGTTCCGCCGCCGATGTCGACGATGAGGCTGCCCGATGGCTCGCTGACCGGCAGGCCGGCGCCGATGGCGGCAGCCATGGGTTCCTCGATGAGCCGTGCCCAGCGCGCGCCGGCGTTGATCGTCGCATCGCGGACCGCACGCTTCTCGACCTCGGTGACCCCCGACGGGATCCCGACCAGCACGCGGGGTCGCGGGATGCGGGCGTAGCGATCGTGCACCTTGTTGATGAAGTAGCGAATCATCTGCTCGGTGACGTCGAAGTCGCTGATCACACCGTCACGCAACGGCCGGATGGCGACGATGTTGGCCGGTGTGCGACCGACCATGCGCTTCGCCTCGGCGCCGATGGCCAGGACGCGCTTCGAGCGCGTGTCCATCGCCACCACCGACGGCTCGCTGATGACGATCCCGCGGTTGCGGACGGTGACGAGGGTGTTCGCCGTGCCGAGGTCGATCCCGACGTCGTGGCTGAGGAGGCCGAGCAGGCCGTCGAAGAGTCCCAAGGTCCCTCTCGTGATCGTTCGTTGCGGGCCCGTGGCACTTCAGGGCGGCGCGGTGGAATCCGATGGTGCGTCCGGGCACCCAAGGGCGCGGCGATACCCTACCACGCAGTCGGCGGCGGGCCAGCAGGACCTTCGTCGTGCGCCGCGATTCAGCGCGCATCGATTTGTGCTTCTCTTGGACAAACAAGTCTGATACCTTCGGTCCGGAGCATCGGCGGCGACGCCATCCGCTCGTGAAATTCAGGCAGGAGGCTCGGTGTGGCTGGCTTTTTCCCGGACGTCCCGGCACGCATCCCGTTCGGCGGCCTCGACGCGAGCGAGCCGCTCGCCTACCGCGTCTACGAACCGGATCGGCTCGTGCGCGGCGTGCGCATGGAGGATCACCTCCGTATCGCCGTGTGCCTGTGGCACTCGTTCAACTGGCCGGGCTCCGATGTCTTCGGCACGGGAACCTTCGATCGCCCGTGGTTGGCGGCCGATGCCGACCCGATGGCGGCCGCCCACGACAAGCTCGACGCCGCGTTCGAGTTCGTGTCGGCGCTCGGCGTGCCGTTCTTCACATTCCATGACCGCGACGTGGCACCCGAAGGCCGCAGCTTCGCCGAGACGCGGGCGAATCTCGACGCGGTGGCGGCGGCCATGGAAGGGCACATGGAGCGCACCGGGCTGCGCCTCCTGTGGGGCACGGCCAACCTCTTCAGCCACCCCCGCTACGCCGCCGGCGCGGCAACGAACCCCGATCCAGAGGTCTTCGCCTACGCCGCGGCGCAGGTGAAGGTGATGCTGGAGACGACGCATCGTCTGGGAGGAGCGAACTACGTCCTGTGGGGCGGGCGCGAGGGCTACGAGACCCTGCTCAACACCGATCTCGGCCGCGAGGAGCAGCAGTTCGCGCGCTTCCTCAGCCTCGTGGCCGAGCACAAGCACCGCATCGGCTTCGAAGGGAAGCTCCTCCTCGAGCCGAAGCCGCAGGAGCCGACGAAGCACCAGTACGACTACGACTCGGCGACCGTCGACGGGTTCCTCCTGCGCCACGACCTGGCCGGCGAGTACGGCGTGAACCTCGAGGCCAACCACGCCACCCTGGCCGGCCATTCGTTCCACCACGAGGTCGCGGTGGCGATCTCGCGCGGGATCTTCGGCAGCATCGACGCCAACCGGGGCGACTACCAGAACGGCTGGGACACCGACCAGTTCCCGAACTCGGTGGACGAGCTCAGCCTTGCCCTGTACGAGATCGTGCGGGCCGGTGGCTTCACGACCGGCGGCTTCAACTTCGACGCCAAGCTGCGCCGCCAGAGCATGGACCGCAATGACCTGTTCCACGCCCACATCGGCGGGATCGACACGCTGGCCCGCGCGCTGCTCGTCGCGGCGGACCTCGTCGAGGCGGGAGAACTGGAGCAGCATCGAGCCGAGCGCTACGCCGGCTGGGACGAAGGCCTCGGGGCCGATCTGCTGGGCGGCAGCCTGTCACTGCCCGAGATCGAGGCGCGGGTCGTCGACGGCGGGATCGAGCCGCGACCCGTATCGGGAGCGCAGGAGCGACTCGAGAACGTGGTCAACCAGCGCATCTGGGCGGTCGACCGGAAGCGCTGAGCCGATGACCCTTCTGCTCGGCATCGACGTCTCGACCACGGCCACCAAGGCGATCCTCGTAGACCGCGACGGAGCAGTGCGCGGCAGCGGCAGCGTGGCGTATGGCTACGAGGTACCGCGACCGCAGTGGAGCGAGCAGGATCCGGCCCTGTGGTGGGACGGCGCCACCCGGGCCATCCGGGCGGCCCTGACGGAGGCGCAGGCCACCGGTCATGACGTCACCGCGGTCGGCCTCACCGGGCAGATGCACGGAGCCGTCCTTCTCGACGAAGCCGACCGGCCGGTTCGACCCGCCATCCTGTGGAACGACCAGCGCACG
>JAGXHP010000114.1 GCA_024636135.1 Chloroflexota bacterium
AAAGGCATCCGCCGCCGATGGCGAGCGAGCAATCAGCTCGGCGCCCATGCCCACGTATTGGGATCCCTGTCCGGGAAACACGAAGGCGAGCGTGCGCGTGCGCGGCTCCGCCCCCTCGTCGGTGATGTGCGTCATATCCATACCCAGAATGCCGCGCGAGTATAGCCGAGCACGGTCGCTGCGACGGTCGGGTCAGCCGGCGACGAAGCGTCTGACGACCTCGAACAGCACGGGAAGCCCGAACTCGAGGGCGCTCACCGGCACGCGCTCGTCATGGCCGTGGAAGAGCTCGAGGAACGGGAAGTCGGGTTCCAGGCGCAGCGGCGCAAAGCCGTAGCACGGGATGCCGAGCTGCGCCAGTGCCTTGGCATCGGTGCCGGGGGTGATCATCATCGGCAGGGGGATGCCATCGGGGTCGGCGTCGCGCAGTGCCTCGCGCATGTGGCCGACGATCTCGGCGTCGGAGGGCCACACGACGGCAGGCAGGGCCACGACCGGCTCGACCGCGGCATCGTCCCCGACCACCGAGCGCAGGTGGTCGAGCAGGGCCGCCTGGTCCGTCCCGGGCAGGGTGCGCACGTCGAGCTCGGCCTCGCCGCCGCCCGGCATGACGTTGACCTTCTTGCCCGAGCGCAGGATCGTCGGCGTGACCGTATCGCGCAACATTGCGTCGAGGGAGCGGCGGGTGACGGGGTCGGAGACTCGCTCTTCGAGCACGAGGCGCGCCCCGGCGGGATCCGAGACCGCGAGCTCGGCAACCTCGGCCAGGCCGATGGCTCCGAGCATCTCCGCCACGAGCGGCGTGACGACCGCGGATCGACGCGCCTGGTCGGCGGCGATGGCGGCGACGGCGCGAGCGAGCTTGACGGCCGCGTTGTCCGTGTGCGGCATGGACGCGTGCCCCGGTGCGCCCGATGCGCTGAGCCGGGTCCACACGATGCCCTTTTCCGCCACCTGGATGGTGTAGAAGCGACGCGAGCCGATGGTCATGGAGTACCCGCCCACCTCGTTCAGCGCCGCGGCCGCCGGACGGCCGCGAGCGTCGCGGAACAGGGCCGGACGCTGTTCGACGAGGCCACGTGCGCCGAACTCGCCGCCGGCCTCCTCGTCGGCGACCGCCGCGAAGATCACGTCGCGCCGCAGCGGGACGCGCCCGCGGCTGAGGGCCAGCATGACCGCGAGCTCCATGGCGACCATGTCCTTCATGTCCACGGCGCCACGGCCCCAGACTTCGCCGTCCACGAGGTCGCCGCCGAACGGATCGCGTGACCATGACTCGGCATCCACCGGGACGACATCGAGATGGCTCAGCAGGACCAGGGGTGGGTCAGGATCGGGGACGGTGGCGCTCAGCCGAGCCACGCAGCTGCCTCGCCCGGGCTCGATCTCGATGATCTCGGCCGGGATTCCGCTCCCGGCGAGGACGTCCGCGCAGTACTGCGCCGCCCGGAGCTCCCCGCCGGTCGAGTCGCGACCCGCGGCAGCGTCGGGAACCCCCGGCGGGTTGACCGAGGGGATACGGATCAGGGCACGGAGGTGCTCGATGCATTCCTCGAGATCGAGCGAGGTGGACGGATCACGGGTCATGTCGCGGAGGGTAGCGGGTCAGCCCGGCGTCGGGTGCTCGCCGATGGCGGCGGGCGGCGAGCCAGCCGAGTGGGAGCTCGGCGGCCAGCATGGCGAGCGCGACCACCAGGAGGATGGGCTGGCTGGTGGCGAGCCCAAGGACGAGGAGCGCGCCGAGAAAGAAGCCGTGGATGGCGAGCCGTGTCGCAAACGCCAGGCGCAGATCGAGGATCGCCGAGCTCGATCCGTCGGGGGTTCCGCGATCCGACCCGAAGACTGCCCAGGCGGTCAACCCGCCGAATGCGGCCAGCGTCAGCCAGAACAGGACGAGCCCGCCGCCGGGTTCCGGGTCGACCAGTGGCTTGACCAGGGTGAACGGGACGAGACTGACGAGGAGGATGGCGAAGGCGGGAACGGGCACGAGGAGCTGCAGCCAGTCCGTGCGGGGCCGGCGTGCTGACCGGCTGCGAATCCAGCGCGTCAGGATGCTGAAGGCGAATGTCACGAACAGCCACGCATAGAAGTTGCCGGCCGGCACCCCGAACCAGCCGTCGGCCGGACCGACATCGCGCCAGGTCCACAGCCCCATGCGGATCGCGATCGCGTCGAACGCGAGGTCGAGCATGATCGCCAGGACGCTGTCGACGACCGGAGCGTATCGGCGACGCACCCCCAGGGCATCGGTGAGGCGCATGGCGCCGGCGATGATCAGCGCCCACGTCAGGCCGATGACGATCGGTGCGCGGTCGATGGCGAGGACCCAGCTGTCCGAGTACTGGTAGGTCTCGAAGATCAGCTGATCACCCTCCTCGAGGAGCAGTCCGAACAGCGCGGCGCTGATCAGCTCGAGAAACGGCAGCCGCCCTCGTCGCAGCGCCAGGTAGGCCGCAATCAGGAAGAACGCGGCGGCGGCAACCTCGAGCAGCAGATAGAGAGGATCCATCGACCGATGATACGGAGCGGATGGCGGATCGAATCTCCCGCCGCACGGGTGACTCGGCATCCGATCGTAGAATGCGGTCCATGCGCCCCAGCGAACCGATGAGCGAGCCAGCGGCCGGCGTGCGCTATGCGCGCGTCGTCCCCGCCACTGAGCTGCGCGACGGGGAGCTGCTGCCCGTGGAGATCGACGGCACGCCGCTCGTGCTCGTGCGACACGCGGGAGAGTTCTTCGCCGTGCAGAACAACTGCAGCCATCGGGACTTCCCGCTATCGGAAGCCGGATTCGATCCCCGCGACGGCGTCCTGGTATGCGCGTGGCACGGTGGGTGTTTCGACGTGCGATCGGGGCGCGCCGTGGTCCCCCCGGCGACCGAGCCGGTCGAGACGTTTCCGGTTCGCGTCCGCGCTGATTGGGTCGAGATCGGCATGACCGGCAGCCTGGCACCCGAGCGCGGGGCGGCCTGAGGACCGATGCGGATCGAGGCGCTGCCGTTCGTGAACTGGATCTTCTGGGCCGGCCTGGCCTCGGGGACCATGATCGTTGTGGGCCTGACCGAGCTGCTCGGCGGGACGACCCGTGGCTATCGGCTGTTCATGGCGTGGCTGCTCGGCGTGTTCGCCGTGGTCCTCGTGCTCAGCGAGCTGGCCCTGCCGACGGATGCCGTTGCGGCGGCCACGGCCGGCCTGCGCCGCCCCCTGGCGTTGGCGGTGGCCACGGGATGCGGTGCGTACGTGGTGGCCTCGATCGCGGGATGGCCACGCGCCGGACTGGCCGTCCTCACCGGTGCCACGGGCCTGGCATCGCTGGTCGTCCTCGCCGCGGCCGGGGGCAGCCTCAGCACCCCGCTCTTCGCCGCGCAGCTCGTGCTGAGCGCGCTGGCCCTGGGGGCGGCCACGGCGGCGATGCTGCTCGGCCATTGGTACCTCGTCACGCCGCAGCTGGCGCCGACGCCACTGCGGCGGATGATGTGGCTTCTCGGGCTCGTCCTGGTGATCCAGGGGCTCCTGTTCGGGATCGCCCTGCTCGTCATCGGCGCCGAGCCGCTGGTCGGTGGCATGGCATGGCTGGCCTGGCTGCGACTCGGCGTCGGCATCCTGCTGCCGATCGTCATCACCGTGCTGGCGATGCTCGCCTCGCGAGCGGCCTCGCTCCAGGCGTCGACCGGACTGCTCTACATCGGCCTGGCACTGATCATGGCCGGCTCCATCGCCGGCTCGAGCATCACGTACCTCTCCGGCGTCCCGGTCTAGGCCCATGCGGATCGAGGTTCGATGCTTTGCGACCCTGCGAGAGGCCGCGGAGGCCAGGAGCGAGCTCACGCTGCCGGAGGGCGCCTCGATCTCCGATGCGTGGGACGCCCTCGCGGCGGGTCATCCCGGCCTCGTCCCGCACCGCGCATACGTGCGGGCGGCGCGGAACGGCGTATATGCCACATGGGATACCGATCTGGCCGATGACGACATGATTGCCTTCCTGCCCCCGGTGAGCGGCGGAGCGACGACGGCGCTGGTCGATACGCCGATCGACCTGGCGGCCCTCGAGCGCACCGTGACCGATGCGGGCCATGGCGCCGTCGTGACCTTCGTGGGCCGCGCCCGAAATCGCGCCGATGACCTCCGCGAAGTCGTCGAGCTCGAGTACGAGGTCTATCCCGAGATGGCCGAGTCGGTCCTGGCCGAGATCGCCGCCGAGGCGGAGGACCGCTGGAGCTGTGCGGTCGCCGTCGTGCATCGCCACGGGATCGTGCCCATCGGCGAGGCGGCCGTGGCGATCTTCAGCGCTGCGCCACATCGCGCGGAGGCCTACGAGGCGAACCGATTCGTCATCGAGGCGATCAAGCAGCGGCTGCCGATCTGGAAGCGCGAGCGATTCGCGGACGGCAGCGAATGGAAGCGGCCGGGCGCGTGACCCGTCGCGTGCTCGTCGGGCTGGGGGTCTTCGCCGGTGCCTTCATTGCGCTCATCGCCACCGAGCTGTATCTCCTGTCGCGGCGCGACTACCTGCCCACGGACCCGGGGTATGTGATCGACGCGCGCGCCGAGCCGATGAATCCCGGCGAAGGCGAGCCGGTCAGGATCGCCGTGCTCGGCGACTCGACGGTGGCCGGCGTCGGCTCACCGACCGCGGCCGAATCGCTGCCGGTCCTGATCGCCCAGCGGCTGGCGGACCGGATGGGCGTGCCGGTCGACGTCGTCGGCTTCGGCGTGAGCGGCGCGCGCAGCGCTGACGTCGCGGACCAGCTCGCGCAGGTCGGATCCGGCTTCGACGGCGTCGTCGTCGTGATCGGCTCGAACGACGCGACGCACGTCACGCCCTGGCCCGACGTGCGCAGGCAGACCGAGGTGGCACTGCGGCAGGCCGCAGGCCGCGACGTCGCGGTGGTCCTGGCCGGAACGCCGCGATTCAGCGGCACGCAGATCATCCCGGAACCCTTGCGCACGGCCGTCGATCGCTATTCGGGCGTGATGCGCGGAGAGCAACGCGCGGCCGTGGCCGCCGTGCCCGGAACGCAGTTTGTCGACATCGCCGCGGAGGCCAGCCCACGCTTCGCCGGACGCCCTGAAGCGACGAGCGCCGATGGCTTCCACCCGTCGCCCATCGGCTACGGGTTCTGGGCGGATGCCATCGTCCCGACGCTGGCCGAGGCGCTCGCCGGACGTTGAGGCCGCGCCCTGTCGCGTGCAAATCGCGGCGGGGGAAGGCACAATGCCGCAGACATGTCGACTCCCAAGCCGGGCGAGATCCGGTGTCCGACCTGCCACCGCTCGACGGTGCCCGCTGC
>JAGXHP010000115.1 GCA_024636135.1 Chloroflexota bacterium
CGACACGGTGGAGGCGGCACGGCTGGTCGGGTCGCGGCTGGCGATCGTGTCGCTGCATGACGCCCACCACCGGCTGCGCGTCATCGACCTCCAGGGCGGTCACGTCGCCGAGGTCGAGCTTCCCGGCGTCGGCACCATCACCTCGCTCGAGGGCCGGCCAGACGACGCGGAACTGATGCTGACCTTCACCACGTTCACGGCGCCGTCGCGGGTCCTCGCCGTCTCGATGAACGACGGGCGGCCGCGAGAGGTGCGGCCCACCAGCATGCCGTGGGACCCCGAGGCATTCGTGACCACGCAGGCGTTCGTGACGTCCGACGATGGCACCCGGGTCCCCGTCTTCCTGACCCATCGCCGAGACGTCGCCCCGACCGGCGACGTGGCGACCCTGCTGTACGGGTACGGCGGCTTCCAGGTCTCGATCGGCCCCACCTTCAAGGTCGAATGGCTGGCGTTCGTGGAGCGCGGCGGCCTGCTCGCGGTGGCGTCGCTGCGCGGGGGCGGGGAGTATGGCCGCGAGTGGCACGATGCCGGCCGCCTCGCCAACAAGCAGAACGTCTTCGACGACTTCGCCGCCGTGGCGCGATGGCTTGCCGCTTCGGGCTGGACGCGCGCTGACCGCATCGGGATCAGTGGGCGATCGAACGGCGGGCTCCTCGTCGGTGCCAGCATCACCCAGCACCCCGAGCTGTTCGGTGCGGCGGTCGCCGAGGTCGGGGTCATGGACATGCTCCGGTTCCATCGCTTCACCATCGGATGGGCATGGACCAGCGACTACGGTTCGGCCGACGACGCAGACCAGTTCCGCACCCTCCTGGGGTATTCGCCGCTGCACAACGTTCGCGACGGCGTCGCATACCCGCCGACCCTGATCACGACCGGTGACCACGACGACCGCGTGGTTCCGGGCCATTCGTTCAAGTTCGCCGCCGCGCTCCAGGCGGCACAGACCTCCGATGCGCCCGTGCTCATCCGCATCGACACCGATGCCGGTCACGGCGCGGGCAAGCCGGTGAGCAAGCTGGTACAGGAACGCTGCGACGTCCTAGCATTCCTGGAGACGGCGCTCGGATCGGGTCGGGACTAGGCTCGCTGAACCTCGATCCAGAAGGTCGACCCCACACCCTCGACCGAGCTCGCACCCGCCGAGCCACCGTGTGCCTCCGCGATGTGTCGAACGATCGCCAGCCCGAGGCCGGCGCTCGGGCTGTCCGGCCCGACGTCATCAGCCTCGGCGCGCGCTCGCGATCGGTCGACCTTGTAGAACCGCTCGAAGATCCGGGCCTGGTGTGCGAGCGGGACCCCGATGCCGTCGTCGGCCACGCTGAATCGCACTCGAGAGTCCGTGACGCTCCATCCGATCCGGACCTCGCCGCCGGGTCGGCTGAACTTCACCGCGTTGTGGGCGAGGTTGAGGAGCGCCTGCTCGAGCCGGGCGGCGTCGGCCATCGCCCGAGCCGGCGTCGCGGGCTCCGGCAGCATGCCCACGGTGATATCTCGCCGATCAGCCATGGGCCGAATGCGCTCGACTAACGTCGCGACCACGGCGGCGGGGTCGACTTCCTCCAGCGCCAGGCGCGTCTCGCCGGACTCGATTCGGCCCAGATCGAGGAGCTCGTCGACCAACGTGGCGAGGCGATCGGTCTCGCGCTCGATCTGGGACGCGAAATCGCGGACGGTTGGTCCGTCCTCGATGGAGCCCGACGCGATCGACTCGGCGAGCAGCCGCACCGAGGTGAGGGGCGTCCGCAGCTCGTGGCTGACGTTGGCCAGGAGGTCGCGCCGGGCCCGCTCCGCGCGGCGCTGGGCGCTGACGTCGCGCAGCGCAAGCACCATCCCGCCGCCGGCCAACGGGATGGCATCGATGACGTACGTGCGTGGTGCCGGCTCACCGAGCTCGGCCTCACCAGTCTGTGGCTCCCGGCTGCTCGCGCAGCGTCGCGCCACCGCGTCGAGCGGACCGGACCCGAAGGCGGCGATCAGGCTCATGCCCGGCAGAGTCACCCGCGGGCGGCCGGTGAGCTCCGCGGCCTCGGTGCCGGCTCGCACGATCCGAAGGTTGTCGTCGACCAGCAGGAGCAGGTCCCGACCGCGATGGTCGAGGAGCGCCTCGAATGCCGCGCCGGCGCTCGGGTCGCTCACGTCGCCGGCGGGGAGAACGCGTAGCCCACGCCTCGCACCGTGCGGAAGTGGTCGTGGCCGCCACGGCCGCGGAGCTTCCCGCGCAGCCAGCTGACGTGGACGTCGACCGTCCGGCCGTCGCCCACGTACTCGTAGCCCCAGACCCGGGCGAGCAGCTGGTCCCGCGTGAAGATGCGGCCGGGCGATGCGGCCATGTGGGCCAGGAGGTCGAACTCCTTTGTCGTGAGATGGATCGGCTCCGCGTCGACCGTGACTTCGCGCCGCGCGACATCGATACGGATCGCACCGAATGTCATGGTCGCGCCGGCCTCCGTCTCGTCGGGGGTCCGCCGCTGGCGGCGAAGGACGGCCTCGATCCGCGCGAGGAGCTCCGGGCGGCTGAACGGCTTGGCGACGTAGTCATCCGCGCCGACCTTCAATCCCACCACCCGATCGATCTCGTCACCCTTGGCCGAGAGCATGATGACCGGAGTCGTGACCCCGTCACGCCGGAGCACGCGCAGCACCTCGATGCCGCTCATCCCGGGGAGCATCACGTCGAGCAGGATGAGGTCGAGACCCGGATTCCGGCCCGCCTCGAGTCCCGCCTCGCCATCGGCGGCCACGGCGACGTCGTAGCCCTCGCGGGTCAGGTTGAAGCCCAGGGCCTTGCGCAGGGTGGAATCATCTTCGACGAGCAGAAGCCGTCGGCGCATCCGTCCTCCTACGGGTTGAGGTCCTCGACCTGGCCGGTCGCCAGGTACACGACGTCCTCGCCGATGTTCGTCACCCTGTCGCCGAGTCGCTCGAGGTGATGCGCGGCAAACAGCATATGGGTCACCTGGCGGACTCGGTCCGGATTCGCTGCCATCATCGACATCGCGTCCTCGTAGACGCTGTTGTAGAGGGCGTCGATCTCGTCGTCGCGCTGGCAGACGGCCCGCGCCCCGTCCTCGCTCATGTCCACCAGCGCCCGCATGGCCGCGTGGAGCTGTTCGCGGCAGATGCGCTCCATCTGCGGAATCTGTCCGAGGATCGGGATCTCCGGCTCGGAGGCCAGCTGCTGGCTCAGCTTGGCGATGTTGACCGCGTAGTCGCCCATGCGCTCGAGCTCCGCGGAGGCGTGGTAGAGCGCGAGCAGCTCGCGGATGTCGCGCGCCACCGGTGCCTGGGTGGCGATCAGTGTCGTGATCTCGGTGTTGATGTCGCGCTGGAGGTCGTTGACCTCCTTGTCGTCCCATCGGACGCGGTCGGCCAGATCCGGGTCGCGCCCGGTGAGCGCTCGGCCCGAGCGTTCCAACGCGTCTTCAACCCGGGCGCCGAGCCGCAGGACGTCGTCCTTCACCCGGTCGAGGGCCCGGTCAAATGTCGCCCGTGGGCCGACGTGGCGTTGTCCCGCTTCGTCGATTGCGCGATCCATGAAAGTCTCCCTTCCCCCTCAGCCGAACCGGCCGGTGATGTAGTCCTCGGTGATGCGATTCGCGGGCCGGGTGAAGAGCTCTTCGGTCGCTGCCATCTCCACGAGGTAGCCGGCACGGTCCTCGCCCATGGTCAGGAAGGCCGTGAAGTTGCTGGCCCGTGCGGCCTGCTGCATGTTGTGCGTGACGATGACGATCGTGTAATTCTCCCGGAGCTCGCGCATCAGCTCCTCGATCTTCAGGGTCGCGATCGGGTCGAGCGCGGAGCACGGCTCGTCCATCAGGATGACGTCCGGCTCGACAGCGATGGCGCGGGCGATGCAGAGCCGCTGCTGTTGGCCGCCGGAGAGTGCCGTGCCCGGGGACTTGAGCTTGTCCTTGACCTCGTCCCAGATCGCGGCTCGGCGGAGCGACTGCTCCACGAGCTCATCCATGTTCCCGCGATACCCCGCGATCCGTGGTCCGAAGGCCACGTTGTCGTAGATGCTCTTCGGGAAGGGATTCGGCTTCTGGAAGACCATGCCGATCCGCCGCCTGACCTCGACGGGGTCCACGCCGTCGGCGTAGAGGTCGACCCCGTGGTAGCGGACCGAGCCGGTGATGTGCGCGGTGTCGACGAGGTCGTTCATGCGGTTGAAGCTGCGCAGCAGCGTGCTCTTTCCGCAGCCCGAGGGGCCGATCAGGGCGGTGATCTTGTTCTTTGGCACCTGGAGTGAGATCTCGCGCACGGCCCGGAAGTCGCCGTAGTAGCACGACAGGTCGTCCAGCTCGAAGACGACCTGGTCGCCGTCGAAGGTCATGGGCGGCCCGCCGGCAGCGGCTGGCGCGATCTGCTCGGCTTCGTCGGTCGTGCTCATGGCACCCATTGTCGGGCCTCCGCCGCTCTCCCGCTGCGCTTCCGGCGCGTCGGCCCGCCGGATCTTGATGGTCATCGGGTCACCACTTTCGGTCATATCGGTTCCGGAGAACGATGGCGGTGGCGTTGACGAGGAGGATCACGCCGAGAAGGACGACAATGGCGGCAGCCCCGAGAGCACGGAACTCGGCCTGCGGGTAGCCGGCCCAGTGGTACACGATGGTAGGGAGGGTGGTGTACCCCTCGCCGAGCTGCTCCCACGGGGCGCCGACGAAGCTGAACGTCCCGGCGATCGCGCCGACCATGAGCAGCGGCGCGGTCTCACCGAAGGCGCGGCCCAGCGACAGGATCGTGCCGGTGAAGATGCCGGGTGCCGCGTAGGGAAGGACGTGGCTGCGGATCGTCTCCCACCGCGTGGCCCCGACGCCGAATGCCGCCTCGCGGATCGAGGTGGGGACCGCAATGAGCGCCTCGGACGTCGTGATGACAACGATGGGGAGGACGAGCACCGCGAGCGTCAGACCTCCGGCGAGCAGGACGCTGCCGAGGCCGAGCGCGGTGCTGAAGACGGCGAGGCCCAGCAGGCCGTAGACGATGGCCGGGACGCCGGCCAGGTTACGGATGTTCGTACGGATGAACCGACTGAGACGGGAGTCTCGCGCATACTCCTCCAGGTAGATCGCCGCCCCGACGCCGATCGGGATCGCGAGCGCCGCCACGATGAGCGTGATCGTCACCGAGCCGATGATCGCCTGGATGATCCCGGCTCGCTCCGCCCGCGCCGACACGGTCGACGTGAGAAAGTCGAGGGGACGTTCGACGAGGACCGGGAACGCCTTCATCAGCACATCGCTGACGAGCACGAACAGGATCCCGATCGCCACAAGCAGGGAGAGAAGGAGCGCGCCCTCCAGGACCCAGCTGCGCCAATCGCTGCCGCCACCCTGGAGCCGTCGGGCCACGAGGTCCCGGGCGCTGAGCGCCTCCGACTGAGCGGCCATCAGTACTTCCTCCGCACGCGACGCACGAATGCGTCCGAGATCAGGTTGAGACCGAAGGTCATCAGGAAGAGCAGGAAGCCCAGGAAGTAGAGGCTCTCGAATGTGAGCGCCGCGCCGCGAACCTGGTCCGACCCGATGGCCAGCGCCGTCATGGCCGCCGTCATCGTTTGTCCCTGGTCCAGCGGGTTGAGGTTGAAGAGCGACCCGCCCGTGGCCCCGGCCACCATCGACACGATCATCGTCTCCCCGATGGCGCGCGACACGCCGAGGATGAGCGCGGCGACGATGCCGGAGACCGCCGCCGGCACGACGACCTGGATGCTCGTGGTGCGGCGGCGCGCGCCCAGGCCATAGCTCGCCTCGCGCAGGTACTCGGGCACGGCATGCATGGCGTCTTCGGCCACGGAGGCGACGAGCGGAGTGATGAGGATGCCGACGGCGATTCCCGCCGCCAGCATGTTGAAGAGCGGCGCATCGAACAGCGCCTGGACGATGTTCGGGCTGATCCACGCCAACGCGAAGAACCCGAGCACGACTGATGGGATCGAAGCCAGGAGCTCGATGATCGGCTTCAGGATCTTTCGCGAGCGCCGGCCGGCGTACTCGGACAGGTAGATCCCGGCGCCGATGCCAAGCGGTGTCGCGACCGCCATGGCGATCCCGGAGATCACGAGCGTGCCGACGATCGGCGTCGCGAGGTCGTAGAGTCCCCGCCTCGGGAACCATCCGTCGGTCACCAGTTTCCCGGGGTCAACCTGGACCACGAAGTTCAGGGCGTTGCCGGCGAGCGTGATGATGATCGCCGCGCTGATGACGATCGACGAGGCCGCCGCCGCCAGGAACAGGGCGCCGATCGCCCGCTCCCGTCTTCGCCGGCCAGCGCCGATCTGGAGGTCGGCCGGGGTCAGGGCATTGGGACGGGAGGCGGTATGTGCCGTCATCGGTCGCTCATGGTAGACGGAGCCGGGCGAATGGTCTCGCCCGGCTCGCCCTCACTTGGCCTGGCGATCAGCGGCCTTCCCAGGCCGATCGCGTCTCCTCGAGCAGTTCCGGCGTCAGCGAGACATACCCCGCCTCCGCGACGGCGGCGATCCC
>JAGXHP010000116.1 GCA_024636135.1 Chloroflexota bacterium
CGTCCGGCGGGGCGGTCAGCAGGTCGCCGAGCCGCTCCGCCATCGCCGATTCGCCGATTCCGAACGCCTTGACGGCGCGCACGGTGAGCGGCGGCAGGGCGAAGCGCGTCTCGAGCCGTGGACGGACCTGCTCGGCCCACATGCGGCGCATCTCCGACGGCACCCCCGGCATGAGGATCACGATCACGCCGTCCCGCTCGACCCACCAGCCGGGGGCCGATCCGATGGGGTTCGGGAGCGCTTCGGCGGAGGGGATGAGCATCGCCTGGCGCAGGTTGCTGACGGGCATGGAGCCCAGGCCGCGATACCGCTCCCCGAGCATCGTCGCCAGTGCCGTGTCCGGCGTGAGCTCCTCGCCGAGCGCATCGGCGAGCCCCTCGCGCGACAGGTCGTCGTGTGTCGGCCCCAGGCCTCCGGTGGCCAGCACCACGCTCGAACGCGCACGAGCCGCGGCGACTGCCTCGGCGATCACGCCGCGGTCGTCGGGGAGCATGCGCGCGGAGTGCAACGGCAGGCCGATGGCTGCGAGCTCGGCGCCGAGGTACGCGGCGTTGGTGTCGACGGTCTCGCCCAGCAGCAGCTCGGCCCCGATCGAGAGGAGTTCGGCGCGGGTCATGGGCCGTAGCATAGGTTGGCGCCCGTCCGGCCGCCGGAGGCTGCCCGAAGCGTGCCGCTGGTCGCCGAGCAACCCGATGCGAGACGGCCGGCAGTCATCGCTGCTGGCTGACGGCGGCGGATCGCCTACGATGAGCGCGATGCGCCATACCCTGGAGACCCGATTGAGCGACCCCGATCTTTCGGTGGGAAGTGTTCTCACCGACGACCTCCGCGAATGGATGCTGCGCGAGCTGCGCTACCCGGTGCTCGCGGTGAACACCCACGAGGGCCCGCCGAGCCAGTCAGTCCTGTGGTTCGACCTCGATCCGGACGATCGTGATGTCATCCTCATGAACACCATGGTCCGGCGCCTGAAGTATCGCCAGCTGCAGGCCGATCCGCGCGTCTCCCTCATGTTCGAGGACGGCCTGTACTGGGTCTCGCTGCGCGGAACGGTCGAGCTCGACGCGGAGTTCCAGCCTGCGCTCGACCACATCATGGATCTGGCCCGCCGCTACCACGCCAAGCCCGAGCGCTACGAAGGCCAGGAGCGCGTGATCATCCGCATGCGCGTCGAGAAGGTCATCCGGCACGACCTTCCGGCGTCTGCCATCAACGCCGACGAATGATCAGCTCCATCAACCCCGCCACCGAGGAGCTGCTCGCCGAGTTCGACCCGTGGTCGGACGCCCAGGTCGACGACGCCGTGGACGAGGTTGTCTCGGCGCAGCGCGCCTGGCGGGCGATGACCATTGAGGAGCGGGCGGTGCCGATGCACCGCGCCGCTCAGCTTCTCCGTGAGCGCGCGGAGCGATACGGAGCACTCATCACTTCGGAGATGGGCAAGCCGATCGTCGAGGCCGAGGCCGAGGTCAACAAGTGCGCGCTGGCCTGCGACCACTACGCCGAGCACGCCGCCGAGTACCTCGCCACGGCGCCGGTCGCGACCGAGTCGCTCGAGAGCTACGTCGCCTACGAGCCGCTCGGCGCGATCCTGGCGATCATGCCCTGGAACTTCCCGTTCTGGCAGGTCTTCCGTGCCGGCGCCCCGACCCTCATGGCGGGGAACGGAATGGTGCTCAAGCACGCGTCGAACGTCCCGCAGTCGGCACTGGCATGCGAGGAGGTGCTGCGCGACGCCGGCTTCCCGAACGGCCTGCTGCGCACCGTCCTCGTGGCGGGGTCGGACACCGAGCGGCTGATCGACGACCCGCGCATCGCGGCCGTGACGCTGACCGGTTCGTCCCAGGTAGGGGCGCGGATCGCCTCCCTCGCCGCCGCGAGGCTCAAGAAGCAGGTGCTCGAGCTCGGCGGATCGGATCCCTTCATCGTCCTGGCCGATGCGGACCTCGACTACGCCGCCCGGACCGCCGCGCGGGCCCGGAACCAGAACAACGGCCAGAGCTGCATCGCCGCCAAACGGTTCATCGTTGAGGAGAGCGTGGCCGACGAGTTCGGCCAGCGCTTCGCCGATGCGGTCCGCGCCCTCCAGGTCGGTGACCCCGCGTCGCGCGACACGAACGTCGGACCACTGGCCCGCGGCGACCTGCGCGACACGCTGGAACGCCAGGTGAGCGAATCCCGCGGAATGGGAGCCGCAGCGCTCGTCGGCGGGGAGCCGATGGCCGGACGGGGCTACTTCTACGCGCCCACCGTCCTCGACGGCGTGACCGACGTGATGCCCGCGTTCCGCGAAGAGACCTTCGGTCCCGTCGCCGCCCTCATTCGTGCGCGGGACGTCGAGCACGCGATCGCGCTGGCGAACGACACCGAGTACGGCCTGGGGGCCGCGGTCTGGACTCGGGACCTGGAGGGCGCGAAGGAGATCGCGCGCCGGATCGAGGCCGGCTCGGTCTTCGTCAACGGCCTCGTCGCCTCCGATCCCCGGATGCCGATGGGCGGCGTCAAGCGCAGTGGCTATGGGCGCGAGCTTGGCCGGCACGGCATCTGGGAGTTCACGAACATCCAGACCGTGCGAATCGGCCCGGCAGAGGCGCCGGCGCCGTCGTCGTAGCGGGGTTCCGGCCCGGGTCCTGCTACGCTCGGGACATATGACACATCCATTGAAGTTCGGGGCCAACTGCTGGGGCCAGTACACCGATTGGCCATCGTTGCGCGAGGCGGGCATCCGGGCCGACTCGCTCGGGTTCGACTCGCTGTGGACCTGGGACCACCTCTATCCGATCGTCGGCTCGCCTGAGGGCCCGATCTTCGAGGGCTGGCTCACGTTGGCGGCGTGGGCCGAGCGAACCGAGCACGCGACCGTGGGCCTGATGGTGGGTGCCAACACGTTCCGGCATCCCGCGCTCGTGGCGAACATGGCGTCGACGCTCGACCACATCAGCAACGGTCGAGCCGTGCTCGGCATCGGCGGCGCGTGGTTCGAGACCGAGCATCGAGCCTATGGCATCGAGTTCGGAACGTCGCCCGGTGAGCGGCTCAAGTGGCTCGCCGAAGCGGCGCACATCATGCGCGGCATGCTCCGCGGCGAGGAGCCGTCGGGCAGTGATTACTACACCACGCACGAGGTTCGGCTCGATCCGCCCCCGGTCCAGGATCGGCTGCCGCTCCTCATCGGCGGAGGGGGCGAGAAGAAGACGCTCCGCATCGTCGCGCGCTATGCCGATGCGATGAACGTCGGTGGCGGCTTCGAGAACGTGAAGCGCAAGGACGAGATCCTGCGCCGTCACTGCGAGGAAGTAGGGCGCGACGAGTCGGAGATCGAGCGCACCGTGGGGATGGGCACCTGCATCATCCGCGACGACCCGGCCGAGGCGCAGCGCGTCTTCGAGGCGATGTTCGAGCGCAACGGCAACGCCGAGCCCTGGGCGAGCCAGATGGTCGGGACCCCGGAGCAGGTGGCCGAGAAGATGCGGCCCTTCCTCGGCATCGGCTTCCGTCACTTCATGATTGGCTTCCCGTCGCCCTATGACGCCGAGTCCATGGAGCGGCTCATGACCGAGGTCAAGCCAGCCCTCGCCGGAGCCTGAGCCGCCGATGAAGGTCACCCTCCTGGCCGGGGGTACCGGCGGTGCGAAGCTGGCCCACGGCTTCGCGATGCTCGGGAGTCGGGTGGACCTGTCGATCGTGGCCAACGTCGGGGACGACACCGAGGTCCACGGGCTGCACGTCAGCCCCGATGTCGACGCCATCCTCTACACCCTCGCCGGCCTGGCCGATCGCGAGCGCGGGTGGGGAATCATCGGTGACACCCACTCCGCCCAGGCGATGTTCGAGCGCTTCGGTGTCGAGACCTGGTTCCGCCTGGGTGACGCCGACCTGGCGACGTGCATCGAGCGCACGCGGCGTCTGCGCGACGGCGATCGCCTGACCGAGGTCACCCGGCAGCTGACGACCGCGCTCGGCGTCCGGGTCCAGGTCCTACCCGCCAGCGACGACCGCTACCGAACGCGGCTCCTGACCGACGATGGGCCACTCGACTTCCAGGAGTACTTCGTGCGGCGACGCCAGGAGCCCGAGGTGCGCGGCATCGAGTTCGACGGCTCCCCAACGGCGCGACCCTCGCCGGAGGTTCTCGCTGCCATCGCGGATGCCGACCTCCTCGTCATCGGGCCGTCCAACCCCCTGGTCAGCATCGGACCGATCCTGGCGCTCCCGGGAGTCCGGGATGCGGTCGGGGAGACCTCCGCAGCGGTGATCGCGGTGAGCCCGATCGTCGGCGGTCAGGCGTTGAAGGGACCGGCCGACCGCATGCTGACGTCGACGGGCCACGAGGCGACGGCGACCGGAGTCGCGCGCCTCTACGCGGATATCGCCGACCGGTTCGTGGTCGACGACGCCGACGCGGGGCTCGCCCCCGAGATTGAGGCGCTCGGCCTTGTGCCGGTCGTCCTGCGGACGATCATGCGCGTGGACGCCGAACGTGCCGCGCTGGCCGAGGACATCCTGGCCCTGCTGCCCGGTGCCTGATTCGGCGCCGGGCGCCGTTCGCGATATGCTCAGCGCGTGACATCGACGCGCATCATCGTCCCGCATCGGGGGCTCGAGGCGGCCAAGACGCGACTGGCTCCGAGCCTGACGCCCGAGGAGCGGATCATGCTCGCCAGCCAGCTGCTGCAGCGCGTGCTCAAGGTCACCCGCGAGGCGTGCGATGACGTGGTCGTGATCTCCCCCTCGCGTGAGCTGGCCGAGATCGTCGAGCCGTCCGGCGCGCGCCTCGTCGTGCAGCGCGGCATGGGCCTCAACGAGGGCCTCGAGCAGGCACGATTCGAGGCGCTGATCGACGACATCGGCACCCTGATCGTGCTCCACGGCGACCTCCCGAACCTCCAGGCCACTGACGTCACGGTCCTGTGTGACGCACTTCCCGCGGGGGACGAGCCCGCCGTGGCCATCGCGCCGGACCGCGCCGGGACCGGGACGAACGGGCTCGTCCTGCGGCCCCCTGGCGTCATCCGGTTCCGCTTCGGCTCCGGGAGCTTTGCCAATCACCTCGTCGAGATCGAGCGCGCCGGGGTGCCGCTCGTCGCCGTAAACCGATCCGGCCTCTCATTCGATCTCGACACGCCGGCCGACCTCACCCGCTGGCTCGAGCTCGGCGACGCCGCGTGAGCTCGCGCATCGAGCTCATCGGGCTCGACGGGATGGGCGAGGTGCGGCCGGGCGATGATCTGGCGGCGATGATCGTCGAGGCGCTGGCATCCTCCGCCATCGCGCTCGCCGATGACGACGTGCTGGTGGTGACGCAGAAGGTCGTCTCCAAGGCCGAGGGGCGCCTCGTGAATCTGTCGTCGGTGGAGCCGTCGGAGCTCGCCCGATCGTGGGCGGCTCGCTGGGATCGAGATCCGCGTCAGGTGGAGTTGGTGCTGCGCGAGTCGGCGTCGATCGTGCGCATGGCTCCCGGCGGATTGATCATCAGCCGAACCCGCCACGGCCTGGTCTGCGCCAATGCGGGGGTCGACGTGAGCAATGTCGGTGGGGGAGACGTCGCGGCACTCCTGCCGCGCGACCCCGACGAGTCCGCTTCCCGGATCCGCGATTCGGTGCGTGAACGCACCGGTTTCACGCCCGCCGTCATCATCAGCGACTCGTTCGGCCGCCCGTGGCGCAACGGCATCGTGAACGTGGCGATCGGGTCGGCGGGAATCGAGGGGCTGGTCGACCTGCGTGGCATCCCGGATGCATCGGGCCGCCCGATGCAGTCGACCGTGCTCGCCGTCGCCGACGAGCTCGCGTCCGCGGCCGACCTGGCCGGGGGCAAAGTCGAGCAGCGTCCGGTGGTGGTGATCCGGGGTTACGAATGGGCGCCGTCGGAGGCGGGAGCATCAACCCTGGTGATGGATCCTGAACGGGATCTCTTTCGCTGAGATCGGCCCGAATCGTGCAATGAGGTCCTCGCCCGCCGAGCGGGCGTGCCATGAACGAACAGCTGATCCTCGATCGATATCGGCTCATCGAGCGCATCGCCGTCGGCGGGAGCGCCGAGGTGTGGCGTGCGCAGGATCTTCAGCTCGACCGGCCGGTGGCCGTCAAGCGGCTGCATCCCCATCTCCTCCCTGACGAGTCGTCGAGACTCCGGCTGGCCGCCGAGGCGCGCGCGGCGGCGAGCCTGCGACACCCGGTCATCGTGGACGTCTATGACGTGGACGCCACCGGCGAGTCACCCGCGCTGGTCATGGAGCTGGTCGACGGCGAGTCGCTGAGCGCCCGTATCGAGCGCGAGGGTCCCCTTCCCGAGCGGCAGGCCGTGGCAGTCGTGGCCGACGTGGCCGACGCGCTCTATCACGCCCATCAGCGCGGCGTGATCCATCGCGACGTGAAGCCGGGCAACGTGCTCCTCGGGACGGATGGTCGTACGCGCCTGGTGGACTTCGGAATTGCGCACAGCCTGGCGGAGGCGTCCGATCGTCTGACACTCACCGGCACGGTGATCGGGACGCTGCCGGCAATGGCCCCGGAGCAGCTCGTCGCTGGACCGATCACGCCGCGAACCGATCTCTACGGCATCGGCGTCGTGCTGCATGAGGCCCTCACCGCCAGGCCACCCTATCCGCCGATGCCTCCGGTCGCCCTGGCCGAGCGCCAGCGCTCCGGCCCGCCACGCATCGAAGGGATCGATGGAGTGCTCGCCGGCGTCGTCGCCGCGTGTCTGGCCTACGATCCGGCCGATCGCCCACTGCACGCCGGCGCGCTCGCCTCCGCCCTCAGGGAGTGGCTGGCCGGTGATCCCTCTGCCGCGGCGTCTCTGGCGCCGCTGGCGCCTCCCGTCGATACCGCCGCCGTCACGCAGTTCCTGCGCGCCGCAACAGGACCGGAAACCGGAGCGGCCGTCCCCGCGGCCGTACCTCGACGCGTCGCCCCGCGTCGCGAGTGGCTGATCGGCGCCGCGGCGTTGCTGGCTGTCCTGGTTCTCGCCGGGTTCGTCGTGGCGGGCTTGGGCGATCCGGGCGCGTCGGTCGGTCAGGAGTCCCTGGAACCGGCTCCACCGAGCGCGTCACCGTCCGCCACGCCGGCCCCCACCTGGCTCGACGGCCTCGTCCGGAAAGTGGAGAAGGCATGCGGCACGGACGCGGCCGCCGCCGCGCGGTCGGATCTGGCGACGATGAACGAGGAGGATGCCAAGGACGTTGCCGATGAGCTTGCCGATGCCTGCAAGAAGGCCGGACGGGGGAACGGCAACGGAAACGGCGGTGGGAACGGGAACGACGACTGAGGGCTTCGGCTCGCGTCAGTTCGGCTGCAGGAAGAGCGCGACGATCTCGCCGCCCTCCACCCGAAAGTTGGCCTCCACGTGGAGCGGGTCGGCCCCTGGCCGCATCACCGTCACGTCGGCGATGTAGCTGGCCCCCATGTTGCGGCTGTCGTTGGTGAACATCCGGAATCCGTCGCCGGCGCGCAGGAACCATCCACCGACCTTGTCGCGGCCGCGGAGATTCGTGCGCTCGTCCGACCCGGGCACGCTGACGCCCAGGACGGCGTTCTCGCTGAACAGCTCGACGGCCTTCTCGCGATGGTCGTCGTTGATCAGCTCGAAGAAGAGATCGACGGTTTCGGTTGCTCCCATTGCCCCAGTCTAGCGCCGCCGCTCCGGTAAGCGACCGGGAAGCGCCTGGTAAGGCGGCCGGTGGCATGGTTCGCGAGTGTGCAAGTCTCTTGCACACTCGACGTTCGGTGCTGCCCGAGCGACGTGTCTAGACTGGACCGATGGAGCGACTGCGCATCGGCCTCATCGGGTGGGGCACCGTGGGTTCGGCATTCGGCGAACTGGTTCGGACCGGACCGCTGCCGCTGGACCTTGCCTGTATCACGGTCCGCGACCGAGAGCGCCCCGGACTCCCCAAGGGGGTGAAGGTCGGACCCCCGGAGGCGGCGTTCGACGCGGATGTCGTGGTCGAGCTCGCCGGCGGGATCGAGGGGCCGCTGGGGTGGGCACGCACGGCCCTCGACCGCGGCAAGCCCTATGTCACGGCAAACAAGGCTCTGCTTGCCACGCATGGACGGGAGCTCGCGGAGCTTGCCGATCGGCGCGTCGCCGCGCTCCTCGGCAGTGCCAGTGTCGGGGGTGGGACGCCGATGATCGAGACCGTCCAGCACCTCGCCGCGACCGGGGCGATCGAGCGTATTCGGGGAATCGTGAACGCCACCACCACCTACATCCTCAGCGCCATGGGAGACGGTCGCAGCTACGACGACGCGCTGAAGGAGGCCCAGGACGCGGGATTCGCAGAGGCCGATCCGAGCTTCGACGTTGACGGCCGCGACGCCGCCCAGAAGCTCGCCATCCTTGCGTCGGTCGCCTGGGGTAAGTGGCGCGCGGAGCAGGACGTGGACACGGCAGGTATCGTCGGCCACGAAGTTGCCACGGGCGAGACGATTCGGCTCGTGGCCGAAGCGACGAAGGACGCCATGACGGTGACGCCGATGCCCGTAGACCCGACCGACCCGCTGGCCCGTGCCGCTGGCATCGAGAACGTGCTCGAGATCACGGTCACCGGCGCGGGCATCTACCGCGTCTCAGGCCCCGGGGCGGGAGGGCGTGTCACGGCCGGTGCCGTCTACGGCGACCTGGCTCGCCTCGTCGCCGGCGAGCGGCCCGTGCTGTTCGGGACGGCCTCGTGACCCGCGGCGAGTGGCCCACGGTCGGTGTCGCTGGCGCGCGAGGTGTGGTCGGCGGCATGTTCTGCTCGATCCTGGCCGATGCCGGTCTGCCGGCCGACTGCCTGCGTCCCTTCGGCCATCAGGAAGGCAAGTCGTTGGAGTACGCGGGAACCACCGTCTCGGTCGAGATCCTCAGCGAGGAGCTGGCGGGTGAGCTTGACGTCCTGTTCCTCGCGGTCGACGGGCCGCAGAGCCGCGCGATCATGGCAGGACCGGGTGCATCCGTCCCGTTGGTGGTCGACAATTCCAGCGCCTTCCGCCTCGCGGACGACGTTCCGCTCGTGGTCCCCGAGGCGAACGCCCATGCGGCGCGCGGGCGCAGCGGCAACCTCATCGCCAATCCGAACTGCACGACCGCCGCGGTCGTGGTCCCGCTCGTCGCCATCCGCGATGCCGCCGGCCTCGCCTCCGTCGACCTCGCCTCGTATCAGGCGGTGAGCGGCGCCGGTCGCAAGGGCCTCGACGCTTTCGAGGCGGAGCGCGGCACCGACCACCGCGATCGAGCGGCCGACTCGCCATTCCACGGCCGGATCGCGGACTCGGTCGTGCCGCAGATCGACGTCCTCGACGACAGCGGCTGGACCGGCGAGGAGAAGAAGATCCACGCCGAGATCCGCAAGATCCTCGAGCTGCCCGAGCTCGACGTGGCGGCGACCACGGTCCGCGTCCCGGTTCACACCGGCCACTCGGTCGCGCTCCACATCCGCACCGAGCGCGAGACCACGCTCGAGGAGCTGGAAGGGGCTTTGCGCGCCGCCCCGGGCATGGAGTATCGGCCGGCCGACGGCTCCGAGCGCCACCCGATGCCGCTCGACGTCGAGGGCCGAGACCCGGTGCTGGTCGGCCGCCTGCGCGCGATTCCCGGCCGCGATCGCGGCTTCGCGCTCTGGGTGAGCAGCGACAACCTGCGCAAGGGCGCCGCCCTCAACGCCATCCAGTCCGCCGCTGCCGCCGACCCGGAGGGCTTCGGGAAGCTCCTGCCTCCGCCGCGGTGAGCGCTCCCGCGCGATCGGGTGTCGGGTTCGTCGGATTTCGGACCGATCGCTTCGATGACATGGTGGCGCTGTTTCGCGACCGAATCGGCCTCGAGGTGATCCATCGGGCGCCCGGCGCGACGTGGTTTCGTCTTGGCACCGATGCGGAGCTCCACGTCTACGCCGACACCGACGCGGATCACGCGTTCTTCACCTCCGGTCCGGTCGTCGGACTGCGGGTCGCGGATGTCGAGTCCACCCGCGCCGCGCTCGAGGGCGACGGGCTCGAGATGCTGACCGAAATCGAGCGGACCGAGACCGCGGCCTGGTGCCACTTCCGCGGCCCTGACGGGACTGTGCTCGAGATCATCGGCCCGGCCTAGATCCTTGTTCAGGCTAACCATCGA
>JAGXHP010000018.1 GCA_024636135.1 Chloroflexota bacterium
CATATCGTCGGCAGCGTCAGATGTGTATAAGAGACAGCACTCTATCCACGCCAACTGGGCACACTGATGTTGGTTGCGGGCGACCCAAACGAAGCCCTCGCTCCCCTATATCGATCCGTACAGTCCAATCCGAGTGACGATCTCGCCTGGCGGGTGCTCGCGCTGGCCCAGTCAGCGGCCGGCGATGATCACAAGGCTGGACAGAGCATCCAGCGTGCGGTTCGGCTTCAGCGATCAGACCCGACAAACCTGCTCTTGGCGATCGAGTTCTTGGAGCGGGAAGGCAAGTCGGAGGCGGCCCAGGCGGCACTGGCTGAGGCTGTGCAGGCGTGGCCTTATCTGGTCGTGGCGCCAGGCTGGCCGAGCTTCGCAGGATCGCCGGCACCAGCTCCTGTGCTGGCCCTGGCGGCGGCACGCTGGGACCGGTCAGAGCCGTCGCCGGTTCCGCTGAGGAATCAACGGCTGCTGATCCGGAGCATGCTCGGCCGCGCAGTCGTCGTCGATCATGCCTTTTCGACCCTAAGCGCGCCGCTCGCTCGTGCCTACGTCGCCGTGATGGAGTGTCAATCTGGCGCAGCGGACGCGTTGAGCGACGTACCTGATTCCGACAGGCGAACGGCCCTCTTCTGGGAACTCGAGATCCGCCACGCAGAGACAGTTGGAACCCCATCGACCGACTTCCGGCGGATCCATCGCATCATGACGAGCGACCGTCTCCTGAGTGAGGACGATCATCCACCTCTGAATCCTCTAGACGAGGGTGGTGTCAGGGGTTCAAGTCCTGACACATTCGGCTATCGACGGTCCCCGATCGAGTGGGGGGAGGCCGGGTGGGAGCTGCCGTCGCCGCGCGCTGGGGCGGCGAACTGGCACAATCGGCCGGTGGCCGCGGCACGCGAGGCGTTGCTCGTCGAGCTTGCGGATGAATGTGCTAGTCGGGCAGATTCGGGGGACGAGCTAGCGTCCTCGAGCCGCTAGCACGGCCGGAAGCGTTCTGATCAAGATGGCGAGATCCATCCACAGCGACCAGTGGTCGATGTAGCGAAGGTCCAGCTCCGCCCGGTTGTCGAACGCCTCCTCCGACCGCGCCTCAACTTGCCATAGGCCGGTCATGCCGGGGCGGACGGACAGGCGGCGGCGATGCCAGATGTCGTACTCCTCCACCTCGGACGGCAGCGCGGGCCGCGGGCCGACCAGGCTCATGTCACCGCGCAGGACGTTGAACAGCTGGGGCAGCTCATCGATGCTGGTTCGACGCAGGAACCCGCCGATACCGGTGACACGCGGGTCGTCGTCCATCTTGAATGCCGGACCTCGCACCTTGTTGTGTGCCGCCAGCTCCACCAGGCGCTCCTCGGCGCCGGGCTCCATGCTGCGGATCTTGTACATCGTGAAAGGGCGTCCGTGGAGACCGATGCGCGTCTGCCGGAAGAGTGCCGGGGCACCATCGCGCAGTCGCACGGTGAGGGCGGCGATGCCGACGACAGGACTGAGAACAACGAGGGCAACCAGAGCTCCTGCCACATCGATGATCCGCTTGAGCGCGAGCTCAAGCTCGCGCTGGCCATCGTGCACGACCGATCGCACCAGGAAGCGCCCGAAGTCCTCCTGCAACGCGCCGCTCAGGATCGCCTCCTCGGGATCCCGTGGGACACGAACCGTCTTTCCCTCATCGGCCGCGACGGCGATGATCGGCTCGAGGTAGTGGCCCGACTCGGGCGGGAGGCAGACCGCAACCTCGTCGATGATTGAGGAGCGGAACAGCTGGCTGATCACATCCACGGTCCCGAGGATCGGACGCGATGGCGGAGGCGTGGCCGCGGCGCCGGGAATCGTCAGGTGCCCGACAACGCGAACACCCAGCTCAGGGTGCGCCTCCACCTGGTTCGCGAAGTCCTCCGCCAGCTCACCCGTTCCCGCGACCACCATGTAGGTCAGGTTGCGCCCACGACGGCGCAGTATCCCGAACCAGTGACGCATCAGCGCGCGAGCCGCGATGGAGGCAATCGGCTGGGACACGAACAGCAGGCCCAGGAGCAAACGGCTCACGTCGTCCTGGTGCAGGAGGAACAGGCTCGCGAGCGTCAGGACAAGGCTCAGGATGGCTGCACGCATCACGTCACGCGCTTCCGCGACGAGGCTCCAGCGCACGCGCAGTTGGTAGAGGCCGAGTGCCCAACCGACTGAAACCCAGACCGCGGCGAAGATCAGGGCCGCGGCGCCGACGTCGATGCCAACCGACCAGACCGATTCGGGATCGACTCGGTACCGGATCGTGGACACCAGCAGGAACACGAGCATGGCGATGACGGCATCGCCCAGAATGAGCAGAAGCCGAAGGGTCATGAGGTGGCGGCGGGTCATCGTGTCGAGGTCGTCTCCTGACGTCGTCGGCCTGATAGATACCGTGATTTCCTCGCATCTCCCACGGTACCTTCGGTTGGATCGTTCAAGCGTGCGGTCGGCTTGTAGACCAACGTCCAGTGCCTAGACTACCGGCGGTGACAACAGAGGCCGCGCTCAACCGACCCAATCAGGTCCCGGCATCCGGCGCCATGGGAACGGCGGCTATCGGCATCCTGGCGGCTTTCGTGTACGTCGTCGTGGTCGGCGGGACGGGAAGCGGCGAGCTCCAGCCAGTCCTGCGCACGCTCAACTCTCTCCTAGGCGGCGTGCTCATTGCGGCCTACGTGATCAGGGCCCCCACTCGCGCCGATGCCATCGACCACGCCGTGCTCGTGGCAATCCTGCTCTTCAGTGCGGCAGGGGTGTTGTCGGCGTTTCCACGTCAGTCACTCGACGCGGTCCTGGCGGCAATGACGTATGCAGGCGCCTTCTTCCTCGCTCGCGAGCTCCTCTCGAATGGGCCGGCGCGCATCGCGTTCATTCGGATTCTCATCGGCCTATCCGCCATCTTCACCATCGGGGCGGCGCTTCTCTGGATCCCGTCGGTCGTGGAGTGGTGGGCCCTGACGAACCGGACCGTCATGCCGCCGCTGGACATCCAGCTTAGTGGTGGGCCTTGGGGTCATCGGTACGACGTGGCACTCCTGATCGCGCTCATCTACCCGGCCTGGTGGGTTGGCCGGCCCTCATTGGGGCGGCGGGTCGCTGCCGTCACGGTCGGGATGGTGGGGCTGAGCGTGATCGCAATCACGGGATCCCGGACGCTGTGGGCATCCCTTGCGATCGCGACGGCCACGCTTGCCATTCCCGGCCTCGTTCGACTGTGGCGCGCGAAGCACCGGCGGCTGCCAATGACGATTGGTGCGATCTTCGCACTGGCGGTGATTGCCGCTAGCGGCCTGGCAACTTCGATCATCGAGCGCGGAGCAAGCCTCGCGTCGTTGGACTTTCGACTTTCCATGTGGGGCCCACTCACGGACGTGTGGCTGTCGCATCCGGTGGCGGGCGTCGGACCCGGCTCATTTCCGTGGGCATTGCAGCTGACCACCTACTACGACACGAATTCGTGGGCGCCGCGTCATCCCGACAGCCTGCTATTCCAGCTCCTGCCCGAGGCCGGAGCGCTGGGCGTTGCCGCGGTCGGAACCCTTGCGGTGTTCGTTGTCCCGCGCGTGATTCGAACGTCGGGAGCCGCAGCCCGCTGGGCCCTGGTTGCATTTGCCATCGCATGCCTGGGCGCAAATCCTACCGACTTCGCGTTCCTGATTGTTGTCGCGCTGGGTTGGGCGGCATATGCAGCGCCGCGTGACCCACTGGCGAAGGGAACGGCCGGCCCGCCGCGTGGACGAGGAGTTACCTACGCTGCGCTGGGAAGCCTGGCTATCGTCTTCCTGGCCGGCGCCGCCACTCTCGTCGGCGGATTTGCGCATGAGTCCGCCCGATTGGCCATCGAACGAGGCGATCTGGATCGGGCTCGCACCGAACTCGACCTCGCGGTCACGGTGGACCCGGGGATGGCGCTTTACGTTCGCCAACGCGGCGCGTTGCGTCACATCCAGGGAGATGAGGCGCTGGCCATTGATGACCTGGAGCGCGCGGTCGCGCTGAATCCCAGCGATGACCTGGCGGCAAGAACGCTCTTCCTCGCGTACGAGCGAGCCAGTGAGGCGGCAGCTGCCCGAGGTGCCCTCGCTCGCGCACTGCAGATTCAGCGATCGGACCCGGTGAACCTCCTCCTGGCCGCGCAGTTGGCGACTGCTGAAGGCGAGGCGGCCGATGCCGTCGATCTGCTTGCGGAGGTGGTCCAATCCTGGCCCACCATCGTCGCGTCGCCCGGCTGGGCTGAGTTACTCCCTGCATCCGCCTCCACCGCGGACATCGTCGATGTGGCGGCAGCACGGTGGCAAGCGGGCGCACCCACCCCCGAGCCGCCGTTCGACCAGGGAATCTGGCTGGCGCGCATGTCGGATGACACGAACTTCCTCCGGGCCGAGATCGCGAGCTCGCCCATGGGCGAGGACCTGGCCCAAGTGATGGCTCAGCTCATCGCCTGTGATACGACCGGTGGCGCGGTCTTGGATGCGCTTCCCCAGAGTGCGCACCGAAGCTATCTGTACTGGAACATGCGCGTTCGCCTAACGGCACTCGAGGGCAATGTCGACCTGGGCGCGCTCCAGGCTCTCCAGATCATGACGGGCGGCCCTCATGCGCCGGCGACGGCGGATCTCAGGGCGAATCCACTTGATGAGAACGCGGGATACAGCCTCGACCGGTGGGGATACAGGCGCAATGCCGTGGATTGGCCGATTGAGGGCGCATCGTCACTTCCCTCCATCTACGCCGGTGCATCGCTGTGGCTGTTCGATCCCCGGGCAGCGGTCGAGGCGGCCGACCTGGGCGCGCGATTCGACCAGTGCTGACTCCACGCGACCTGCTGATGCTGGCAGCAGTCACGGCCCTCGGCGGGGCGCTCCGCTTGGCGCCGCTGCTGGGCACTGACCTGCCGCTCAACGACGGTGCCCTATTCCTGACCATGGCTGAGGATCTCCGCGCCGATGACTTAGCCCTGCCGGCGACCACGACCTACAACGGCGTGGGGATCCCATTCGCCTATCCCCCCGGTGGCCTCTACCTGACCGCGCTGCTCCTCTTGACGGGGATCGACGGCATCGAGGTGCTTCGCATCGTCCCGCTGCTGGCCAGCATCGCCACGATCCCCGTGGCCTACGGCATCGGTCGCGAAATTCTTCGCACGCCGCGGATGGCGTTGGCAACGGCCGCGTTCTACGCGGTCAGCACCGGCTCGTACGAATGGCTCGTCCTCGGAGGAGGCATCACCAGGGCACCCGGATTCCTGCTTGCACTCGTGGCCGTCTTGCTCGCGATGCGGGCCTACCGGCACGGCGGCCGGCTTCGGTCTGTCGCCGCCGGCCTTGCACTTGGCGCAACCGGCCTGTGGCATCCGCAGGCCGCCGTCTTCGCCGGTCTCAGCGTGGTCCTCCTCCTGCCGTTCATGGCCGGTGATCGGATCCGGGCTATCCGCACCGTTGGCTTGATCGGTACGACCGCCGCCCTTTCCATGCTTCCGTGGCTTCTTGCGGTCGTCGGACGCCATGGACTGGATCCGTTCGTGTCGGCAGCCGGATCGGGTGGAACGCCATTTGTTGGCATTGTCTCGCTGCTCAGCTCAAGAACGAGCGGCGGGCAGTTCGAAGTCTTGGGCATCGCGACAACCATCGGCCTTGTCGTCTCATTCTTCCGTCGCTTCCGACTTCCGTTAGTCTGGATGTTGGCCATCGTTCTGATCGACAGCCGAGCCGGGCAGCCGTATGTTGCGATACCTGCCGCGCTGGGGATCGCATTCCTGCTGCGAGACGTGCGCAATGTGCTTGAGCGGCATGTCGCGGCGCGCCGACCCGGCGTCGCGACTGGGTGGACGAGCCGGGGCATGGCGACCACCGTGGCGGCCGTGCTGTTCCTCGCCTCGTTCGCCGATTCCGCGCTGGCGCAGCGCGACCCGGGCACGCCGCTGCGTGCGGTCTCCCCCGGCGAGCGCGAGGCCATGGCCTGGGTTTCGAGCAATACGCCAGCTGACGCCACGTTCGTGGTGCTGTCCGGGCGCTACTGGGCGCTCGATGCCGTGTCTGAGTGGTTTCCGGTGTGGGCCGATCGGCACAGCGCCGCGACGGTCCAGGGCTACGAGTGGCTGGGCGACGCACGCTTCCAGCGCCAGCAGCAACGGGCCGCTGACCTCGCACCCTGCGTGGCGGCCAATGACCAAGCATGCGTCGACCGCTGGTTCGACGAGGCGGGCGACGTCGACTACCTGTTCCTGACCCAGAGTGCGGACGCATCGGCCGCTGGCCTGGAATGCTGCTTCCAGCTCGCGGAGCAGATCGGCGAGTCCATGCCGGTGGAGGTCGTCTACCAGGACGACTCGGCACTGGTGGTCGAGCTGCCGTCCGGCATGATGCGCCCGTGATCCGTCCCAAGCGTCTGGCGCGACTCGGCGTGACGGCCCTGGTCATCGGCTTGGGTATCGCCAACCTGTACTGGTCGGTCGCCGGGTGGACGCTCAGCGACGCGAGCGCGTACTGGGATGCGGCGAACCGGCTGCGCGACGGCGCCGAGCTCTACCCGGTGGTGGCGAACGTCGAGGGATCCGACGTCTACCGCTATGCCCCGTGGTTCGCGTGGGCGGCGATTCCCTTCACCTTCCTGCCGATCCAGCTGGCCGGCGCGGCCTGGTCGCTCATCCTCATCGGCGCCTCGGTTGTCGCGGTTGTGCCGATGGCACGACGACGCGCGTGGCTCCAGGTCGGGTTCTTCTTCCCGATCCTCATCGGCATCTCCGCGGTCGGCAACGCGCAGGCGTTGATGGTCGCCTGGCTGGTGTGGGGCGCCGAGCGCCGCAGCGGACCGTTGTGGATTGCACTGGCGGCGTCCCTCAAGGCCGTTCCCATCCTCTTCGCGCTCGTGTACATCGGACGTCGCCAATGGGGACGCCTGGCCATGACACTCGTCTTCACGGCACTGCTGGTGGCACCCGCACTCCTCTACGACCTCACCGGCTACGTGACGACGAGCGGAGATGCCGGCGCCCTGATCGAGGTGCCGATCGCCTACGCCATTGTGGTCGGGCTGATCAGCCTGGGGGCGATCTGGCTGGCGCGAAGCCGATACGGATGGCTGGCCGCCGCAGCCGCGGTCGCCGTTGCCACGCCCCGCCTGTTCGTCTACGACGCCACCTACCTCCTGGTCGGCATGCCATCGCGGTCGGTTGGCGATCCCGAGGCCGAGGCCGAGGACTGACCGTGTCATCGAAGCGGCTCCTGCCATTGGTGCTTCGCGCGGCGGCCATCGCCTGGATGGCCTTCTTCTGGGTCTGGCTCATCGGCTTCCAGTCGTCGTTCGTGGAGGTGGACGCCCAGGCGTACTGGGGGATCGACTTCGACAGCCTCTACATCGGCTCGAAGCTGGGAGACCAGGATGCGTTCCTCTACTCGCCGGTCGTGGCCTGGCTGTTCGCGCCGTTCTCGCTCGTGCCGTACGAGGTGTTCTACGCGGTCCTGGCGGCGGTGAACCTGGTGGCCCTCGTCTGGCTGCTCGGATTCGAGGTGGCTGCCCTTGCCCTCCTGCTCCAGCCGATCTCGAACGAGGTGGCCCGAGGCAACATCCATCTCCTCCTGGCGGTGGCGATCGTGGTGGGCTTTCGCTATCCGGCGTCCTGGGCCTGGGTGCTGCTCACGAAGGTGACGCCGGGCGTCGGGCTGCTGTGGTTCGCGTTCCGGCGTGAGTGGAGGTCATTCGGCACCGCGCTGCTCGTGACCGCAGGCATCGCGGCGGTCTCGTTCGCGATCGCGCCTGACCTCTGGCTGCGGTGGTTCGACCTGCTGGCGACGAACGCGAGCTCCACGCGACCGTCCCTGCTAGAGATCCCCGTGGTCCCGAGGCTGGCGGCGGCGGCCGTGGTGCTGGCACTGGGCGCGTGGCGGAACCGGCCCGCCGTCGTCCCGGTCGCCGCCATGCTGGCGCTGCCCGCCATCTGGGTGAACTCGCTCGCGCTGCTCGTCGCGGTCGTGCCATTGCTGCTCGCCGATTGGGACCATCGGGCCATTCGAATGGTGCGTCCACGCACCTAGACTGACGCCCGAATTCGAATTTCTCACGAGGGTTCCATGCCCGCGTCACTCCGACTGGTCCTGCTCAGCTGCCTCATGCTCTTCGTGGAGCTCGCGCTCATCCGGTGGACAGGCTCGAACGTCGTCTACCTCTCCTACTTCAGCAACTTCGTGCTGCTGGGGTCGTTCCTGGGGATCGGGATCGGCTTCCTGCGCGGCAAGGCTCGCGTCAACCTGTTCCCGTACGCGCCGGTGGCGCTGACCGCGTTCGTGGGATTCGTCCTCATCTTCCCGGTGCGGATCGACCGTTCCGGCTCGGACC
>JAGXHP010000117.1 GCA_024636135.1 Chloroflexota bacterium
CCCCCGGCCTACAACTTCGACCGCCTGCCCCCGATCCACTCGGAGCGACCGCTCTTCTTCCTGACCCATGGGCATGGCCACGCGGCGGCTCGCCCGGAGGATCTCGAGGAGGAGCCGGACGGCGAGATCCAGGCCGGCGATGTCGAGCGTCGGGAGGATCCCCTGGTATGAGCGCGCGAACGATGCAGGCTCACCCCGCCGGCGAGCACGAGGCTGCGACCGCCATTCAGCACGGCGGATCGGGGATGCCGACGGCGCTGCTCGGCATGCTGCTCTTCATCGCCAGCGAGGTGATGTTCTTCGGCGGCCTGTTCGCCACCTACTTCAACGCCCGAGCCACGACGCCCGGACCGTGGGGTCCACCGGAGGGCGCGCACGAGCTGGACCTTGCGCTGGCCGGCGCGCTGACCGTCATCCTCGTTGCCTCGAGCTTCACGATGCAGTTCGGCGTGTGGGCCATCCGGCGCGGCGATACCGGCAAGCTGAAGATGTGGACCGGCATCACGCTGGTGCTCGGCGTCCTGTTCCTCATGGGCCAGCTGTACGACTACAGCGAGCTCGGCTTCGGGATCGCGGACGGCGTGTTCGGCACCACCTTCTATACGCTCACCGGCTTCCACGGCGCACACGTCTTCGGCGGCGCGGTGGGCCTGACGATCATCCTCGCGCGTGCCCTGCGCGGGCAGTTCAGCGCGAAGAACCACGTCGCGGTCGAGGCGGTCAGCATGTACTGGCACTTCGTCGACGTCGTGTGGATCGGCGTCTTCTCCACCATCTACCTGCTGCGCTAGGGACCGATACCCATGCCCGATACCGCCTTCGGCTACCTCATCCTCGGCATCGGCATCCTCGTGGTGCTGGGCGTGGTCTTCGCGATCTCGTCTCGTGCCGGGGCCGCCGGGGGTCGTCCCACGCCGCCGCGCGGCGTCCACCTTCCGGCACCCAGCTACCTTCCGGTCGTGATGTCGGTCGGCATGGCACTGCTCGGATCCGGGCTCGTCTTCCGCGCCGAGGAACAGCTGGCCAACCCCTTCCTGGCGATCCCGGGACTGCTCGTGCTCGTCCTCGGCATCGTGGCCTGGATCCGCGCGGCGAACCACGAGTGGCACGATACGGAGCGTGGCTCGCACGACGACGCCGCCGCGCACTGAGGGTCCAATGGACGCCGCGGCCGGCGCCGAGCCCCGGCGTCCTGCGTTGGGCAGCCTCGGGTTGCCGTACCTGATCGCGGCGGCAACGGTGCCGCTGGCGCTGCTGGTGCTGCTGGGCGCGCTGGTTGTCAGTCGCGGTGCGGTGGGGACTCCGACCGCCATCGGCCGCATGGCTCCCGACTTCACCGTCGCCGATCTCGACGGCAACGCGCTGCGTCTCGCGGACCTCCGCGGCCGACCGGTGATCGTGAACTTCTGGGCCAGCTGGTGCGGGCCGTGCGTCGAGGAGTTCCCTCTGCTTCGCGGCGCAGCTGCAGCCCACGCCGATGACGGCCTCGCGGTCGTCGGGATCGTGTTCCGCGACCGATCGGAGGCCGCGCGGGACTTCATGGCTCGCAACGGCGCCACGTGGCCGGCGGCGATGGATCCCGGCGAACGCGTGGCCGGCGACTATGGCATCCTCGGCGCGCCCGAGACCTACTTCATCGGCCGCGATGGGACTATCGTGGCACGACAGATCGGGCAGATCTCGGCGACCTCGCTGAACGAGAAGCTGGCCGCCATCATCGAGGAGTGATCATGGAGAGCAACGTTCCGGCGACGCGTGACCAGACGGACCAGCCCGGGACCGAGCGCCCTGCGCTTGCGCCATCGCGGCCGCTGAGCGTGGCCCTCATGCCCCTGGCGCTCGTCACCTTCATCGTCCTCGCCCTGACCATCGCCGCCTGGACCTTCCTGGCCGCCGCCACATGACCCTGGCCGACGCGGCGATCGACCTGCGCGGCCTACGCAAGACCTACGGTTCGCTCGAGGCGGTTCGCGGGATCGACCTGCGCGTCGAGCGTGGCGAGGTCTTTGCCCTGCTCGGCCCGAACGGCGCGGGCAAGACGACGACCGTCGAGATCCTCGAGGGGCATCGCACCCGCACAGCGGGTGAGATCAGCGTGCTTGGACATGATCCGGGGCGGAACGAGCCGGCTTTGAAGCGGCGGGTCGGGATCGTGCTCCAGCAGACCGGGGTGGACCTCTACCTCACGGTCCGCGAGGTCGTCGAGATGATCGCCGGCTACTACCCGGCGCCGCGCGACGTGGACGAGGTGATCGGTCTCGCCGGCCTCACCGAGCAGCGCGACCAGCGGGTGAAGAAGCTTTCCGGAGGGCAGCGACGTCGCGTCGACCTCGCCGTGGCGCTGGCGGGCGACCCGGAGCTCCTGTTCCTCGACGAGCCGACCACCGGATTCGACCCGTCGGCACGGCGCCAGGCATGGGAGACGGTCCGCGGCTTGACGGCCCTTGGCAAGACGATCTTTCTGACCACGCACTTCATGGACGAGGCCCAGGCCCTGGCGGATCGCCTCGCGATCATCGCGGACGGGCAGATCGTCGCCTCGGGAACCGCGGACGAGCTCATCGGCGCAACGTCGGCGGCGACCAGGATTCGCTTCCGGCTCCCCGACGGCGCCATCCCGCCCGATGCCGCTGGCGCTCGGGTGGCGGGCTCGGCATGGGAAATCGAGACCGACGCGCCGACCCGCGCGCTGAACCTCCTGACCGGCTGGGCACTCGAGACCGAGACACCCATCGGCGATCTCGAGGTCAACCGGCGCTCCCTCGAGGACGTCTACCTCCAGCTCACCGCCGATGCGGAGGCGACCGAATGAACGGCCTCGCCCTGGCCCTGCGCCAGATTCGCTATGAGAACCGTGCGTTCTGGCGCAATCCGCCCGCGGCGTTCTTCACGTTCGCGTTCCCACTGATCTTCATGGTGATCTTCAACGTCCTGTTCGGGGAGGGGGCGTCGGCCTTCTTCACGCCGGCGATCATCGTCTTCAGCGTGATCACCGCGACGTACACGAACCTCGCCATGACGGTGACGATCGCCCGGGACGAGGGAATCCTCAAGCGCATCCGTGGCACGCCGCTGCCCCCGTGGGCGTATCTCGCGGGACGCATCGGCCACGCAATCGTCATCGGGTTCCTTCTGGTCGTCATCGTGGCCGGGTTCGGTGCGATCGCCTACGGGGTCGAGATCCCGTGGGCGGTGATGCCCACGGTGCTGCTCGTCCTCGTGGTGGGGTCCGCCTCGTTCTCGGCGATCGGGCTGGCAGTGACCGGCCTGATTCCGAACTCGGACGCTGCCCCGGCCGTGGTGAACGCCACGATCCTGCCCGTCCTGTTCATCAGCAACGTCTTCATCCCGATCGAGAACGCGCCGGCCTGGGTCGACGCGGTGAGCCACATTCTCCCCGTGCGCCACTTCGCCGATGCGATGCTGGGCCTGTACGCGGCGGGCAGCGCGGCCGACTTCCCGTGGCAGGAGCTCGGCGTGATGGCCGGATGGGGGCTCATCGGCGTGATCGGTGCCCTTCGATTCTTCAGCTGGGAGCCCCGGCGGTAGGCGATGGGCACCCGTGCGTTGGCCATCGGGCTCGGGATTCTGCTCACTGGCTGCTTCGCCACGGTCCAGCGGATCGAGGAAGCACCGGCGCAGCCCGTCGGGCCCCAGGCCGTGGGACCGCAGCTCATGCTGGAGGTCACCAATCGATCGACGGACCCGGTCGAGGTCGAGTACGAGTTCGAGGCCGATTCGTCCAGCGGCGGGGGAACCGCCAGCGTATCGGGGTGCGAACGCCTGCTCGTGCAGTTCGGGGAGGTCGGTGGGACGCTGCGCATTTCAACCGGGGGAGAGGTGATCGACGAATCCCGCGTGCAGCCGGGGATCCCGTCGAACAGCTACCTGGTGGCGACGATCGAGATCGGAGCCGACGGCGCATCGGAGATCACCGGCCGCCGGATCGCCCAGGAGGTCCGAGACCCGGTCCAGCCAGCTATTCCGGACTGCGGCTGACGCTTCCCGGAGCGGGGTATCGGCGCTCGATGTAGCCGTCGAGGATGGCGAGGAAGCGCGGGACGATGTCATCGCCGCGCAGGGTCTCGGTCTTCTCTCCGTCCACGAAGACGGGGGCGACCGGCTCCTCGAAGGTGCCGGGCAGGGAGATTCCGATGTCGGCGTGCTTCGACTCGCCGGGACCGTTCACCACGCAGCCCATGACCGCCACCCGCAGCTCCTCGACGCCCGGATGCGCCTCGCGCCACTTCGGCATCTGCTCCACGAGATAGGCCTGGATGTCGCGCGCCATCTCCTGGAAGAACGTGCTCGTGGTTCGCCCGCAGCCGGGGCAGGCGGAGACCTGTGGCAGGAACGAGCGCATGCCCATCGACTGCAGCACCTGCTGCGCGACCTGGACCTCCTGGGTCCGATCGCCGCCGGGCTCCGGCGTGAGCGAGACGCGGATGGTGTCGCCGATGCCGCGCTGGAGCAGGATCGCGAGGCCCGCAGTCGAGGTGATGATGCCCTTGGCGCCCATGCCCGCCTCGGTCAGGCCGAGGTGGAGCGGGTAGTCGCAGCGCTCGGCGAGCCGGGCATAGACCTCCACGAGGTCCTGCACCCCCGAGACCTTGGCGCTGATGATGATCCGGTCGTGCGGCAGGCCCGTCTCCTCGGCCAGCCGAGCGGAGCGCAGCGCCGACTCGAGCATCGCCTCGATCATCACCTCGCGGCTGTCGGCCGGCTCGGGCAGGAGCGCGTTGGCGTCCATCATCTGGGTCAGCAGCTGCTGGTCGAGCGAGCCCCAGTTGACGCCGATGCGGACCGGCTTGTCGTTCGCGATCGCCACCTCGATGATCTGGACGAACTGCTCGTCGCGGCGCTTCGTGCCGACGTTGCCCGGGTTGATGCGGTACTTCGCCAGCGCTGCTGCCGCCGCCGGGTACTTCGTGAGCAGCAGGTGGCCGTTGTAGTGGAAGTCGCCGATGATCGGCACGTCCACGCCGAGGCGGTCGAGCTTCTCCCGGATGACGGGAACTGCCTCGGCCGCAGCGTCGTTGTTCACCGTGATGCGAACGAGCTCCGAACCGGCATGGGCCAGCTGCGCGACCTGGATGGCGGTGCCATCGGCGTCGGCGGTGTCGGTGTTCGTCATCGACTGCACCACGACCGGGTGCGCCGACCCGACCGGGATGTCGCCGACCAGCACGGTCGTGGTCGAGCGGCGCGTGATCGAGGTCATGTCCTTCCATGGTAGAGCGCGGCCACCGGACCGGCACGCGGCATGCACCGTCGCACCGGCGTGGACGACGAGTGGGGGCCGGAATCGATGACAGCGTTGCGCCAGGTGTGGATCGTGGAGGACGAGATGGCCGCGGCCACCCTCGCCGCCGATGTTTGCCAGGCGAACGGCGCAGCACCATCGGTCTTTCGCATGCCGATGGCGTTCCTCGCGGCGCTCCGGACCGCTCCCGCGCCCGACGTGGTGATCCTCGATTGGCGGCTCGAGCACGAGCTGAGCGCCGCGCTCTTCCTCGCGACGCGCCATCGGTACCCCGGTCTGCCCGTCATCTACTGGACCGGGAGCTCGGCCGACGACCTGCCGGCGATGATCCGCGAGGACCGCATGACGGTGATCGTGGACAAGGCATCGGGTGCGACCGCCTTCGAGGAGGCACTGGAGTGGGCTGTCGCCCGCCCGGATGGGGACGCACGCACGGGCTAGTCGTGTCGTGCCAGGACGAGCGCCGCGTTCATGCCACCGAACCCGAACGAGGTCGACAGGGCGGCATCAACGGACTCCGGCGTGGCCTCCCGCAGAATGCGGAGGTCGACGTCGGGATCCTGCGTCTCGAGGTTGCAGGTGCCCGGCAGGATCCCGCGATCGATCGCCATCGCCGTGATCGCGGCCTCGATGGCCCCTGACGCGCCCAAGGCATGTCCGTAGAGGCCCTTGGTGCCCGATACCGGGATTTCGTCGGCAACGTCGCCGAGTGCTGCCCGAATGGCTCGCGCCTCGGCCGGCTCGTTGAGTGGCGTGCTCGACGCGTGGGCGTTGATGTAGCCGATGCGGCCCGCGTCGATCCCGGCGTCCGCGATCGCCGTGCGCGCGGCGCGCGCCGCATCGCGTCCATCGGGACGAGGCGCGGTCATGTGGTACGCGTCGTTGCTGGCCCCGTATCCGACGACCTCGGCGATCACCCGCGCGCCTCGCGCCAGCGCGGCCTCGCGCTCCTCGAGTGCCAGCACCGCGGCACCCTCGCTCATCACGAACCCGTCGCGCCCGACATCGAACGGACGAGACGCGTGCTCCGGATCGTCGTTGCGCTGGGACAGCACGCGGATCATGGCAAAGGCGCCGAAGGTGAGCGGTGCCAAGGGTGCCTCCGAGCCACCCGCCAGCGCCGCGTCCACGGTGCCGCTGCGGATTGCCTCGAGTGCCTGGCCGATGGCCACTGCCCCCGACGCGCAGGAGTTGGCGTTTCCCACCGCCGGCCCGGTCAGGCCGAGGTCGATGGCGATGTTGCTGGCTCCCGCCCCGCCGAACACGGCCAGGGCCAGGGTCGGTGCCACCCCCCGCACGCCCCGGGCGACATACGCGGCATGCTGCTCCTCGCCAAAGGCGGTGCCGCCCAGCGCCGAGCCGATGAAGACGCCGGTCCGCTCACCCGCGTGCGCCTCGAGCTTGGCGCTCTGGTATGCCTGGCGGGCCGCGACGACCGCCAGTGCACTGAACCGATCCAGCCGCCGCGCTCGGCGCGCCTCGAGGTGGTCGGCGGGGTCGAAGTCGTCGATCTGGGCCGCGATCTGGGAGGGGAATGGGCCGGCGTCGAACCGGTCGATGCGCCGCACCGCCGACGCATTGGCCATCACCCCGTCCCACAGGCCGCTCGCGCCGGTCCCGATCGGGGTAACGG